>CAZEZV010000010.1:0-30501 GCA_964516725.1 uncultured Phycisphaeraceae bacterium
TATGCAGGCGTGAAGCAGTTCAAGCAGGAAGTTGGGTTTTTGCCGCCGGTGGTGAAGGAATTCGCCCAGGGTGTCGCGTATGAGCAGGCTGTCGTCCGCCAAGTTCCGGCGGATCTTGACTTCACCCCGGTGATTGTCGTGGTTCCGCCAGTTGGCACAGACCCCGCGCGCAACCGTATTGAGGTCTACACCAGAGCGTCTGACGCCGAGTTCTTCAAGGGCAATGGTCCATCCTACATACCTCCCATTCCCGCCAACTATCTACGCGACAACCGTTTCAGCCAGCTCACGCTGGGGTACTACGCGGCGGGACAGCTCGAATACGCCTTCAACGCCTCGCTGACCGACGTGCCGATTGACGGCGTTGTCGGCGCGGGCATGTACAAGCCTGAGAAGCGCGGCTTCTTTGATGTTCCGGAATCCATGCGCAAGCCCAATGCTGCGGATCGCAAGCGGCAGGGCAAGACGTTTGGGCCCTATGTCGAAGCGAGCGGCAAGAGTGTCAAGGTTGAGACGGACACGACGACCGATCCGGCGGGGCGAGACGTCACTGTGCGTGATCGCAATGGCGTGCCCATTCGTTACTACTACTGGATTCCCAAGTCCAATCCGCCTGCGAACACCGATCCGGACGTGTTCATGGAAATCCCGCGGATCATCGGGCGCGTGCCGGATGGCGCGGCGAACGACCCGATCGTGCCCGACGAGCGCAACCCCAAGACCAATCAACTGCTTCGCACGGCAACGTGGGCGATCGTCGCCGCTGGACCTGACAAGTGCTTTGGCGATGAAAACATCGAGTACATCGCGCAGACGTTGGGCAAGTCGCCTCCCTCGGGCAACGCGGAAATCCAGAAGCTTCGCTTGCTCGCCGCGAGGGACAACATCGTGCGGCTTGGGACTGAAGATTGATCTACGAGGCAACGTGTACAGCAGAGGAAAAAGCAGTGGCAGAACACCAGCGGCAGAGTTTGAGCAACACCCCATGACTTACTTGCATCACGCCCGCACGTCCAACCCCAGCCCATTGATCAGGCACGCATCGCGCCGCGGCTTCACTGTTTTGGAAGTTCTCATTGTTGCCGGCATTCTTGTGCTGCTGCTGGGCATTGCTGTCGCGGTTATTTCAAGCGTTGCATATTCGAGCGAACGGGCGCTTGCTGAGAACCAGCTTCGAGTCGGCATGACTGCGGCTCGGGATGCGGCGATTCGCAGCAAGGGCGGGGACGCGGCTGCGGTGTTCTACTTTCGTGATGGGCGGGCGATCATTCAGCCGTGCGTGAAGGTTGGGGTTCTTCCGGCTGACAACGCCGAAGGTCTTGCTCGCGTGTGGAACAATGCGCTGAGTTCTGACCCTGCTCAGGATTACGAGGTCTTTGTGCCTGTTCCCGAGATCGAGCCCATCGTGATGCCTCGCAACTGGACGATTCGCGGGTTCGCGCCGGCGGGATCGTTCAGCAAGGCGTCTGTTGATGCGAATCTGCGCGAGCATGGGTGGTATGAGTGGATCGCGGAGGCTGACCCCACGAATCAACTTGCAGACACGGGCTTGTGGGTTTTTCCGGAGACCGATGTTCTGTTGCGAGACAGCGAAGGCTTGTACACCGCAGCGCTCACACCCGTCAACATGGAGGAACTCGGCTGGCGCCGTCAGACGTTCTGCGTGCGATTCGAAGCGCAGACGGGTGAGGTTGTGTTTGGGAACACCGATCCGTTCCTCGTGCTGGATTCACAGGAAGCTCCGTACCGGTTTGACGCTGCTTCGCCCTTTGCGATGTTCGACATCGAGCAACAGGAAGACCCAGCGATGGCCGTCACTCGTGCGCTCTCGCCGGGCGGTAGGCAGCGGCTTGCGAACGTCATTGGCGTTGCGTCGCCCGATGTAGCGATCCAGACGTTGCTGGGCAATCGGTCGACCGACATGATTCTCGCTCGGCCAATTCTGACTGTGGCTCTTACTGACGAGCGGCGGCTTGCGTCCGCGATTGGTCTGCGAGGACTGAACCGCGATACGTCGTCGATGTATCGTCGTGTCGCCGCGAACCAGCCGCCGCAAGACCTTCCGCTTGACGCCTCGCTCGCCACCTTCCCCGCAGGCACTTCAACGATTGAAGCCGAAGTCATGACCCGCATTGCGCAGTACATCACCTCAACGCCCGACACGTGGGGCGAGCAGATTTCGCTGGAGGCGCGCGTGTACACCATGTCGCGATACGCGGGGCAGTTGCAGGAAGTGGACGCGGGTTCGGAAAGCACGGGGCAGCCGAGCGGAGCGACGCTCGCCGGAATCAAGTAGAAGCAGTCTCGAAGCAGTCTCAACCGTTTCGGAAGTATCAATGCAGGGCAGTAGTTTGGGCAGACACGTTTGTTGGAGTCCGTCATATGAAACAGTTCACGCAATCACAATCCGCCCCCCGAGTCCGCCCGGCCTTCACCCTCATCGAAGTGCTCATCGGCATCATCGTGCTGGGCTTGGGCCTGCTGGGGCTCGCTGCTGTGTTTCCCGCGGTTGTCATTCAACAGCGCCAGGCGAGCGATGCCATCGAGGGGGAGACGCTGGTTGAGAGTGCGAAGGCGTACATGCGGTCTTCGATGGCGATGACGGCGCGCCAAGTTGAAGTTGCGTCATACGAGCCAACCAAGCCGCCGCCCGGGTTGCTTCGCGCGATTCGCGCGACGCAGCCCGCCATTCCGACCAATACTGCGTTCGGCATGGACGGCAGGTGGACGATTCCGCTCCCTGACGGCGATTGGGCCGGCCTTAACAGCCCCATTCAACTTCAGCAGAACGGCGATCTTGCGATCTACGCCGATTACAACTACGGCAGCCAGACGTATCAGGCGATCTACACGATTCCCGTGACCGACCGCCTCATCCCGTCGGTCTCGCTCGATGTCACGCCTGAGAACGGCACGCCGATCGAGCGTCCGCGAGTTGCTCAGCCCGAGCCTCGATATGTCTGGGACTTCATGCTCCGTCGCAATGTTGCGACGCCGGATCGGCCGCGCGATGGCGACACGATTTCCGCCGCGGTGTTTGTCCGCAGGATCGACGGCAGCATCCGCAAGCGCCCGGGCCAGACGCTTGCCGACATGTTTGCTGATCGTGACAATACGGAGATCACGCTTCCGGTCGGTGCGGCTGCGGATTCGGGCGAACCCGCGTCGCGCGGAGCGCGGGTGTACTCGCCGATTTTGTTCTCGAACATGGCTTTCCCGGCGCAGCAGGGCGGCACAAACACCGCAACCGATGCGGACATCCCTGTCAGCTTCCCGAACGACAACTTTGCAGAGTCGCGCCGTCAGATGATCGCTCAGGTGGGCCAGAAGCTGGTGAGCAAGTCCGGCACCGTCCACGTTGTGACGCGCGTCTTCGAGGATGGCGATTCGACGCCGCCTAACGCGCTCACGATCACGGTTGATCCGCCGTTCGTGCGCGACACGGAGGGCGAGGATGGCGTGGGGTATCCGATCTGGTTTACGCCGCAGATACCAGTCGCCGTCGAAGTCTTTGATGTGACCGTGCGCTAACCCCGCCCTCCAGTTTGAAACCCGTCAAACCCGGGCAGAAGAAAGTCTCACGCATGAACCGTTTTCACATCAGAACCCCCCGAGTCCGCAGATCAATCAACGCACCCAATCGCGGCTTCACGCTCCTCGAAGTGCTTGTCGCGGTCGCGGCTGTCGCGATCATTGCAACGGGCCTTGCCGCGATCTTTGATTCGGTTGGCAAGACCGTTACGGCGGGGCGGCGTGTGTCGCGCGTCAACCAGTATGGTCGCCTTTTGGAGCAGCAACTCCGGCGCGACTTTATGCGCATGACGCGCGATGGCTTCCTTGCCATCCGTCAGCAGTTTGCGGATGGCGATGGAGATGGTCAGTTTGAGCCGGGCGATCCTTCAATTCTTGGTACGCCGCGGGCAACTGTCGGCGCTGACGACATCCCGCTGTACGAGGACCAGCCCCGCGCGAACGGCGATCGCCCGTCCGACGAATGGCGGGCGCGGCGCATTGACGAAGTTCTCTTCTTCTCCCGTGGCGAGGCCAAGAGCGCACGCGTCGCGATGGGTCAGACCGGGTGGGCGCAGCCCACGAGCAAAGAGTCGATGATCTACTACGGGCACGGGATGCGCATGAATCCCGAGGCCGACGAGGTTGACACGAACACGCGTCCGTACTCCAACCCCAAGGTCAACGAGACCAACTCCATTGCGCGCAACGTCGTCAATCCAAACGCCAAGCACCTGCTTGGCTATCACGAAGATCCGCTCCAGCCTGACGAAGAAGCCAACCCCAACGTCTACGCGAGCAAGTGGATTCTGCTGCGCAAGCAGACGCTGCTGATTCCGCCCACGCTCACCGCTCAAAACCGTCAAGCCGCGTTTGAGTTTACCGATCCGCTCGATGCGCACCTCAAGGACTATGACTGTCAGGTCGCCGGGCAGCCCGCCGCGCCGAGTGTATTTCGCTCGCTCAATCGCCTCTTCACGCCGGACTTCGACACGAGCATCACCAACTCCTATGCGACGCCGGACACTCACCTGTGGTTTGTGACCGGCAACGCCGGCAATTACATCCCAAGCACCGGCGGCCCACTGCTTTCCTCCGGCATTGTTGACATCGCCACGACTTCACTTGCTGAGATCAAGTCCTTCGTGACTGGTTACGCGAACACGGACGCCGCAATCAACCCGCTCCTCGCACGGATCCCGGGCAACTTCATCAACAACGGCCTCATCAACCCCAACGGCACATTTCTGCCTTCAACGCAGGAGTTTGGCAACTTCGGCGGCGCGCTTCCTTATCGCGGGCCAAATCCGGCGGACTGGGACACGCCCGATCAGCGCCCCGACTTCCTCAGTTGGGAAGCCATCGACTACATGCACGCATGGATGGACAACGCCTTCCCGACGCGAGCGAGCGTTCACGGCGATCTTGCCAACACACCCTCGGAAGGCGACTTCGCCGCGCCGGACTATGAATACCAGGATGAAGACCGCGGCGTTCGCATTCGCTGCGAGGAGTTCGCTCCCGACTTGCTCGACAAGCTTCGTCCCGCACCGACGCCGACCCCTGCCGCGGCCCGCGCAGCGTTTTATCAGCAGGCGGATCGGCTTGCGCTCGCCGCGTCGAACCTTGTTGTCGGGTGCAGCGAGTTCGCTGTTGACTGGACGCTTGGCGCGTCGACGGCGAACGTTGGAGATGTAGTCTGGTATGGCCCTCAGACGACGTGCGGGTTCTACGAATACGTCAGCCCGTGCGGCAATCCTTCGATCAACTCGCGCGTGTATGTGTCTGGCGACTCCGCGAGCAGCAATCCTGCTGATCGCAAGGGCGGGCGCAGTGCGTACCCGTACACCGAGCGACTCATCTATGGCTACAACGCCAACGCCCTGCGCTACCGCGACCCGGGCAGTGACGACTATCCGCTGAGTGTGTCGTCGTTCTTTGGCTACGTCGATCCAACGTATTCAATGGACGTCAACCGCAATGGAACGATCGAGCCTGGCGAAATTACATCAGATCCGACGGTGTGGGCCGACCTCGACAACCCCAACGTTGTAGACCCGGGCGAAATGGAGCCGAACCCCTCGCCTTCGTCGCGCCGGTGGATCTGGCCCACGATGATCCGCGTGCGCGTCACCATCGCAGACCCTGTCGATCCGAGCATTGAGAGCACGTTTGAGTATGTCTTTGACGTGCCCGACGACCAGGCTAGATGAGCGATCCGCTGACAAGCACTCTTCCAGACCATCGCAGGAACACAGGGCAGAGTTTGAACACCTTGGGCAGACCTTGGGCAGAAATACGGGCAGATAAATTCGGATGCATCGTTTCTCTTTAGATTGATCATCCGTCGAACGCATTAGGACAGTCATGAACACGCAACTCAATTCCCAACTCGCCCGCACCACGCAAGCTGGCTGCTTGCGCACCATTGCCGGCTCGCCCGCCGGGTACAGCATTCGCCACGCGCGCCAGGGGTCGTTCCTCGTCCTCGTCATCGGCACACTCGCGCTGCTTGCTGTGATCACCATCGTCTATGTTGCGCTGGGCAATCAGGACTCGCGGACCAAGTCTGCTGTGATCAAGCGCGAGCAGATGGACGATGTTCCCGCCGCGATCGCCGATTACACCAGCGAAGTGCTCTCGCGTGACCTTTTCTCGTTCACACTGGACGGTTCGCTCAACTCTCCGAAGGACCCAATCACCGGCCTCGAAATCCCGAACTCCGACCCGGAGGCCACGCTCCGTCGCGAGACCGATGACGCCCCGGGCGTTGCGAATGATCCGACCAACCCGGACACGCAATACGGCGCGTACATGCTCACCTCCGATCGCTCCACGATTGGCACGGTGCAGGATGCTCGGCTGGTGTTCACGCCTTGGGGCGGGCTGCATGACTGGTTCATCAGTTCCTTCAGCGATGTCAATGACCCGACGCTGCGCCAGGACTTTTCCTTTGATGGCGACTACGCCGCGTTCCGCTTGTTTGCGTCTGACCCCCATCTCGCTTCCACCTCGCCGACGTTCCTCAACTTCAACGCAAGCACGCAGAATCGCAACTCACTCAACGAGGCCAACTTCACCCTCGACGCTGATGCTCCGTACATGCAGAAGCTCGACTGGTATTCCATCACCAACATCGCGCCCGACGGCTTGTTTGTCAACCTCAACAACCTTCGCAACAACTTTGACGCCGAGCACAACTCAACAGCGCCGCTGACGCCCGGCGGCCCCGCTGGCATCGGGTATGGCAAGTCACTCCTTGAACTCGTAGACACCAACGGTCTTGAGTTCGACGCAACCACACTGACCGATTGGGACTTTAATCCGCCAGCCGCGGCCAACGGCACGATTCCGGGTAGGGATGATGCTCCGTTCTTCTGGACCATGCGCCAGCGTGGCGCGTTCCGGCCAGCACGCGTCTCAACGGACCCGGGCGCACTCGCCAACACCACCGAAAATCCCGCAAGCCCGGACTTCAAGCTTCTGCAATGGGCCGACGCGGACGGCGACGGCATGCTCGACAGCCGCTGGTGGGAAATGGCCGTGGGCACGACGCTCCCCGAGGACATGGTTCTGCCGCAGTTTTCCGGCAACATGCGCTGGTTCTTCGCCAGCCGCATCGTGGACCTTTCGGGCCTCCTCAACGTGAACTTCGCGGGCGACCTCGCGTCGTCCCCGGCGGAAACCTACTCGTTCTATCGGGGCACTGCCTTCAACGAACTGAACCGCAACTTCATCATGCCTTTGGGCATGACGCCTGCTGACATTGACCTTCGGCGAATCCTCATGCAGGTCGATTCGTTCGCCAACTACAAGCCCAACCCCGCAAGCACCGACAGTGCCGCGTATGAATTGATTCCCGGCGCGGCGGGCGGCGACTACGCAAACTACGACGAAAGAAAGGCGATGCTTTCGGGCGCGATGGCGTACGCGAGCCTGCGCCTCGCCAACCAGACTGGCATCGTGCTGGGTCTTGACCCCTTGGGCGACAGCTCGCAGAGCTTCATCAACGAGCTGCGCGAGCAGCAGGACTTTACCTCCACTCTCACAAATCGGCCCGTTTCAAGTTTCCTCAACTTCGCGGACTCCGAACTCGCTGTCGGGCTCAACAACAACCTTGATGCGATGGGCCAGCGTCCGTGGCAGACCATGATGTTCCCGACGCGTCCGTGGTTGCAAAGCCCGACCTCAGGCGTCATCCTCGCGACGCCCTCCTTCGGGCGCACGCCCGAGGGTCAGCACCACGGCTGGCTTGACTGGTCCTCGCGCCGCACCGTCAAGTATCTTGCGCAGTCCCGCAAGCTCTGGAACACCACAACTGACGCGCTCGCTGTCCGCGACTCCGCGAAGCTGCGTTTCGGAATTGACGATCAGGCCGAACTGCTCGAGCGGCGAACAGCAAACAACCCCGCCGTGACCACGCCCCTCGAAATCACAATGGGCGCGCGCGACCGCACCATCAACGGCCTCTCCACGGCGGGCACCTTTGAAGACAGGGTCGACATCCTCCGCTCCAACCGCGGGCTTGACGATGAAACGCAGACCTACGACCCCATCACCGACGCTCAGCCCGGTGTGGTAGGGCTCGACGACAGCCCCATGCGCAACGCGCTGCGCCGCCTGAACACGGACCCGCGCCACCTTATCACCACGATCAGCGGCAGCCGTCCTCTGCGCAATGTCGCGTCTGTCAGCGCAATGGTGCGTGATGGCAACACCGAGTACGCCGTGAGTGAGAATGTGTCGACGAATTCAATCTCGCAGGGCGAGGTGAAGATCAATGCGCGCGAGGTCTTGGACCTCCCGCCGCGTCCCGCCGACGGTCTCACTGTGGATGGCCTTCCGCCCAAGATTGAAAGCGCCGAGTCCGCGGCGAGGATTTTCTTCGAGGGCTATGTCGAGGGGCTTGCGCCGTACTCGTCGCTGGATGCAACGTGGGACCGCAACAACAACGACTTTGATCGCCTCCGCACGCTGTTCTACGGCTATCGCGGTGCCGAGCTCGCGTTCCTCACTGCGGGCACGATGGCTGTCAATATGGTTGACCTCGCCGACGGCCCAACTCCCGCGCCGCTCATGGCGGGGCCCCAGGCGTACAACCAGAGCATCGGCAACGGCGCGGGCCAATTGCCGAGCCAGCTTCAGCCCGTCCGCCCCGGCGTGAGCGACCCTCGCAACAAGCCGACCATCCGCACGTTGATTCTCGCGGAAGAGGGCGCCAATCCGCTCCTTCAGCGCGCGGACATCGTCGAGAGGCTCGACGAACTCACCCGTGACGAAGACAACAACGCCGCAAGTGCCCCCGGCCAACCCGACGCGCTGGGCGCGATGTTCCCGACGTGGCAAGCCGAGCGAGACATCGAGCAGCCGGGTACCAGCCTCCCAACCGCTCTCGACAACCTCGACATCAGCGGCGTGGGCAAGCTCGCTCCTGAAAATGATCAGGTCATCACGCCCGCCGTGAACATCATCGGCATCGAGCCGCAGGTGTTTGTGACGCAGGTGACGACGATGACGGTTTACTTTGACAATTATGGCGAACCGGGCGCAAACGGCTATAACGCGGGATTCGCCGGCTCCGTTAACGACGACACGGTCAAACTCTCCGAGCCCAACGTCATCGCAGACCCAGGCACGGGCCAGGCACCTCTGGGCGCGAACGTCATTTTCGACGGCTCGCGCACAAACAACACCGAAGTGCTCTTCAAGCTCGTCGCGTTCAAGTTGACGAATCCGTTCGATCGTGATGTCATTCTCGGCACGCCAATGTTCAGCGATGTTCCGCCAAACAGCGTTGTCGGCGTGAACGAGCCGCTCCTGCCCGACTCGCCGCTCCAGCTTGTTGTTGATTCCTCAGTCACGCGCTATCCGTCCCCCGGCATCTATCCCAACACCGACGTCAACTTCCCCTTCCGCGCCGACCTGCTTCCGATCTTCTCCCGTACGGGTCGCTGGAGCGTCGGTAATCTCACGCTCTCGAACCTCGCCGGATATCCCGATGTGCTTTCCACGGCAAACTGGAACGCTGGCAACCCCGGCGCTGGCCAGGGCGTCATTGGCGCGTTTGGCCGGGGCGATCAGATCGCCGTGAACACCGACGCGTTTCTTGACGGCACGGTTCGAGCCGATCACATCAGCGACTTCAACTATCTTCGCTTTGGTTCTCGCACGTACATGCTCATGTCGCTCAACGAGCAGCTGAACTTGGGCCAAGAAGCACCGTTGCCAGGCGGTGGTCCTCAATCCGGCATCGACCCCGAGGTTCGTCAATACCGCGACTACGACCGTCCCGATGTTCTGGTGCCCGTTGCCGCCAGCGGCCAGGAAGCGACTTTCTACAAGGGCACGTACGCCACCACGACGACAAACCCCGGTCAGATTTCCATTACGCTCAACCCGATCCGCGTCCCCGCCGGTAAGACGATTGTCGCGTATGCGCTGAGCGAAGCACCGCACCGCATTCTCAGTCGTCTTGAGTTTGCGGAAGCATCAGACTCAACGTTCGGCATCGCGAACGTTTTGGTGACGCCGACGTCGAACGGCGACGGGTTGGTGGATGGAAAGCCATACATCGATCAGGGCGCGTTTATCAAGCGTGTCATCGAGAAGCAGATCGCCGCCGGCGCAGTGCGAGACAGCAACGGCAATCAGGTCTATAAGGAATTCGCATCCGACATCTTCAACCCGAACGGTGCGTACTGGATTCCGATGATCTGGGATCCAAAGGATCAGGTGACCAACCCCAACTTCCCGAATCCCCCCGATGGCTTCACCGACTCCGGGTTGCAAGACCTGCGTGCGTATGTAAACCCCATTCCGACCGAGGCAGGGGTCGACCTCAACCGCGACGACACAATCGCCCCGGACGAAGCGCGTGCGCAGCGCACTGTGACGCTTTGGCGCACGGTTCGTCAGATACCGAACAATTCTGCTGGCTCAATGCTTGAAAGCGAATGGACTCAGGTTTCGGGCGCAGTTTTGCAGGACTTGAACACCGATTGGGCCCAGACGCCTGGAATCGCTGCGGAAGTTCCCTCAATCCGCCGACCGCTCGCGCCGGGAGGCTTGTGGATTCAAGGTGCTAACGACTACCGCAATGATCAAATGCAGGACCGTCTGCGCATCCCCACGCGACTGGACATGAGCGTCGCTCTCCGAAACACGGACGTGAACCAGCCTGGTTTATGGACAAACGCACCGATCGAAGTCGCTGGCACCAATACCAATTCATCAAACCCAAATGCTGATGCCGACAAGCGGGGCTATTCCGTTGCACTCTGGTCTTCCGTCCGTCGTCCGTCTGACCCGCGAGCCGCGGAAAACATGCTTGTTGGCAATGCGGCTGTCACTGGCTACGAGTTTCTCTACAGCGTGCCCGAGGACATTCTCCCCGCATTCTGCCTTGAGGCCAAGTACTGGGAAGATTCGGGCGCGCCGCCACTCGCCGGAGACAATCCGCTCAACCTTGTGAAGTCCTGGAATCTTGTTTCAGAATCAAAGTTCTGGGCCGACTACAAGCAGGCCGTCCGCCAGGAAACGTTTGACGGCACGTACGAAGTTTCCAGCAGCAACTTTGAAGACGGGAGTCTGGGGCCTAGCGACTCCAACGTGTGGGACGGTGGAACAAAGAATCTTCGCGTCATGCTTGGCTACTTGCATGGCTATCGCTTGGGATCGACATCACGCGTCGATCAAGTCCTTAACGATGTGTCGATGGAGGGGCTTACTCCGGCGCAAACGACTGTTCTCTCATCGTCTCCGCAGAGAATCGGCTCTCTTGGCTACACCCTCGCAACTCGCACCCTCCGCGGCACCATCGATCAGAAACCCAACGCGACTGTCACCGGTGTCCTCACGCCGGAGAGCGCCGCAGGGCCGTTTGAGTTGCTGAATCGGTACCTTGATACGAACCGTCTGCTGTCGGGTCGCCTCACCTACGCCGAAATCACTGCGCAGGTGTCGATGGACGCGGACCGCGAGCGCGGGAATCAGTCCAACAACTTCTACCGCGATGTGGACATGCGCACCGCGGCGGGTCAGGCGACGTCGGCCGGCGCTGGCAATCCAGAAGACTTCAACGAAGACAGTCACTACACCCGCTGGGTCTCGACGCTCCGCAGCGCGGACTTGCTGCGGCCGCTGGGTGTGGGGCCGCTTGAGGCGCCGGCGGTGTTGCAGAGCGGCAACCTTGTGCTGCGCCGCAACTTTGTGCCGCGTGCGACCGCGCTCAATGAAATCCAGGACAACAACGCGCGCTACACGACGCTGGGCGAAGCGCTCGCGTGTGCGCTTGGGTATGAAAACCGCGACTACGCGACGACGGCCAACAACCTGTACGCTGGTCAGGAAACGCGCGACATCAACCTTCTGCGCTCGCCCTACAAACTCGCGGGCGAGCCACCGGCGCACGCGCCGTTCCACCTCAAGCCGCCGCCCGGCGCATTGACGGGCGCGCTCATTGGTAACACACTTCAGGCCGGCGACGACAGCTCGCTCACGCTGCTGTTTGATCGCGGCAACCTGTGGATCGATCGCTTCGTGCCGTTCATCGATGATCCGGGAAGCGCCAGCGGCGCGCTCGACTGCGTGATGGACACGAGCGGCGGGACCGAGTACCCCGTTGGCCCGGGCCTGCCTGCGGCGCAGATGGCTCTGGAGCAGTTCGAAACTCCCGCGACCGATCCGCAGGCTCTAGAGGCCATCGGCGCGGACAACAAGGCCGGCTTGAGCGTTGCGCGACAGGGTCTGGTTAATATCAACACCGCGCCGATCGAAGTGCTTCGCGCGCTGCCGGGGCTTGCTCCGCGTCCATATGTGGTGCCGCCATCATTCGCCGGTGCGGGCACGGCGCGCCCGTCCACCAATCGCGGCACGACACAGATATTGGGTGATACCAACTGGTTTGCCGCGGTGCCCGGCACGCGCCCCATTCTTCCTATCAATCAAGACACCGACATCGCCGCGGGCATCGCGGCGTACCGCGACATGACGCCCGTGCTCATGAGCCGGTCCGCGATGGAGAGCATCAAGATCAGCGCGGCTCTTCGGGGTGGCACTGTGTCAGGCACACAGCCCGTGGGCGTCCCGTTCCTGACGCCAGACGCCAACAACATTCAGGCCGATCCTTTCAAGAACATGCGCGATGCGCTGGCCGAACAGCCAAGCTTCGGCAGCAACACGCAGATCCCGGGCATCAATAGGGCACCGGGTTTGCGCTCGACGGCTGAAATCCTCTCGGCTCGCTGCCGGAACTTCACCGATCCACCACCCGCAATCATCGCCAACCAAAGCCTATCGCGCTGGCCCAGCGGCAACAACCCGACCTATCCGCGTCACAGCCGTTGGAAAGCCGCGCCCTGGAACATTGATCAACTGGGCAACGACGTCAACCTCAACATCGCAACGACGCCAGCCGCGTCCATCAACGAAAGCCTCAACAGCAGCTTCGGCGAGCTTGATGGCTACTCAAGCCGTTCTGAATATCCGCTGACGGGCATCGACAATCCCTACAAAGGCGTTCCGGTTCCCGCGACGGCGAGCCAGCCCGAAGATACCGCACCGCGCAACGAAGCGACCGAAGCCATCCGGGGCGTCGCCAACGAATACGACGAGCAGTTGATCGCCGCCAACAACGTGATGAACACCATCACGAATCGCAGCGACGTCTTCGCCGTGTGGTTTGTCGCGGCGGGCTTCCAGCGCAGTGACGTCGAGGGTCTGGAGGCTGACGACCCGCTCGTGCCCAGCGTCCAGCGCCGGTTCCTGATGATCGTCGATCGGTCCAACGTCGTCAACAAGGGCGAGAAGCCTCGCATCCTGCTGATGAAGGAAGTGCCGATGGACGGCAATGTGCAGTAAGCGACACACATCGCTCGCCCCAAACGAAACTCGTGGGGCTGAACGATGAGAGAGAAGTCAGAGAAGCAAACAGGCTCCGTGAGTGGAGCCTGTTTGCATGTATGCACTACTTGATCTTCCCTCGCACAGCGTCCAGCCGCTTCTTGTGTACTTCCCGATCCGGCTCGATCATGGTGAGCGCCCAGATGTGGCGCTCGGCGGTCTTGAAGTCGCCTGCGCGAATCGAGATGGTCGCGGCCTGCTCGCGGAGTTTGGCGTCGTAGGGGGAGATCTGCGTCGCGCGAGTGATCTTGGCGATCGCTCGTGTCCAGTCCTGCATGTCGGCGTATTGCCTGGCGAGCTCGCTCGCGTACGCCGGTGAGTTCTGCTCGCGTGCGTCGACGTATTCGAGGTGAGGGATCGCGTCACTGGGGGAGAGGTTGTCCTTTCCGGACAGATAGAGCTTGGCCATCAGCTTGTGAGGCAGCGGGTCAACGGGCCGTGCTGCGGCGTATGACTCCAGCAGCGGAATGTCGTCCGCATTCAGCCCATCAGCGCGTTCCGCGGCGAGCCCGACCAGTCGCTCAAGCACGAATGGGTTGCCGGGCTGGTCTTTGTTCCATTGTTCAAGCAGTTCGAGCGTTGGTTCATCAGTCTTTGACTTCTCGACGAATTCATCGAGAGAGCTTTGTCCATCCTTTGGGATCATGCCCCAGGCGCGGAGCTTGTCAGCAAACCACAGCGAAAACTGCGACAAGAACTCTGTGCGAGAGGTCTTCAACACAGTTTGGAACGCTTCTTCCTCGCGCATGCCGCCGGCGTAGAGGTCCATCAGCGCGAGTGGGGCGTCTTCGCCGAACTTCTCAATGATGTACGCGTACATCCACGCGCCCTGCATGTAGGCCTGCGTTCGGTCGGTGGGCTTTTTGGGCTTGGCGAACATCACGTTGATGGTGTCAAAGTCGAAGAAACTTTCGGTGCGCCATGCCCGCGTCAGCAGGCGCACGACGTTGTAGTCCACTGGAGCGTCTTCGAGATAGACAGCGCCGGCCTCGGTGAACCAGTGGGGCAGGCGATTCTTCGTTCTGCTCAGCGTGACGGTGTGCGTGTATTCGTGCTGCACGACTCTCGCCCAGTCGTATGGACCGACGAGATGACCGGGTCCATCGCGTGGAGATTCCATCGCGATCACGGGTCCGGTTGCCGCGGCGAAGGTGTGCAGAGCGGGCAGGCCTGAGATGCGAGTGGCAAACCAGCGGTGATTGGGATACAGCTCGACAACAGTTTTGCCTTCGGGGGCGTGGCGAATGCCGCCGGTTGCATCGCCCGTGACGCGTGCGTAGATGCGTTCGAGCGTGGGGAGCATTTCCGTTGCCATGACTTCATCCGCGCCGGGCTTGAAGCGCACGATGAAGTGATCGCTCTCGACGCTTTCGTACGAGTCAAGTTCTTTGAGCAGCGACACGCTGTTGGACGCGCGCACGTTGAAGCGATCCAGCGCAAGTCCATTTTGCAGCGCTTCACGCGACTGCGCCAGGTTCCCGGCTTGCAACTCGGACAAGCCAAGCTCGAACAAAGGCTCCGCCCAGCCGGGTGCACGCTCGTTCGCCTGACGTAGATACTTCGCGGCTTCTTCGTACTGACGCGAGGATGCCATTGCTTTGCCAGCGAGGAAGTAGCCTTCGGGCGTTTGGGGTGTGAGGGCGTCCAACTCGTTCAGCAACGCGTCGGTCTTTGCGAAGTCAAACGACAACGCGGTCGCCGCGGCTCGCAGCGAGAGCAACTCGCGGCTCTTGGGGAACGACTTGATCGCGGGCGCGAGTTCTTCGAGTGCGAGAGCGCCTTCGACTTGTCTCATGCGGAGCAAGGCGCGAACTGTGGAGCCGTAGAGGGAAGGCGGGGGGGGTGTGTCAGGCGCTGCATCAACTTGTGGCTGTTTGTCTGCTTTGGCCTCACTTTCAGGCGTTGTTGAGGAGTCTGCATTGTGCTCATCGTGTGCGGTGTCCGGCGCCGCGTCGTGAGCAACATCTGGTTCGGCTTGTGCGTCGTTCGCAGCCTGTGCGGCGCTCAGTTCGCTCGCGAGGAGGTCCAGCCTCGCGGCGATGCCTTCTGCGCGTTCAAACTCGAGTGCATCGACCCAGATGCGACCGAGTAGCAGCCATGCGTCTGCGCTCTTTGGATTGAGCGCGAGTGCTTCGGTCACTGCGGGGCCGGCTTGTTCGTATTCATCCTTTTCGTACAGCAGTTCGGCTTCGGCGAGTTTCACTTGCCACGACAATCGATCAAGTGTGTCGCCGGCCTGGCCAAGCATGCCAAGCTGCGTTTGATATCCGACGCTGTCCTTGCCTTCTGCGCCGCGCAGTCGTGCGAGTAGGATCAAGCCGCGAACGCCTTGGGCGACTTCGTCGGCGTTGTCGGGGACTCCGGCGCGGAGTACGTCAACGACTTGTTGCAGCGTTTTCTCGGCGTCGCGGCGGAGGCCGAGGTCAAGCTGCGCACTTGCAACTAGGCGTAGCGCTCGCAGCGACGTGCTTGCGTCGATCAATTCGATTGCTTTCGTTGGCTCGCCGCGGCGCAACTGGGCTTCGGCGCGATCCAGCACGTCCGCGCTGACATCATCGAGCGAGGCGTTCAGGAAGTCGCCTTGCGCGAGCGCGACCTTCGCCTTGGCGGCAATCGTTGCGACGTCGCTGGCTTCCCAAAGTCCGTGCTTGATGCGAAGCGCGGCGCGTTCGTCATCCTTAAGATAGATCTGATCAAGCAGTGCATTGACGCTGTCGCTGACATCGGGCAACTCGGCTGGTTCAACGACCTCGGGCTGCGCGGGGTTGTTCGCAATCGGATCGTTGTGATTGAGCGCGGGCGCGTCGTCGTCTTGCGAAACCTTCTGAACGAGTTCTGGCGCAATTTGCGAATCACTTTGGGCGAGTACGCGCGTCGAGCCTGCGGCGATCATCAAGGCTGCGGCGCTGGTCACAATCGCATGCAGGGAGCGACGCGCGAAAGGTTCAAAAACTGGTCGAACGTAACTAGAAAATGCCGTTGTTTGCCTCACACGCACACTCCATTGTGCAGTCTCATCTGCCCAGTTCATCGTTTGTCCGTTTGCAATTAGAATCTCTGTTGGACCGATCCGGACCTTCGCTCGAAGACTCGCTCAGGTCCGGCGTGTTCAGAGCGCGTGTATGCACTCCACACAGTGTCACTCTGGCAACTTTTCTTCCTGCACAACCCATCCCTCGCCCGCCGTGCCCCCGGTGACGTTGAATGTCTCCGTCGGCACCGTGTCATCAAGGCGCACCTTGCCAAGTTGCACGATCGACGAACCTTCCTTGTTCTTTGTCATCGCCATGCGGGGCAGCCAGCGCGGCAGGATCACTTCTTTGCCTTCGTCGTTCTTTACTGTCTGCTGCTTGTACCAAAGACGAATCTCGTCGAGGTTCATTGCATCTTCGAACTCGGGTTTGGGCGTGAGGACCAACTGCGTCGCGTCCTTGAGAAACCGCTCAACGTCGGCGAGATCCATCGACTCGGGCAGAGAATCTTCGTTGATGCCGTCCATCGCCTCGACGCGCTTGACGTTGTATCGCGCCATGATGTCCGCACGTTTCTGGCCGATCGGCAGTGGGAAGGGGCTGTCGCCGATGCGCATAGGGTCGGCGGCTTCACCCTGGCGAACAACTTCTCGGCGCGTGAGTGTTTTTAGATGTGCGTTGCGTTCTGTGAACCAGTGACCGTCGAAGACGAAAGTCTTGTCCTCGGCTTGGATGCGCCGACCGATCTGCGACTGTTCAAAGTGAACGGCGAACTTGCGTTCGGCGGGCTTGGCGGGGTCGGCGTTGGGTGTTGTTTCAAATGCGAGCGAACCTTCCCACTTCTGATCGTCGCCCTGCAGCTCGAAGGTGCGAACGTACAGCACGCGCGATTGGAGGGACTTGAGTCCCTGATCAGCGGTTTCAAGTTCAGCGAGCAACTGTTCGGCAGGGTCGGTGATCGGCGCGCCGTCTGGCGCGAAGCAGCCCGCGACTTTGGGTTCACCTGCTGGCGCGGCGGCAGCCTGCGCCGCGGGTGCGGTCGTCGCGGGCTGCACCTGTGGCGTTTGCTGCGGAGCAATCGTGCTGAAGAGAATCGCGGCGAAGATCGTTGTCATGGTGCTGCACTCTATCGCGGAAAACTCATGCGTATTTCAACCGTTGTATCGGGCCGTACAGCCGCTTTACACTGGCGGAAAATGCGGTCGTAACCCAGGGTATTCGACGCTTCAAAGGCTGCGTAGTTTCGTCTAATAACTGCACCCGTACGTACGCCGCAAACGCGGTTTGTGTTTGCCCGAGTGCCCTAGATTGTGTGCGCGACACGACGGAGTTGAGTGACGCTCCAATCCGCGATTCTGGCAGAAACCACTTGTGAAGTGTGCCGATGGTGAGGAGATGCTTAGGCTGCTGACACAACATGCGCGTCCCGGGATGAAACTGGCGATGCCGATTCACCATCCGCGGGTGGCGGATTGCGTGCTGCTCCGCGAAGGGATGGAGCTTGACGCGTTCTCGATTCCGCACTTGCGGGAGATGGGTATTCCGGAGGTGTGGATTGAGTACCCGGGGCTGGAGCACCTCGTGAAGTTTGTTGATCCACAGTTGCACGCGGAGATGCGCGAATTGGTGGTGCGGATTGGGTTGTGTCTGGATCAGGCGCTCTTGTCGCCTGTTGACTTGGATTTCTACCCGTGCAAGCGGGCGCTGATTTCGATCATTCGGCGGATGTCGGAGAGTCCGCAGACGGCGCTGTGGACGAGTGAGATCGCGGGGACGGATACGCCGTTCAGCCGGCATTGCGGCAACGTGTCCGCGCTGTCGTTGATGATGGGGATGAAGCTGGATTTTTACCTTGTGCGTGAGAGGCCACGATTGGCGGCGGGGCGCGCGAAGGACTTGACGAGTCTTGGGATTGGCGCGCTGTTCCACGATATCGGCGTGCTGCGGCTGCCGAAGGAAACGGTTGACCAGTACAACATCGCTCGCGACACGAGCGAGCCGATGTGGCGGAAGCACACGTCCCTGGGCTATGAAATGGTGCGCGGTACGCTTGATCCCAGCGCGAGCATTGTGGTGCTGCATCATCATCAGGCGTTTGATGGATCGGGGTGGCCGCATCGCCAGCCACTCAAGGGCGGGACGGAGCCGATTGCGGGGCATGACATTCATGTGCTGGCGCGCATCTGCGCGGCGGCGGACTTGTGTGATCGCTTGCGCAATCCGGCGCACACTCCCCACAGTGATTCGTACATGCACGACAGTGTGCCGCGCGTGAAGGTGCTGCACACGCTGCTGCAGCCAAAGTACGCGCGGCTGCTTGATCCGGTGGTGCGGGCGGCGTTGTTCAGCGTGATGCCGCCGTACACGCCGGGGAGTTTGGTGACGCTGTCGGACGGAACGGATGCGGTGGTGGTGGATTGGAACCCGAGCAATCCGTGTCGGCCCATTGTGGAGTTTGCGGATACCGATAATGCTGTGATCAAACCCAAGCGGCACAAGGGCAAGGCGCGGCGCGTGGACTTGCGCGAGTCGATAGACTTGCGGGTCGCGGCGATTGATGGGGTGGACGTGCGAGAGTGGCACTTTGAGCCTGAAAATGAGGTCGATTTTGACATCAACGCGATGGCACGGCAGATGAGCAATCGGGCGTACGCGGACTTGGCAACGGAAGCGGCGAAGGGGTTGGTGCTGGATGATGCGACGTTGGAGGAGGAGGAGAGATTGAAGCGGGAAGCGGCGTGACCTGTCGTGATCGTGCCATGAAAGTCGGCTTTGCGACTTCGATGCAGTTTGCGCGCGGGGGATCGATGTCGCTCAAAGGAGCGACATCGACGGCACGGACTTCGTACACTCTTGCATGCCCTCGCCCATTCCCACTCTGCCGCAAAAGTCAATCGCACCCAAGTTGTCTGATGTGCCTACGCCAGAAGGGCGTTTCGGCGCTTTCGGCGGGGCGTATGTGCCTGAGACGTTGGTGCCGGCGCTGAAGCAGTTGGAGGAGGTGTATGAGCGGGTGCAGCGGGATTCGAAGTTTTGGGATTCGCTGATTGAGTTGCATCGGACGTTTACGGGGAGGCCCACGCCGCTGTACTTGGCGAAGCGGCTGACGGCGTACGCGAAGGATCGGGCGGGGCCCGAGCAGGGCGCGAGCATTTGGATGAAGCGCGAGGACCTTGCGCACACGGGGGCGCACAAGATCAACAACACGTTGGGGCAGGCGGTGCTTGCGCTCAAGATGGGGAAGAAGCGGCTGATCGCGGAGACGGGCGCGGGGCAGCACGGCGTGGCGACGGCGACGGCGGCGGCGCACTTTGGGCTCTCGTGTGATGTGTACATGGGCAGCGAGGATGTGCGGCGGCAGGCGCTGAATGTGACGCGGATGAAGATGCTTGGGGCGCGGGTGATTCCGGTGGAGACGGGGTCGCGGACTTTGAAGGATGCGACGAACGAAGCGATGCGCGATTGGATGGGGAGCGTGCAGGACACGCATTACATCATTGGGAGTGTGGTGGGGCCGCACCCGTTTCCGATGATTGTGCGGGATTTTCAATCGATCATCGGGCGCGAGACCAAGGCGCAGAGTTTGAGGTCGTTTGGGAAGTTGCCCGATGTGATCGTCGCGTGTGTGGGCGGCGGCAGCAACGCGGCGGGGATTTTCTATCCGTTTGTGGATGAGGCGAAGGTGAAGTTGGTGGGTGTTGAGGCGGGCGGTCGCGGGCCGGAGAAAGGGCAGCACGCAGCGTCGCTGTCGCTTGGGTCGCCGGGCGTTTTGCATGGGTCGCTGAGTTACGTGTTGCAGGATGAATCGGGGCAGACGGCGGACGTACACAGTTGTTCGGCGGGGCTTGACTATCCGGGCGTGGGGCCTGAGCACAGTTATTGGAAGGATGCGGGAAGAGTTGAGTACTCAAGCGTGACGGATGAAGATGCGCTGGAGGCGTTCACACTGATGGCGCGGACGGAGGGGATCATTCCGGCGCTGGAAACAAGTCACGCGATCGCGTTTGCGCTGCGGCTGGCGGCGGAATCGAGCAAGGACTTGCACATTGTGGTGTGCTTATCGGGGCGCGGCGATAAGGATGTTGACGAGGCGGCGCGGCTGCTATCGCAGCAGCGATGAAGCGATATAGCGATGCAGCGATGAATAAGACGGCTGCGGTGCATTCGTTATATTATTTATCGTTTCATCGCTTTATCGTTTTTCGTTTCCCGCCATCGGCGGTGCGATGATGTGGTCGTAGCCGTTGCCTTCGCTGCGGCCTGTAATGGGATACTGGCGGTTGTTGGCTTCGAGCTCTTTGGCGTCGTTGTCGGTGTTGTCTAGGCCCACGGTGTAGAGGAGGTATGGGCGGCCTTGCGTGTCGGGCTTATGAAATTTTTTGTACTTGAGGCCGGGCGAAGAGAATGGGTCGGGTGGGATTTCTGAGAGTTCGGTGGGAATGAGTTGTTCCAATGTGTCCGGGAGTGTGCCGGTGCGGAGGCGGTGACGTTCGATCGCGATTGCGATGCGTAGTGCAGAGACGTTGAGTTGCGTTCTCGCGTCGTTTCTGGTGATGCTGCTCAGCGCGGGCAAGGTCAATCGAAGGAACAGATAGCGTTTTGAGAGTTTGTCTACTTCCTCGAATGGGTTGGGCTTTGACTTTGCTTCGAAGGGCGTGAGTTTGGAGAGAGCAAGCGTTTCGTCGAAAGTTCGGTTGGCGATGTCAACGCTTTCCTTGCGGCTGGCGAGGAACTGGCCTGTAATGTTGATGATGCGCGGTTTGGTGTAGCCGTCCGGGGTGATGCCGACGTTTTCGTCGAGGCGGTTGAGGAGGAGGTGGCCGCTGCCGCGGCCGTTGTCGGTGTGGGTCCATTGGACGGTGTCGAGAAAGGATGTGCGCTCATTCTCTATCCAGATGGCAGAGGTTGGGATGCGGGTGAGATCGGATTTTGGGGTGGCGCCGAGTTGGCGAACCAACGCTGCGTCAAGTGCGGCGAGTGTTGCGTCGTCAAGAGTGTTGGTGGCGATGATCTGCTGAGCACGGTCGGTCACGAGGTGGATGATGGCGATGCCGACGAGGCGTTCGATGAGAATTGACTGGCTGCACTCGATACGGGCGACGGCGAGAAGGCGTTCGAACCACTCGACGAGCGACGTGTTGTTCTTGTCGCGAAGGGCGAGACACATTTGCTGAGCGCAGGCGCGGGCGAGGGAGCGAATGTTGGTGAGTTCCGGAAGCATGACAAGGACGAGCGGCTGGCCCGACGGCAGAGTTCGCCATGCGCGCATGTCCGGGAGCGACTTGGTGCGATCGAAGACGTTTATGAAGTCCGGGCGAGCGAAAGAGGTTTTGACGGCGATTGCGACTTCGGGCGAGGCTTGGAGTAGGTCAACATCACTGAGGCCGTCGGGCCACTCGGTTTCTTTGGGCCAATTGGGAGGGCTGGGCGTTTTTGAGGCTTCGAAGTTGCGCTGTGCGAGGTTGAAGTCGTTGGTGAGTTTGACGAAGTCGGCCCAGGCGTTTGGAAGATTCTGGCGACCGGATAAGCCGTCGACGTCGTTCAGGGCTTTCAGCGTGCGCTCATTGATTTGTGTTGCGTAATCGGTCTTTGGGATTGGCTTGGCGGTGAAAGCGGTGAAGAAGAGATAGGTGATATAGAGGAGGATGAGGGCGGCGATGCCCAGGAGCCAGTAGCGCAAGCGGGGCTTGGGCTTTGGGGTGTCGAGGGAGGTGTCGTGCATGATGGTGATACTGGTGAGACTGGTGGAAGTTGCGGTTGTCGTCGGAAAAGCGTGAAAGAGTTGTTGAAGCGAAGAAGGCACGAGGCAACGGTGCGGCATCAAGGCGTCGAGAATCTCAAAGACGGGACGTTTCTTGTAGGCCTGCCGGGTGCTTGCGCACCTTCGCTCTTGTTAGTCCGCAGGAACACATCGGCCTTGGGACCAATCTCTTAGCCATTGGATTTTTTCGGCCATGGTGACGCTGAGAGGCGGCGAGGCTTGGGCGATTGTGATGAGGAGGTCTGTGGTGGGGGGGTGATGTTTGCCACTTCGCTGTGCGGCTTTGGATTCGATGTGGGCGCTGACGATTGACTGTTCGATTTCGGCGCCGCTGTAGCCTTCGGTTGCGTTCGCGAGTGCACTGAGATCGAAGTCGGCGGGGGCGTAGCCGCGTTTTTTGAGGTGGATGGCGAAGATGAGTGTGCGAACTTCGTGCGTGGGGAGGTCAACGAAAAAGATTTCGTCGAAGCGGCCTTTGCGGAGGAGTTCTGGTGGGAGGGCTTCGATGTCGTTCGCCGTGGCGACTAAGAAAACGGGGGACTTGTGTTCCTGCATCCAGGTGAGGAGCGTGCCGAACATGCGGCGGGAGACGCCGCCATCGTTGCTGGTACTGGCGGCGCTGGCGAAACCTTTTTCGATTTCGTCGATCCACAGGACGACGGGGGCCATGGCTTCGGCTTGGCGGAGTGCGTCGCGGAGGTTGCGTTCGGTTTCGCCCACGTACTTGTTGAAGAGTGCGCCGGGGTCCAGGCGCATGAGTGGTCTGCGCCAGGCGGTGGCGATGGCTTTGCTGGCGAGGCTCTTGCCTGCTCCTTGAACACCGAGGAGAAGGATGCCGCGCGGCGTGGGCAAACTTGGATCGTCGAAGCACAGTTCACGGGTTTGCAGCCAGTGTTTGAGTTTTGCGAGGCCTCCGATATCGTCGAGGCTGGTGGGGGCTTCGACGAATTCGAGGACGCCGGCGTCTCGGAGCAATTGGCGCTTGCGGGTTTGAATTGAGCCAAGGTCTTTCTCGTCGAGAACGCCGTCGGCGATCACGGCTTCCTGCACAACGGACTTGATCTGTCGGCGGGTGAGGCCGCGGAGATTCTGCACGAGCATGGTGAGCAGTTTGGGGCTGACCTTGGCTTCGACAGGGCGATTTTCCTTGATGGTGACGAGGGTGTTGCGGACGAGTCGTTGGATTTCCTCGTCGTCGGGGGCGTTGATGTCGAAGCGACAACTCATGCCGCCGATGACGGGCGGGACGTTGTCGTGGTGATCGATCATGAGGACGCCCGAGTTGCCGAAGCGGCCTCGCTGCATGTATTCGAGGAGGTCGCGGAAGGCGCGGAGGTTGATGGAGTCGGCGAGTTGGTCGGCGAGGTCGAGGGTGATGAGCAGCGCGGGGCGCTCAAGATGGTCCATGAACCAGCGCAGACTCGCGGCGGGGTTGCTTGCGTCGTCGAGGCGGGGCGTGGGCGTGCCGGATTGCATGAGCGCGAAGCGCACGCCGCTGGTGACGGACCAGGTGTAGGGATCGAGGTTGAGAACGAGGGCGGTTTCAACGGCGAGGGCGACACATTCGCTCTCTTCGTGAGTCGTGATGCGGACGCAGCGATGGCCCGCGAGGAAGTTTTGTTTGAGGCGAGCGGGGTCCATAAGCCAGAGTACGAACCCCATCGCGCATGCGTGGGTCGGACGGAAGTTGCGTCATTGAATCAAGTGACGTTCGCCCACGCTGGCGCGGTGGGGTTCGTTAGCAGGTCAACTCAATCACCACAATCTCCGCCGGCACGTGCCAGCGCACTGGAATGCCCGACGTGCCCACGCCGCGAGAGATGATGACTGGGAATGCCGGTCCATTCACAAGTCCGCCAGCGTACTTCGTGCCGTAGCGACTCGGAATAATGGGTGTGCCCAGCAGAGGAAGGCGGACTTGGCCGCCATGGGTGTGGCCGGAGAGTTGGAGGTCGATGCGGCGTGCCGGGACGGTGACGCGCGGGTCTTCGGCGGTGTCGGGGTTGTGCGAGAGCAGAATGCGCGGCATGTGGTGAGGCACGGCGGCGAGGGCGAGGTCGGGGCGAATGGTGTCTTCCAGGTAGTCGCCTAGTCCAGCGAGGCAGAGGCCCTCATGTGGTGGTGTGGATTGGATTTCGCGGGTGTCGGCGTTCAAGAAAACGCGCGTGTTGTCGAGCATCTGTGCGCCGCGATCGCGGAGGGCGCGGGACATGAGGCGGGAGTCGCCGTACCAGTCGTGGTTGCCGAGGACTGCGAGGCTCGGGATGGGTTTGTTGTTGAGAGTGAGGTTGTCAAAGAGGGGTTGGAAGAGTTTGGCGGCGTCGTCGATGTAGTGGGTGCCGTGGTGGATGTAGTCGCCTGTGAGGGCGATGAGGTCGGGCTGAAGGTTGATAGCGCGGGCGACGCATTCGCGGATGAACTCCGCGTTGACGCGCGTGCCGAGGTGTGTGTCAGAGATTTGGACGATGCGGAGGTTGTTCAGAGAGCGAGGCAGGTTTGCGATCGGCACTTTGTAAGAGCGAGTTTGCAGGTCCCAGGCGTCGACGGCGCAGGACTTGTAGAGTGCGCCGGCGGCGAGGGCACTGGATGTGGCGATGCCAAAGTCGGCGAGGAGTTCGCGGCGGGAGAGGGAGGAATTGGGTTGGGAGGGCGGGCCAGAGGTCCACCCCACCGAACCGGCTCGCGCTTTGTTGAACGTGCGTTTGCGCCATGCGTGATGTGCTTCGTCACGGAGTTGCAGCGCGATGAGGAGTGCCGCGAACCAGATGCTCCAGCCGACGGCGCAGGTGATGAGGGAGTAGGTCGAGTGTTCGATGTTGAAGAAGTAGTGGGCGAAGCCGGCGACGGGGCGGCCTAGGAGTGTGGCGGTGGAGATAAAGTTTTGTGCGGATTGGAGGGAGCGCGAAGGTTCGCCCAGCGGAGCGTTGTCGAAGCGGATAAGGATCCAGGTGCTGACGAGCGTCAGGATGAGCCACGCCGAGATGAGGATGAGGGATCGCCGTCGCCAGTGGAGGCAGTAGCCGGGTTCATTTCGTTTGAGCAGGCCCGTCACGAGACGCATGAAGCGACGTACGCCGGGAGTGGGCGTGGGTTCGGCGGTTTTCTGCGCGCGGGATAGCACGCGAGAGGTATCGGGCGGATCTGGAGGTGAGTGAAGGCGGGGAGATCAGTCGGCTGAGACGGCGAAGTGCTATGCGCGGACTTCGCGCAGTTCTGCTTCACCGTTTCACCGGGTCACCGTCTCACCGTTTCATTCTTCAGTTTACCGGCAAACCTTTGCTCTTCCAAAGCTCCAGCAACTTCGCGAGGTCGATGGGTTCACTCACGAGGCCTTCGGGGAGATTAGTCTTGATGAAGTTGCCGTTGTCGTCGAAGTAGCTGGTTTGCTCGGGCTGGCCTTCGGTGAGGCGCGTAACGAGTTTCCATGGTTCGCCTTCTTTCCTGGGCTGACTCAGGATGTCGCGGCGGAATTGGATCGTGCTTGCTTGGCTTTGGTATCCATAGAAGCCGTATGCGGCGGGGATCTTCTTTTTGACGAGCAGTTGCGGCAAGAGAAATCCTTCTACACGGCTGAGGTAACCATCGCCTGCGATCTGCGGCATGATGTTGCGTGGCGCTTCGCCCGGGCTTTCGACGCGGACGGACATGGTTTTGTCGGTGCGAGCGCCCGACTCGCGATGTGTGGCTTTTTTGTCGCCGTCGCGGATGGTCATGTCGGTGCTCCAGATTTCTTCGCGGCGGTCCGGGGTCATGAAGAAGACGCTGCGGCTGTCGACGACTTGTTCGGCGTGCAGGAACCGTGCATCGAGCTGGACGATGAGGCCCTGGTCCATCGCGGCGACGCCTCGACCTCTGCCTTTGTCGACGAGATTGCGCGAGCCGTACTGCGTACGTACGTGGCGGTAGCCGATTTCCTGGTCGTCGATCTGCTTGCCAGTTGGGCTTGGTTTGTAGATGCGTTCCCAGCGGTCGGTGTTTTTGTCGACGAGGGAGACGAGGTCGTCTTCGGTGACTTTCTCGAAGAAGTGAACGCCTGTGCTGACGAGCATGGCGCGCTGGGCGGAGGCGTTTTGCGTGTCTTCGAAGACTGACGACGCGATGATGGTTTCGAAGAGTTTCTTTGAGCTTTCAAAGACGGGCAGCGTGGTGTAGAGCTCGAAGATGACAAACTGCGTGGGCGAGAGTTTGCCGATGGTGACGCCTCGAACGACGGGTTGCGCACTCTTCACGGCGCCTTGCGGGAACTGGACGTAGAAGCGTTCAATGTCGATGGGTTGGCCCGGGCCAGCGACAGTGAGCGTGCTCCCTTCAAGGGGTTCGCGTGAAATGAGGGTTGCGCCGGTAGTGCTGCTCACGGGCGCTGCGGCGACGTCCTTGGTGTCGATGGCAAGATCGTCCGCGTTTTGTGCGCGTGACTTGAGTTTCTGAGCGTCATCCCGGCCGACCTGGATGACGTTTTTGGTTGCGGTGTCGAGCAGTTGCGCGAGGGCTGCGTCCGCGGCTTCTTTGAGCGTGAGGTTTGCATCGCTGGTGATGCTGGACTTGATGTTGATGGCCCACGTGGGGTTGGAAGGGTTGCCGTGATTGGGGGTGATGTTGGTGACGGAGGTGCCGCCCACCATGTCGGTGGAGTAGGAAGCGTCTTCGGGGAGATAGACGGTGAGGCCCAGGGCTTCGATCTTGACGGGCTCGGCGCCGAGTTCGACGCCGGCGAGTTTGGGTGCGCTGAGCGCGGTTTGAGGGGCGGTCTGAGGTGCTTGTTGCTGAGCAAAGGCGAGAAAACCAAGGCTGAGCGAAATTGCGGCGGCGAGGCGGGGGTGGCGGGGCATTGGTGTCTTTCCGTAGGCGAGAGTGCGTTGGTTCAAGATCGACTTGGAAGGGGTTGAAAGTTGACAGAAAAGTGGAGGATGGTTTGTTGTTTGTTTGGGTGACGTTGCAGGTGCTTCGATAGGTCCGAGCGTCCTATGTGACCTATTGCAGGTTGTGTGGCGCACACTTGCGGTTGACTCTTGCGTGGTTCAGTCTATGGTTGTGGCCCTACTCAGTTTTGGGTTGGGTGATCTTTGACCTTTCGGCGTTGGGTGAAGTTTGGCACTGGGAGCGGTTTCGCTTCCTCTCACGCGGGTGACCCGCAGGTGGATTCATGAGCGGCGGAAAGATTCGCATTCGAATGGAAGCCTACGACCACATGGCGCTTGATGCGTCGGCTCGTGAAATTGTGGAACATGCCAAGCGGACGAACGCCAAAGTGGCGGGCCCTGTACCGCTGCCCACTCGTATTGAACGCTACACCGTGCTGCGCTCGCCCTTCATCGATAAGAAGAGCCGCGAACAGTTCGAGATTCGCACGCACAAGCGAATCATTGACATCATCGAGCCCAACGCGCGCACGGTTGAAGCGCTCAATCGCCTCGTCGTCCCGGCGGGTGTGTTCGTGAAGATCAAGGCATAATGGATTGAATCATGAGACTCATGGCGTAGACGCCGTGGGTCTTTTTCGTTGGTTTTGCAGGTGAATAAGCCCTCCCTAACGGTCGGGCTACATGTTTTCGGCGAGATGCGGTGCATGCACTTCACTCGCTCTAATGACGGACGATCAGTTACTTCCGAGCCTTGCTCGGGGGACGGATTCCGCGAAAGGGTTTTGAGATGTTGCTGCTTGGTAAAAAACTTGGTATGACTCGCGTGTACACCGACAAGGGCGTCAGCCTCCCGGTCACGGTGGTTGAGGTTTCTCCCAACTTCGTCACGCAACTGCGCACGAAGGAAAAAGACGGCTACACGGCTGTACAGGTCGCGGCTCATGAAGTCGCCCCTCGCAACAGCACGATGCCCGTGATTGGTCACGACGTGAAGGCCGGCGTTGTCCCGATGCGGATGCACCGCGAATTCCGCGTTGATGAAAAGGAACTCGCGAACTTCACGCTCGGGCAGGAACTGAAAGTCACGGCCTTTGAAAAGATTGCGTACGTCGATGTCGCCGCGATAAGCAAGGGCAAGGGCTTTCAGGGCGTCATGAAGCGTTGGCACTTCAAGGGCATGTTCGCTTCGCACGGCACGGAACGCAAGCACCGCCATCCCGGCTCGATTGGCGGCTTGTGCTCGAACCGTGGTTTCGGTGGTGGTCTGGCCAAAGGCAAGAAGATGGCCGGACACATGGGCGCTGAGCGGGTCACCTGCCGCAGCCTTGATGTGGTCAAGATTATACCTGACAAGAACCTGATTTTGCTCAAGGGCAGCGTCCCGGGCGCGAACAACGGGTTGGTTGAGATTCGTCCGGCCGTGCGTCTGTACAAGACAAAGGGCGTGAAGCAGAAGGAAGTTGCTGGGAAGTAAGGCAATCTGCGTCTCGCAGGCTTGGAAAGCCGCGAGTCGATGCCTAGCATCTCAACCCACTCCGGAGTTTTCCGAGGTGGCGCTCGAAATTGAGTTCGAGTGAACAGGAATTTGGAAGTGTGAGTCGATGCGACGGGCAGCGGCGTTGCCCGGAGCGTTCGGAAGGTCTGAAAGGTTCACACCGCAAGGTTGACCCGTAAGAAACCGCCGGACAACGACAAGTGAGGGTTCGCAGAACGCGTGTTTCTGCAGCCCGGACAGCCGAGTCGAGTCCGATCCACCCCACGAGCACCCCCTGAGAGGACGCTCGTCGCAATCAGAAGTCAGCGCAAGTTGACGAACCTGATTGGAATGGAGGTGAGACGGATAGGCGGTGTGTAGAACTCACAGGACATGGTGTCCTGCGAGAACCCTTGAGCGTCCGCTCACGGGGTTAGGCGTCACGACGAGGTAAAGAAGACTTATGCAAGTCCCCGTCTACAACATGCAGGGTAAAGAAGTAGGGTCAGTCTCTGTTGATGAGAAGGCGCTGGGTGGTGAACCCATGCCCGCCCTCATCAAGCAGGCGTATGTGCGCTATCACGCGAACACTCGTCAGGGCAGCAGCAAGACCAAGAACCGCCACGAGGTTGAAGGCTCAACCCGCAAGCTCTATAAGCAAAAGGGCACGGGCAACGCTCGTCACGGCGACAAGAAAGCCAACCTTTTCAAGGGTGGTGGCCACGGGCACAGCAAGAAGCGGGTCCGCGAAGACTTCCGCCTCGACATGCCCAAGAAGATGCGCCGCAAGGCGAATCGCAACGCTCTGCTCGCCAAACTGGTGGACAGTGAAGTGCGCGTGATTGACTCCTGGGGCGGCATGAAGGAAGTCAAGACCAAGGCCTTTGAACAATTCCTCGAAGCGATCAAGGTTGATCGCTCCGCACTGGTGGCGCTGCCGATGGCAGCACCTGATGCACAGAACGCGAGGCTCAGCGCTCGCAACATCGAGTCGGTCGAACTGATCCGTCTCGACCAGCTTAACGTCTTCAACATGCTGAACAACCGCTTCCTCGTGATCGCCAAGGGTGATCTTGAGGCGTGGCTGACAGGCCCGACGAGCCAAACGGGCAAGATCGCGAAGACCGCTCCGATGGGTCGTGACAACAGCGGTGCAGGAGCGGCGAAGGTGTCGCGTCCCAAGCCAGAGAAGCAGGCCAAGCCCGCCGCAAAGACCTCGGTCAAAGCCGATGCGAAGCCGGCAGCGAAGGCAGCGGCCAAGCCAGTCGCAAAGAAGTGAATGTGGTCGTGATGCAAGCGTGATGCAGGACGAAGAAGTTTGAGTTTGTAAGAGGTAGAAAGCCATGTCCGCCAAAGTTGATGCAAGCTACATCCTGAAGCGTCCGCTGCTCTCGGAAAAGAGCACGTTCGCGATGAACGAGCACAATCGCTACGCGTTCGAGGTTGATCGCCGGGCCAGCAAGACCGAGATCAAGCACGCCGTGGAGAAGACCTACAAGGTGCGCGTCGAGGGCGTGAACACGATCACGACCAAGCACAAGCTGAAGCGCACGAAGTTCGGCGTGTCTGCTCCGGCGGACACCAAGAAGGCGATCGTGGTGATTCACAAGGAAGACAAGATCGAGTTGCTGTAAGGCGTGTTGGGCGAGACGCCTGACCCACCGGTGAAGACGACTGAAGGACTGAACTATGCCGATTCGCCAGTACAAGAGAACCAGCGCCGGACGCCGCAACGCGAGCGTCAACATGCACGTTGAGGTGACGAAGAAGTCGCCCGAGCGCAAGTTGCTCAGCCCCCTGCCCAAGAGCGGCGGCATGAACAACCAGGGCATCCGCACATCGCGCGGCATCGGCGGCGGCGTGAAGCAGATGTACCGCCAGGTTGACTTCAAGCGCCGCGACCGCGACGGGATCGCTGGCAAGGTCATCGGCATTGAGTATGACCCCAATCGCTGCTGCCACATCGCGCTGTTTGAGTACACGGACTAGGTTCGTCGCTACATCGTCGCGGCGAATGGTTTC
>CAZEZV010000011.1:0-30454 GCA_964516725.1 uncultured Phycisphaeraceae bacterium
CCCCCAGCAGTAGGCATGGGAAAAGCAGCAGCCACCAGTACGACCGGTGCGTGTTGAGCTGCACCAGCCCGTCGGAGGCGAGATTGCCCCAGCTCGGCAGGGGCGGCTTGACGCCGATGCCAAGGAAGCTCAGGAAACTTTCCTGCAGCATCGCCTGCGGCACTGTCAACGTTGCATAGACAACGATCGGGCCGACGAGGTTTGGCAGCAGGTGACGGGCGAATATTCTCGGAGTTGAGAATCCCATCGCTCGGGCGGCTTCGATGAATGGTTGGTTTTTGAGGCTGAGGACTTGGCCTCGGATGACGCGGGCCATGGTGAGCCAACTCACGCCGCCGATCGCGATGAGGAGGGTCAGGAGGTCGAAGACCGTGCGGGTTGTGTCAGAAACTCGCCTGGGCGGAAACTTCTGCATCGCTTCGGATTCGAGTTGTGCCTTTGCTTCAGGGTTTGAAGCGAGAAAGTCGCTGGCGGTTTCGCGTTTGGACTTGCCTGACGCGGATGCGGATTGCGCTGTTGCGACGGACAACTCGCTCGCCTGCGAGATCGCTTGCTGCATGACATACTCGCTGCGGGTCTTGCTGCGAGAGAGGTATTCGCTCACGAGCGCATCGCTAGCGACGGCGAGCAAGACCACGAGCAGAACGTAGGGCAATCCATAGAGAACATCAACAATGCGCATCATCGCAGCGTCGACGCGCCCACCCACGTAGCCGGCAATCGCACCGTACAGCGTTCCGATGAACACGGAGAGCGACGCGGCGGCGATGCCGATCACGAGCGAGATCGCTCCCCCCAGCATGACGCGGTTCATGACGCTTCTGCCAAGTGAGTCAGAGCCCAGAAGAAATGTCGGGGCAGGTGTGCCGAGGTTGCTCTGGGTGAAGTCACTGACGCGGCTCGACTGCTCGTCGTTTGGATTGACCCACAATGGAGGCAAGCGGTTGAGGGCGGTGATGCCGTCGTTGTAGCGAGGTACGCCGCGGGGCTGGGTTGCACTTGGTGTGTGCGAAGCAAGTGCAGATGCTCGCCCAAGCGTGTACGGAAGCGATCCCAGGCATACAACGAGCATGACGAACAACACCGCAAGGCCAATCATCGCAGTCCAACTGCGCCAGAACGGGTTGCGGCGCTTCGGGGGCGGCGCGAGCATGGCTGGGACGCTGGAGGACATGCTTGAAGGTACGCCGCGAAGGCTTGCAGCACAGATGCCCCAACTTTGTTGCGGCTCAGCCATCTCTTGCGGTCGGGCATGGTCGCAGAACGGCACGCGTCCAATGATGTTGCATGGGAATCAAGTACTACATTGGCCTCGTCATCGCGTTCTGCATCGGCGCGTTGTGCCGGCGGTTTGAGATCGCCGCGCCTGCGCCGCCTGCGATTCCGGGAGTTATGCTCGTGGTTGCAATGACGCTGGGGTACGTCGCGGCGGACAAGTTCTGGAAGCCGGTGAAGGCGCAGGAATCGCAGAAGGAAGTGACGAAGTGATGGTGGCGGCTGGAATGCAGCCGTAGCTTCAGGTTGAGGGTGCTGATGGCCCTAGAGTTATGCTTCGTACGCGATGCCCGCTTTGTATTGTTTGCGGACACTTTCGACGTCGCGGCGCTTGGAGATCATCACATGAGCAATACTTCCCTTCCGAGAGTTCTCGTTGCTGCGGCGTGCGCTGTGGTTGTTGCCGCGTTGTCGGGCTGCCAAGTCAACCGCCTCTTCCATGCCGACTTCCAAGCGGATTCTGTCGGCTCAGCACCCAATACCTCGCCGCCAACAGAACCTGTGAACGATCTGATCTGGTTTAGCTCGCAACAACGCCCGACGGTCATCAACAGCACGCCGCTTCAATCGAAGGCGCTTGAAATAAAGTACAACGCCGAGTGGGGCATCCCGGTGATGTACTTTGGCACTACGCCACCAAACCCGAGCAACACTTACTACGCGTTCTGGCAGGGCTACGCCCCCACTATCAGCACAGTTCCATTCACAATCTCGCTCACCAGCAGCCACTTCCAGCCGGGCGTACAACTCACATTCCATAACGGCACGATCTACAAGGATATTTTTCACACCGAAGTCAGCACCGGTGCGCCCATCGGTTCATACAGCGCCAACCAAGTTCATATGGTGCTGATGACCGCCAACAAGTCTGCGAGCACGTACAACCTCTGGATCTGGCGTGACGGCGCGCCGGCCATCGAACTCAACAACCAGCCCATCACCAACGCGTACTTCTGGGATTCTGATCGTTTCGCGATCACCGTCAGCACACCAGTATCGCCCTTGAGTTCAGCATCGGCGTACGTCATGGACGACCCGATGATCAATCAGCAGGCACCACAAAGAAAGCGGCTGACATCCCCGACGGTTCCTCACCGAAACCCGTGGCAATGACTTGTCGATCCGCTCTCGCTGAAAAGTCGCGACGAGAAAGAAACACCCCGGTTGGTAAGCCCGGCGTCTCGCCGGACAACAAGCGCAAGTGATAGCCTTTGCCCGGCGCAGTGCCGGGCCTACGAAGCGAAAAACGTTGTGCAACGGGGTCTGATATCTGCTGATATGATTGCTGATGCGAGCTCGGTGGCTGTACATCCTCGCGTGCGTCGTTTCGGTTTTCGCTATTGTCAAACTTGTCGCGAACATGGTCGCCGTGATGCCCAGATGGGACTACGAAAGCGCGTCGGCGAGAATCAGCAGCAATGGCGAAGGAGTGGAAACGGCTCGGTATTTCTATCGAGGCGTTGAATATGTTGAAGTTGCGACGCCAAGCACGGCGTATGGGGACGTTGGACAACATACAAAGCAGTTCAACACGACATACAACGGCACTGTGTGGTTTCATCCGATGAGCCCGGACAAACCGACGTTTGGCAGCGGGCTGTCGTGGAGTCGTGCTTTGAGTTGGCTGGCGATTCCCGGGTTTGCGATCTATGCGTACTTCCTCGGCAAGTGGTTTCGCACGGCTGAGGCAACGGACCGAATTGGTTTCTTCGAGATACTCTTTGATCGCGGCACATCTACCGCCAGCAAACCAAACACGCTGCAAATTAGCGTTGCAGTTCAAGCTATTGCCTCGTACTTGATCTTTGTGCAACTGTCCGATGCGTGGATCAAGGCGTTTTTTCTGTTCGTCATGTATTCATCGCTGCCAGCGCTGCTTCAGATGCTTCGGGCGATCGGCAAAAGAGACAACGCCCCGCCGGAGGGCGGAGCGTCTGTTCAGTCTGTTGCGACTTGAATGCTTGTTTACTTCTTCGCCGGAGCCGCGGCTTCCTTGCCCTTGGGCGCAAAGTAGTTGCCCGCGTACTTCTTCTGGAACTTCTCAACGCGCCCCGCGGCGTCGACGAAGGTCTGCTTCCCGGTGAAGAACGGGTGCGAGCCCGACCACACTTCGACGTGCATTTCGGGGACGGTCGCGCCGACGGTCATGACGACCTGGCCGTTGTGGAAGATTTTGCAGTTGGGGTAGAACTTGGGGTGGGAATCGGTCTTCATGGCGGGTTCCTGAGTGCGTGACGGGGGTATCCGTGACGGGCCTAGATACTAGGAGGGATTTGAACGGGAGTCGAATTGAGGGCGTAGACCGGGCCAGGGCATGGAGCACGAGAGTGCGAAAGCGCAGGTGTGCGAACGTAGAAGTGAATTCTGGAGCGAATGGAGGCTCGCCCACCCCGACCCCTCCCAAGATGAGGAGCTTTTTGAAGGCACACCGAACAATCGTCCGATTGTTAGTGTATACTAATTTCAAGGAGATTGCCATGAGTTCTTCAAACGCGTTTCCGTTCTCGCCCCCCGTGACACAGACGCAGGCGGCGTCCGCTGGCGTAGTTCGGGAACTGCCGCCCGAGCCTAGTTTTGGGCGAGGGTGGGTGGCGACTGGGTTCACGCTGGTTGGGGTCGGCGTGGGGTGGCTGTTGGCGTCGCTGGGCTACTTGCCTGAAATCAACTGGGTTTGGGTGTTGATGTTCATGGCGTTGGGTATTTTGCCGCTGGGGATTGGCGGGCTGAATCGGGCCACGTTTGTGGTGAGCGGGTTCTTCTTCTGCGCGAGCCTCGGGTCGATTCTGAGGCAGACCGGGAAGATATCGCTGAATGTTGAAATCCCGAGTTTGGTCATCGCGGCGGGTGTTTTGACGCTGGTGTCGATGGTGGTTGGACTCAAGAGTCCGGAGTGGATGAGGAGGATGTAGTCAGTTGACTTTCGCAAGGTTTTGGCCTTTAGTTGGGGCCTGGCAATTCGCTGGGCCTCGTTACTTTCGGGCGAGGATAAAAACACCCGGATCGTTTCCGTCGGCGTGCTAGTCAGCACTTCCCGACTAGATCGCCCCTGACATCGCTCCTGAACTTCAGGATGCGAGCCAGTCTGAGGGCACCTTGCGGTGGCACAGGCGGAGACCGCCTGTGCAAGACGCAAACACAGAGGACTGTGTTTGCTACCCAAGCACGGAGAAATTCGATGGCTCGTTATACAGGTCCAAAGCTCAAGTTGTCTCGTCGCGTCGGCGTGCCGATTGTCGATACGCCGCGCCACACGTCCAAGCGTGCGCTGGTGTTCCCGGGTATGCACGGCTTTCGCGGTCGTCGCCTTCGCGACTACGGCGTGCGTCTGAACGAAAAGCAGAAGCTCAAGTATCACTACGGCGTGCTCGAGAAGCAGTTCCGTCGGTACATGGACATGGCAGGCCGCATGCCCGGCAACACGGGGGACATGCTCCTCCAGCAGATGGAAATGCGCCTCGACAACGTCGTGCGCCGCTCGGGCGTTGCTCGCACGATCTGGCAGGCTCGCCAGATGGTCGCGCACGGCAACGTCATCGTGAACGGCCGCAAGACCGACCGCGCGAGCTTCAACTGCCGCATCGGCGACACGATCACGTTCAAGCCCAAGGGGCAAAAGATCGCGAAGGACGCGATGGACAGCCTGGCTGGGTACGAAGTCCCAGGATGGATTGATCTCAACCCCAGCGAGTTCACGATCAAGGTTGTGGCGAAGCCGACGACGGATCAGATTCCGTTTGATGTGAACACGAACTTGATTATCGAATTCTATCGGTAATGGATAGTGATGAAAACTGAAGTGAAACCCGCGTGATGAACGCGGGTTTTTTCGTGTTTACGAGCCCCAGGCGCCAGCGTGGGCGGACGCGTGGTGCGCGATTGAAATCAAGTGGTGTTCGCCCACGCTTGCGCGATGGGGTTCGTGAAGTGTGGTTAGCGCGAAACTGCCTTCTTCACTTCATCCACCATCCGCTCCACCTGGAACGGCTTGAACAACACACTCTGCAACCCTTCCTGGCTCGCTCGCACGATGCTGTGGTGCGGGTCGTAGCCGAAGCCGGTCATGAGGACGACGGGGATCGTGGATTGCACCTTGCGGATCGCGGCGAAGAGTTCGTAGCCGTTGAAGCCCGGCATGCGAATGTCGCTGATCATCAGGTCGTAGCCGCCTGTGGCTGGGGTTGAGCCGTGCTGGAGTTTCTGAATGTGATCCATTGCGGCGGTGCCGCTGTCACAAACGGTCACGATGCAGCCGCGGCGCTCCAAGACACAAGAAATGATGGTGCGAATGCGGCGTTCGTCGTCGGCGATGAGAACTCGCTTGCCGTTGAGAACAGGATCGATCGAACTCGCGTTCATCGCCTGTTCGACGCCGAGCAAACCTGCGGGACCAGAGACGCACTGCTGGAGTCGCATGCGGATGGAGGCAAGGTCCTTGCGGATGCGATCAAGGTGCTGGTGGGCTTCGGCGTCGGACATGCTTTCATGGTCGAGCAGTTCGACTTCGTGGGCGATGTCTTCCAGCGGTTCTTTGAGTTCGAGTTCGACGCGGCCTTGCACGTTCTGGTTCACTGCAACGCGTTCGACAACGAGCAAGTCGAGCATGTGCAGCGCGACGGCGATGTAGCGGGCGAAGATTTCGCCGAGCTGGCGGTCTTCTTCGGTGAACGCGCGTAGACGCTGGCTCTCGACGTTCATGATGCCGATGACTTTGTCGTGCATCCGCAGGGGAACTGTCAAACTGCTCTTGGCGTCGATAATGCCGGGCAAGTAGAGTGAGTCGCTTTGCGTGTCGTCGCAAATGTAACTTCTTCCGCTCGCGGCGACGTAGCCCGAGATGCCGTGGCCTTCGAGGGCGGGCTTGATCACAAAGCTGTCGAACTCGGGCGGCAATCCATAGCCAATGACGAGTTCGAGTTTGCCGCTGCGTTCGTCCAAAAGTCGCACCGCGAAGTGGTCAAAGTGCAGCAGGTCTTTGGCGAAGCGGGTGATCTTTTCTTCGAGGAGTTTGAGACGCTCGACGCTGTTGTGCTTTTGCACGACGTCACGCTCGAAGCGGACGAGCTCGCTGCCCGCCTGGTCAATCGCGTTGATTCTCTGCTGAAGCCTCTTCGCGGCGGTTACGTCGCGAACAAGAATGACGAGCCAGCGTTCCCAGCGCTTCACTTCTTCCCCCAACCCCCCAGCACCTCCGAGTGCATCAATCGTCTCACGAGCTACCGGCGTCAACATCAACTCAAGAAACTTGCCACCTTCTTGCAACGTCTGTTCACTTTTGGGCGGGAGCCAGCCGGCGGGGACTTTGATCGTTGCGGGCGGCAGCGGATGGTCTTTTTCAAACTGGCGACATGACGTCGCGATTCGTTCATGCACCGTCGAACCCAGTTTCGCGAGCATGTCGTTGGCCCACACAATCTGCCCGTCACGCGTTGCGAATCCGACGCCTTCGCCAATTGTCGAGAGCAAACTCAGGGCGAGCGTCGCAAGAGCCGCGTCGTGCTCAATGATGCTGCGCTCGGCGGGTGAAATCGTTGAGGCGAGATCAGTGCGGCGCGTGGTCATCACCGGCTCGGCGGTCGACGCCGACTTGGCGGGCTGGTTGCCCGGTGTTCCGCCAGAGTTGGGTAATTTCGTGTGCTCCAAGGTGTGGTGTGCCAAACTGGACATCGTGCGGGGATTCGCTTTCAGGGACTGGTCTACAAGGAACTGGCGAGCGTGCAAACAAAACTCAAGGCCTGTACAGTAGTTAGACTCGTTTGGGATGATTTGGGTTCATGAAGAAGTATCGACCGGAGGGCAAGGCGAAAACCGGAATCGGCATCGCGGAAAGATATTCGCTGAGCGTTGAAGAGCAATCTTTGGCGGGGGTGTCGCCCCACATCCGATTTACGTCTGGAATGCCGCGACGGATGCTGTTTGGTGCCCATATGGTATCCATGCTGCCCGAGACGGGTTATTACGAGACGCATCGCACGTGTCAACACACAACGAACAACTTTCAACGGCTCCTTCTGACAATGGAGAGAGCATGGTCGTCGCGAGGGGGCTGCACAAGTGGTATGGGAATGTGCACGCCGTGCGCGGGGTTGGGTTTTCGTTGAAGGCGGGTGAGGTTGTCGGGGTGCTCGGGCATAACGGCGCGGGGAAGTCAACAACGATCCGGATGCTGACCGGGTACGTGACGCCTGACGTCGGCAGCGTTGAGATTCAAGGGCACGACATCATCGAGGATCGCGTCGCCGCGACTCGCACACTCGGGTACTTGCCCGAGGCAACACCGTTGTATCCGGAGATGCCCGCGGCGGACTACATCGCGTATCGCGCGAAGGTGTGCGCCCCCCACCTCTCTTCGAGCGAACGCAAAGCACGCGTGCGAGAGGTGATGGATCGATGCTGGCTGACGGAAATGAAGAATCGGCGCGTGAGTGCGCTGAGCAAGGGGTACAAGCAGCGTGTCGGGCTTGCGGCGGCGCTGGTGCATGATCCGTCGGTGCTGATTCTGGATGAGCCGACCAGCGGCTTGGACCCGACGCAGGTGCGCGAGACGCGCGAACTCATTCGCGGCTTGTCGCACAAACGCACAGTGCTGATCAGTTCGCACATCTTGCCCGAGGTCGAACAACTTTGTACGCGAGTGATCATCTTCGCAGCGGGGCAAGTGCGGGCGGATGGGAGTTTGAAGGACCTGCTGCGGAATGCAGGCGGTGGGTACATCGTCGAAACGCGAGCGATGCTCCCGGACCAGAAAAACAGATTGTTTGAAAGGTGGCGGGCGATTCCGGGATTCGAACAGATTCGTTCCGGCACGATTGATGATCGAGACGCGGCGGACGTTGCACGTTCGCAAGCGGGCGAGTGGCACACATGGAAACTTGATTTCACGCTGCCCGCCCCCCGGCAATCGGTGCTTCACTCGCCCGGAGATCGGAGTGCTGGCAGTGCCGGATTCATGCACGACCCTCGCGAGGCGATTGCTCGCGCGATGATTGATGCGGGCGTGTCGTTCAGAGAACTTCGCACGCAGTCGGCGACGTTGGAACAGGTGTTTTTGCAGGCACAGGAGGGTGCGCCGGTGAAGCCGGGGAGTGAAGAGCTTGCAGCGAAACAAGTCACGACGAGCGGAGGCACGGCATGAACTCTCTGCGTGCGTGCATCACGGTCGCTCATCGCGAACTCGCGTCGTACTTGCGAACAGGCGCGGGGTGGATCATCATTGTGTTATTTCTGCTGCTCACGGGAACAGTGTTCGCCTTGTCGGCGATTGTGCCAGGTCGGCCTGCGAGCATGCGGGTGTTCTTTGAGGCGTCGGGATGGTTGCTCATGCCGCTCGCCCCGGCAGTGTCGATGCGTTTGCTTGCGGAAGAAGCGCGAACCGGATCAATGGAAGTGTTGATGACAAGCCCGCTCAATACGGCGTGGCTGGTGCTAGGCAAGTTGCTGGGCGCGTGCGCGTTCTTGACTTTGATGGTGCTGCCCACGCTGGTGCTGCCGGTCGCGCTGTGGATGATGAGCGACCCCACGCCGGACGTCGGGCCGGTGATCGCGGGTTACTTGTGCCTGCTGCTGCTGGGATTGTTCTACTTGTCGATCGGGCTGGTTGCGTCGGCAACAACCAGCAACGCAACTCTCGCGTTCATCGCGGCGTTGTTTGTGTTGCTCACCTTCCTGCTCGTGGGAACGCTGGGAAGGCAATTGCCTCAACCCTGGCAGGACGCGTGCTATGCGTTGTCGCTGCCGCCCCGGCTCAATGACTTCGCCAAGGGCGTGATCGATTCGCGGCATGTCGTGTACTTTGTGAGCGCGAGTGGATTGTGCTGGGTGTTGTCGGTGGTTCTGGTGCAGTGGCGCAGATGGAGATGAAGTGACAGGTTCTCGTGCCACCGCACTGTCGGGGGCGGCTTTGCATCGTCGGTAGCGCGAAGAGTAACGATGAGTTCATCAGGATGAATCAAGATCATGTTGCCAACTTGAAGGACGGCGTTGCCCGCACGAAGGCTCGGCGCAATCGAGCAGTTTTGTTGTCTGTCGTGACCATCGGCGCGATCGCTACATCGGCGGTCATGCTCAACCTCCTCGCCGAGCGTTTTCCAGTGCGGATTGACGTCACCGCGACTGGTCAGCAGAAACTCTCACCTCGCACGCTCCAGCTGCTGCGGAGTCTGCCAGGGCCCACCCAACTTGTGGTCGCGACGAACCTCACAGCGGCTGACCCGCGTGCAAAGCGCAACTTAACGGACACGCTGGATGAATTGCAAGCCGCGCAGCCGCTGTTTTCTCGCACGATGATCGACACCGGAACGCCCGACGGCGTGAAGCAGTTTCAATCGCTGGTGTCGTCGCTCCTGTCGCGGGATCGGGGCGTGATTGACGCGAACCTTGCGACCATCAACGAAGCGCACCGCTCGGCGTTGGGGGTCGCTGGCACATTGCGGGATCGCGTGTCGAAGGGGCTTGAAGACGCCGCGAGTGCGATGCCCAATCGATCGCAGGCGGATATCGCTTTGCGTGGCTACTTGCAGCAGATCGCGTCGCTGTGCCGAGTGCGCTCGGATGAACTGAATGAATCGCTTGCACGCGTACGTGATCTTATTGAAGTGAAGGACGGCATGGTGCCCGCGACAGATCAGGCCGGCGCGATGCTCCTGTCTCGCTTGCGAGGAGTCGCCGACGACATCGGCGCGATTCACAAGGAACTGCGGGCGAAGGTGCAGAGCGATGCGACGCCCGCCGACACGCGTCGTGCGATCGCGCCGATCACATCGCATCTCGAAACGCTGAGCAGCGAGTTGCAGAAGCACTTTGCACCGATCGCGGCGATGCCGAAGCCAGACATTCTACGAGTGTCGCGGGCGCTGAGCGCAGGCGAAGGGGCGCTGCTCATCGGCGAGCAATTGTCTGAAAAAGACACCGCGGTTGTCACTTCGGGCACGCAACTGATCGGGCTTGATCTTCAGCAGTTGTTGCCCGCGGGAGCGTGGATTGATCACGCGGAAGTGGCGAAGCGCGACTTGCGGGGGCGGAGTGAAGAACTGCTCTCAACGGGCCTCGCGTCGATCTTGTCGCCGCAGCGGCCTGTGATTATTTTGATGACGCCAGACAAGCGCCAGTACCTCGGCGCCGATCCGTTCTTTCACACGCTTGATCAACACCTTGCGACCAAGGGCATTGACTTCATCGAGTGGCAGTTGCAAAAAGCCACCGGGCCCGACTTGCAGACGGTTGATCCCCAGCGAACCCGGCCGCGCGTGTATGTGACGATCGCGCCGGAACCCATCGAAGGAAGCGGTACTGATTCGGGAATCGAGTTTGCCCGCAAGCAAGCCGCGGCGGTTGCGAAGCTGCTCGATGAGGGCGAATCGGTGCTTATCAATCTCAACCCGTCGCTGGCACCTGTGACGGGCGGCAAGGATCCGATGAACGAGTTGCTCAAGCCGCTGGGCATTGATGCGAGCACGGGCACCCCGATTTTTCAATCTGTCAGCACGCCCAACGGCAACGCCGTGGATTCGTCTCGCGTGGTGCTCGCACCCGGCGGCGACGATCAGCACGTGATCGCAAAGGCAACGGGCTCGCTGCCGACATACGTGACGTGGGCCGTGCCGATGACGCTGACGCCTCCGGCGAAGGCTCTCCTTGTGTCAAAGGCGGAAGACTCCTGGGCCGAGACGCAGTGGAGCACGCTTCGCAAGTACACGCGAGAGGACCTTGCGTTCGCGGCGGATCGGCCAAAGTTTGATGGCGGGCGCGACAAGCGATTGGAATCCGGAATGGAGTGGACCATCGCCGGCGCGAGCGAGCGCGAGGTTGGTGGTCGTGTGCAGCGCGTGGTCGTCGTCGGCAGCAATTCGTGGTTTGCCGATGCCATCACGCAGCAGACCGTGACAGTCGAAGGCCGACCCGTCGTGCAGTATCCGGGCAACATGGAGCTGTTCGACGCGAGCGTGGCCTGGCTGGCTCGACAGGACGAACAAATCGCACTAAGCCCCGGCGCGAGAAGCGTGGCGATGGTGAAACCAGTCGCGGCGGAGCGACTGAAGCTGATTCGCTCGGCGTTGATCGCGGGGCCTGCGGGGTTGGTGGCGCTGGTTGGGCTGGTGGTGTGGTTTCTCAGGCGGTGAGCGCAAATTCAGACGCTCTGCACGGCATTCCGGAGTGGTTTTGCGACGCTAAACTACCCCCCTATGACCAAAGTGCTCCGCCGCTACCGAAACTGGTTTCTTGCTTTGTTCGGTACGTTCCTGATGATTTCGTTTTTGCTGACGGGACCGTCGTCACTGTTTCAGCCCGATCCGCGAAAAACGGTTGAGGGAACGCTGAACGGTGCGAAAGTGCGCTCCGAAGACTTCACGAAGGCAGCGACGGAACTCGACGCCGTCGAGTCGCTGGCGCCGATGTTGGTCAAGGGCAACCTGAACATCAAGGACGGCTCGCACTGGCTGATGCTGACGCGCGAGGCGGAGCAGATGGGGCTTGTGGGCAACGAGCAGGATGGGCAAGAAGCAGTCAAGGACATTGCCTCCACCATGCTGCCGGATGTGATTCGCCAGGAGATCGCGCGAGAGATTCAGCAGACCCAGCCACAGATTTGGGAGCTCGCGCAGCGCAGCCCCGGCATTCTGAACTACTTTATCAATGACCGCATGCAGCGACTGACGCGCAGCGATGTTGACTCGAAACTTTCGGATCTGACGAAGTATCTGGAGACCGTCAAGAGCCGAGGCGCTTCGGGCTTGACGCCCCAAGAATTTGACCGTTCGCTCGCAAAGCTCCGCGGCGTGCTGCGTATGCAGAACGCGTACCTGAGCGCGGGGCGATTGTCGGATCGCAGGTACATTCAAACGGCGCGGCAATCGCGAGACATCGTGATGGTGGACGCGCTGGCGATCCCGGGCGTGTCGCACGCAGACCCGGCGTACAAACCGTCCGAGGAGCAAATTCAGGCGCAATACGAGAAGTACAAGGCCGTGAATCGCGCGACGGGCGAAGAAGGTTTCGGGTACGAGCAGCCGCCTCGCGTGAAGTTGGAGTGGGTTGAGTTCAATCGCGCCAACATCGCGGCTGGGCTGACGCTTGACCTCAAGGATGTGAGCAAGCACTGGCAGCAGAACCGTGTGAGATTTCCGGGCGAGATCGAAGCCGAGCGAGCGCGCGTCGAGGAAGACCTTCGCAACACACGCGTTGATGACATTCTCGCTGAGGTTGAGCGTGCGTGGAAGGCAAAGGTCAAGGCGGAGACGCGTAGCCTCAAGATAGTGCAGGGCGCGAGGATACTGCCTGCGGATTGGACGACGACGCGGCCCACGCTGCAGTCGCTCGCGGCTGCAGTTGCAGAATCGGTGCAGACGTCAGTCAAGATGCCTGTGTCGGTACCGAGCGTGCAGCTGCGCAGCGCGTTGTGGCTCAAGCTTGATGATGCGCAGACGCTTCCGGGCATCGGACAAGCCGAGTTGGCGGCGGGCGGGAAGGTCTATTCGTTCCCGCAGGTTCTGTCGCAAACTTACGAAGTCAGCGACGACGCGTCACTGGGCGTGCAAGCTCTCGTGCCATTCGAGGCGGGGCTGGTTGGGCCGGACGGCAGCATGTTCTACTTCATGGTGACGGAGGCCCGCAAGACAGGCTCGCCCGACAGCATCGAAGAAGTGCGCGATCAAGTCGTGACGGATCTGCGTGCGGTCAACGGGCATGAAAGGGCGCTCGCAAAGATGCCGGACTATGTGCTGAAAGCCGCGTCCGAGGGCCTTGCGGCGCTTGAAACCGAGATCAACGCGGGCATCACCGATCCAAGCGCCTCGCGAGTGGCGATTCGGCGCAATGTGCGGTACGCGCAGAGCTCAACGGGCGGGCAACTGGGTTTGGCGCACGAAGAGCCCGTGCGGGATGAGGCGATGAAGCTCGCGGCGCAGCTCGGCGTGCTGGCCGAAGCGACCGATTCCAATCAAGCCATGCGCACCGGTGCTGCCAACTGCCCGAAGGACCACGCCATCGTGATCCTGCAAGTGCTGGGCAACCAACCCCTGACGCAGGAAGCGCTGCGGAGCGGTTCGGCACGTGAAGCGACGCAGCTTGTCGTGCAGGAACTCGCAAAGGCAGATGAAGCGGCGAGCATGAACGCGGCGGATGCTTTCAGCCCGGAAGCGGTCGCGAAGCGCCTCAACTGGAAGTCGGCGTTCGAAAAGAAGAAGCCTGTTGATGACAAAAAGGACCAGAAGCCGGATGCAGTCACTGACACGGCGGCGAATACGGGCAAGTGACGCAGGTTTCGCATGAACACTCGAGCGAAGCACCCGGACCTTTGCTCAAGGCCTCGCTCATGTCCGGCGGCGCGAGCGCACCTTGAACGCAGGCACACGAAAAACTCGGCAGCGGGAGGCGATCCGCGACGCGATCGCGGACGCGAAGGCGCCGGTGTCGCCTCGTGAGATTCTGGATCGTGCCTCTTCGCATGCTGACGGGCTCGGGCTTGCAACGGTGTACCGCACGCTCAAATTGCTTGCCGACGCTGGCGAGATTCTGACGGTGGACATCCCGGGCGACACGCCCCGCTACGAGCTTGCGGGCAAGGGGCATCATCATCACTTTGTGTGCCGAGAATGTCAGCGAGTCTTTGAACTGGACGGATGCTGCGGGCACTTTTCGGAACTGACTCCGAAAGGATTCAGCTTGGAGGGACATGACCTAACGCTGTTCGGGCGATGCGCCGCCTGCGCGAAGCCGAGCAAGGCCGGGCATTCCAAGGACACAGCTGCCGATGCTTGTGCGACCGGGCACTGCAACCACCCCAATCACCCCCACCACCCCCACGATTCCCACCACGCAAACGACCAGCACACAGATTCTCGCGCGAAGCGACCACGGGCGCGCGCAAAGAAGAAGTGATGCGCGGAATTCGGCGAACGTACGGGCACTTTGCTCGTACATTGTTTCTCGGATTGGGCAGCTTCGTTCTGGGACTAGGGGGAGGTGGGTATGGAAGGTTCAGGTCTGTCGATGACGGCTGGAGAACATTGGGAACTTTGGGTTGGGACTCGAGAATCGGAGCGGCGCCGCTCTGCATTTCCGATACTCCCTGCAGTGCTGGGAGTTTTCTTCCAGCCAAGGAGCCAGTTCATGTCCAATGCCCGCCGAATCATTCTCGCCGCCGCGGCGTTCTCTCTTGGTGCAGCACCGATCGACGCGATCGCGCAGCAGGCGGGCGACCAGAATCAGCAGCAGACGGACAACAATGGAAGGCCTTGGCGCATCCGCCCGCAGTCGCGCGGCGCATCGCGCCAGCAGCACAGCGCCATCCGCGTCGTCAGCCCCAACAGCAACCGCAACGCAACGACGTCGGTGGGCAATCCTGGCGGCACGAACACGCCGAATACTCCGAGCACGCCGCGCCCGCGCGTGAATCCAACGCGCACGCTCCCCGGTGCGGCAACGCTCGCGCCACCTCCTCAGGAGCGGCGCGTCGGGCTTGGGCGATTCCGCAACCGCTCCAATCTGGCATCACCACAGGGCGTGTCGGTGCGCCTTGAAGAGGGCCGACGGATTTTCCTCGCGTGGAACGACCAATCGAGCAACGAGACGTCGTACGTCGTGCAACGCCGTCACGCGATCGAGCAGGGCGGGCGCATGGTGTGGGGGCCGATCGAGGAAGTGATGCTGACGGCGAACGCGGAAATGTTCGCCGACGCGCCAATCGCGCCGGGCGACTACGCATACCGCGTCGCGTCCGCTTCGACAAACGGGCGCTCGTGGTTCACGGAGTGGACGACGCTCAATCTCAACGCGGCGGCATTTGTGATTGAGCCAGAGCCACCGACAAACCCAAACAACAATCCGACGACCAACCCGCCCAACACACCTCCGAACAACCCACCCGGCAATCCCAACAACCCACCGGCGCCGCCCTTGCCTCCCGAGGTTCCGGTCGGCATCGTTGTGAGCGACGCCGGCAATCGGCATGCGAGACTCGCGTGGAACGCCGTGGGCGGCGCGACGTACTACCAGGTTGAACGCAGCCCGGCAATGAGCAACGGCACGGTGATCGTGCCGGTGGAGCAACTGGAGTTCATCGACGATGCGGGCGTGGGCACGTTTGAGTATCGCGTGCGTGCCGTCGGGCAGGGCGGCGCGTCGCGCTACAGCTCGTGGCAATCAGTGGCGGTCGCGGACATTGTGCCCGTCGCACCCGAAAACCTCGCCGTCACGAGCATGAACGACTTTGAGAGCGTCCGTGCAACGTGGACCGACGCTTCGGACAATGAGTCGGGCTTCCGCCTCGAGCGCAGTACGCGCGATGGCAACTCGTGGACGACGCCCACTGCAATTACGATCCTGCCCAATCGCTCGCAGCAGATCGACATCCCCGGCGCGGGCGAGCACCGCTATCGCCTTGCGGCAGTCGGTGCGGCGGGCACAAGCGCCGCGACCGAGTGGGTCAACGTCACGGTCACACCGGAGGAGATCATCCCGGGCGGCACCGGCGTACCCGCGCTGCCCGAAATGCCCAGCGGCATCAGCGTTTCTGACGCGAGCGCGCAGAACGCTCGCATCGGGTGGAACCCCGTCGAGGGCGCCGAGTTCTATGACATCCAGCGCATGCCTGCGTTCGGCGATGGCCGAGTTCGCGTCGCGGGATCGCTATCGCAGTATGTTGACGCTTGCGGCCCGGGCACGTTCCAGTATCGCGTCCGCGCCGTCAGCTCGGGCGGCGCGTCTGAGTACACCTCGTGGATGAGCGTCTCGGTTGCGGAAGGCATCCCGGCGTCGCCCAGCAACCTCGCAACGACGCACATGGGCGACCACCATCGCGTGAACCTCGCGTGGTCGGACAACAGCACGAACGAGGCTTCATTCCGCATCGAGCGCCAGACTGAGAGCCAGGGCGGCTGGAGTTCCGTCCGCGCGATCGTTGCGGCCCGCAACGCGATCACGCAGGTTGATGAGCCAGGCTTCGGCACGCACCGCTACCGCATCGCGGCGACCAACAGCGCCGGCACTTCTACCTTCACGCCTTGGACGACCGTGAATGTGCCCGTGCCGCCGGTTGATCCGACGACGATCCCGCCCGCCCCGCCCGGCAACCTCGGCGCGAGCGATCAGACGCGGCGCGCCAGCATCATGTGGAGCGATGCGAGCAACAACGAGCAGGGATTTGAGATCGAGCGCGATCCGTCCTTCTCAAGCCGCGTCCTGCTCAACGCGAACGTGACCGGATATATGGACAACTGCGGCGCAGGCGAGTTTGGGTATCGCGTGCGCTCCTACAACGCGGCGGGCTATTCAGAGTGGACGCCCTGGACACACGTGACCGTCGCGGAAACGATTCCTGAAGCACCCGGTGACGTCACGGCTGCGGACGAGGGCAATCAGTCCTCGGTGCGCATCACGTGGGGCGACAACTCCTTCAACGAGCAGGAATTCCGCGTCGAACGCTGCGCGTGGACGAGCAACGCGTGGGGCAGCCCGACGATCATTGCGCTCGCGGCCAATGAGACAGAAGCAACCGACGACCCGGGCTTGGGGCGATATCGCTATCGCGTCCAGGCATCCAACTCAGGCGGCGACAGCGCCTGGAGCGAGCCGGCGATTGTCAACGTCACCGACGGCTGGACGACGCCTCAGCCCAGCAGTGACACGCGACAGATCTACGTGAGCAGCTCCGAAGGCCTCGACTCCAACACCGGTTTGTCGCCCAATCAGCCCGTGCGCTCACTGCTGCGCGGATATCAGTTGCTTCGCGACAACATGCCCGATCACCTGCGCCTCAAGCGTGGCGACGTTTGGACCAACGAAGTGCTTGGCCCGTACGGCGTTCACGGCGCGTGGGACAAGAATGGCCGTTCCGCGGCGGAACCCATGTGCGTGTACTACTACGGCGAAAGCCCTCAGCGCCCGCGGCTGGACTCAGGCCAGACAGGCGTCGTGCTGAACATCATGGGCGACGGCTTGTTGGGCAACATCCAGTTCATCGGGCTCGAGTTCGTCGCGCACACCCGCAAGATCGACAACCCTGACTACATCCCCAACGACGGCGGCAACCCGCCTCCGGTGTGCGTGAAGATTTATGGACGGGGTTCGAACTTCCTCTTCGAGGACTGCCTCTTTGACAGCTACCAGGGGCACATGGCGATGAGCGTGCCCGCGGAGCATATTCCCAGCGGCTGGGCGCTCGAGAACGTCACACTGCGGCGCAGCACGTTCGTCGACTCATACTCCGCGGGTCCTCAGTTGCACAGTTCGGCAATCTTCACGAGCAGCGTCAACGGGCTTACCATCGATGAGTGCGTGTTTGACCATAACGGCTGGAGCGAAACGGTTCCAGATCGTCCGTCCAACATGTACAACCACAACATGTACCTCGTGTACTCGTGCCAGAACGTGGTGGTCAAGAACACGATCACATCGAGGGCCGCGGCAACCGGCATTCAGATGCGCGGGCAGTCGATGCACGCGTTCAACAACCTTTCGCTCAAAAACCCGCTGGGCATTACTTCAGGTCACGCGATGGCGCAGTGGCCCGCGCAGGGCTGGACAGGCTCCATGCGCTACAACGTGATTCTGGACTCGTTTGACTTCGGCATCCACGGGCAGCCAAGCTTTGCCCCGCGCGGCTTCGGCATAGTGTTTGGCCGGTCCATCGGCGGCGTGATCGACCACAACATCATCGCGCACAACACGTCCTCCCGCGGCAACGAGCCCGCCATGTGGTGCGAAGTGCCCGGCACCAGCGGCACGATCTCCAACAACATCGTGTACAACTGGACGGGCGTGATGGATCGTCCGTTCCGCGGCAACATGATGCGCCTTGAAGTGCCGCTGCCCACGGCGTTCACGGTCAGCGATAACACGTTCCAGCAACCCACGTCTGGTTACTTGATTCAGTTGCCCGGCACGTCACCCACGCCGGGCGGACAGTGGGCGCGGAATCGCTATTACAGCGCGTCGAATCCGGAGAACCAGTGGTTCACACGGGGCGTTGTCGAAGGCTTCAACTTCGCAAGTTGGGTGCAGCGCACAAATGAAGCGGGCGCATCAACGCAGCCCGCGCAGTTTCCGCACCCGGAGCGCAACATCCAAGCCTACATGGCTTCTCTGGGCCAGCAGCCAACGCTCGAGAAGTTCCTCGAGGAGGCTCGCAAGCAAACCCGCACAAACTGGCGCCCCGAATACACGGCGGCGGCAGTCAACCGCTGGATTCGCGAGGGCTTCGGCATGGAAGAGCCCGATCCCTCGCTGGGCAACCCGCCTCGCCAGTCAAGCGGCGATTGAACCGCGAGGACTGGCCGCGGCTCGCAGAAATGCATGCCCGAGAGGACTACAACACCGCAACGCCACATGAAGATCAGCCTCGGCATGTTCGCCTATAACGAAGCACAGCGGATCGGAGAAACGATCCGCTGTGTGTTTGCGCAGACGCTGCTGAAGACATGTCCCGCGAATGTGACGAGTGTTGAGCTGGTGGTTGTGCCCAATGGCTGCAAGGACAACACAGCAGAAGTTGCAAGGGCGGCAATTGAGAAGGAACTCGCGGCACTGGGCAATCCGAAAGTGACGGCGCGGGTGGAGCAACTTGCGGCGGCGGGCAAGAGCAACGCGTGGAACGAGTATGTGCATCGTCTTTCGTCGCAGGATGCTGATCTTCTGCTCATGCTGGACAGCGATATCGCGTTCAATCACGAGCACTGCTTCCAGATGCTGCTGGACAAGCTGATGGCGACGCCTGAGGCATGGTGCGTGGTTGGAAGGCCGTTGAAAGACATCGCGTTCAAGAGAAACAAGTCGTTTGTGGAGCGGGCGAGCCTGCTGGCGTCGTCGGGCACGTCGGGGGGGCACGCGACGATCGCGGGGAGCATGTACTTGATTCGCGGCGAGATCGTGCGACGGATTTGGATGCCGGTTGGTTTGCTGACTGAAGACGGATTCCTACGTGCGATGCTGGTCACAGAGTTTTTCACGAACAAGGAACAGAACTTCGGACGGGTTGTGCGTGAGGAGCGGGCGAGTCAGATCTTTGAAGCGGTGACGAGCGTCAAGGGCGTGTTCAAGCACGCGAAGCGGTTGCTTGTGGGTGCTCGCATCAACGCGTGTACGTATGACAAACTCTGGAACCTGCCACAGGGCGAGGACGCGGGCGATTGGGCGATGCGGCAGGCGAAAGCGAATCCGAATTGGCTGAAGGAACTTGTCAAGGAACGGATTGCGGGCAAGGGCTGGTGGGTGATGCAGCCGGGACTCGCAAGCGACAGGATTCGGCGAGCGATGCACAAGAGGGGTTTGAAGAAGTTTGTTCACGTGCCCATCGCGATTGCGATCTGGCCTTATGACTTTGCCGTGCTGCTGTCAGCCAATAACGCAGTGCGGCGGGGGGAGTTTCGGTGGTAGGAATCTGCTTCGCGGTTGCACGGATTGCATGTGAATGAGCAAAATCAACACCAATACCAGCGACAACCCGGCGACGGACAAGCCGCCAGTGACAGCGTTGGATGGTGAAACTCCGCTCGCACAGACCATCGGCGAATCGACAACTCACCCACCGACAACAGACAAACCACCCAGCACCGCGACCAAAGCCGTGAGCGGTGCGGCGTGGAACTTTGTTGCGCAGATGTATCAGCAGGTCCTGCGGCTGGTCTCGAACGTCGTGCTGTCCAAGTTTGTTTCTCCCGACGTCTTCGGCACAATGGGGCTGGTGACGCAACTCAACCAGGCGCTGTACATGTTCAGCGACGTGGGCATCGGGACGAGCATCATCAATCACAAGAAGGGCGCTGAGCTTGTTTTTCTGCGCACCGCGTGGAGCGTGCAGATTGTGCGGAGCGTCATTATCACGACGATCGGCATGGCGCTCGCTTACCCCTTCGCATGGTTTTTCAGCGATGAGACACATCCGGCAAACCTGCTGTTCTGGGTGACGCTCGCCACGACGATGGCGATGCTGATCAACGGGTTTCAATCGGTGGCGCTGTATCTTGGTGCGAGAGAGTTGCGGGTCGCGCGCGTTCTGCTGCTTGACTTGCTTGGCCAGACGCTCGGCACAGGCGTCAGCGTTTTCCTCGCGTGGCAGTGGCACAATGTGTGGGCGTTGGTGATTGGCAATCTCGTTGCGACAGCTGTGCGCGTCGCGCTCAGCTTCTTCATCCTGCAGAGGTTGCAACTTCGCTGGTGCTGGGACGCGGAAGCTCGCCGCGACATGCTCAGTTTCGGGCGGTGGATTCTGATTTCGACGGTGCTGACGTTCGCCGCGAATTCGATGGATCGGTTTATTCTGGGCAAGTTGCTTGGGCTGTCGCTGTTTGGCCTCTACAACACGGCGATTATGTTTGCGATGGTGCCGATTGAACTGATGTTGCGCATCACAACGAGCGTGGTGATGCCGGCGTACGCGAAGAAGAAGAACGCGGACGGCACACTGCCTGAAGAACTCTTTGATCGTGTCGGGTCGCTGATGCTGCTGATTTCCGGGTGCTTGATCGCGGGCGTGGTCGCCACCGCTCCGGGCTTTGTGCGAGCCGTGTACTCGCCCGAGTATCACGGCGCGGCGGCGATTGTGCCCTGGCTTGGCCTCGCGGCGTGGGCGCGCGTGCTGCACAACAACTCCATCGGCGCATTGCTCGCGATGGGACGTGCGAAGAGTTCGGCGCTGGGGAACGGGCTGAAACTTGCTGCGTTGGTCGTCCTCGTGCCGCTGGGGTATTACTTGTTTGCCCAGCCCAGCGAGCCACTGCTCATCACGGCGGGCATGAACGGCGCGGTGCTTCTTGATCGCTCGTACAACGCCATGAGCGGCGTGATCGGCGCGTGCATCGGGCTCACGGTTGCGGAGTTGTTCAAGTATGTCGCGAGTGTTTGGGATGCTCGGCGGGCCGGGCTTTCGCCGCTTCGCGCGGATGTTCAGGGCACGCTGGAGTTCTTGTTCGCGTTCGGTGTTGTGCTGGCGCTGCAGTGGTACATGCGCTCGCGCGGAGTTGCGCCAGCGATTGAAGCTCTCATCGCGGGCGCGGCTGTCATCGCGGTGTACTTGCCGCTCATGTACCGGGGCGGGCGGCTTGTAGCGAAGCACGTGAAGTTGCCGGGGATTGCTCGCAAGTTGCTGCGGGTGTAAATGGCTGCGGGCCTCGTGGTTTCCCACAAGGCCCGCATCTGCTGCTGCAACGTGTAAGCCGAGTTCTGTGCCGCCGATGGTTTCCCTCGCGGGACCTTTCGACGGTCGCAGCCATTTCTCTGGGCGGGCGATTGCTCGCCCGCTCAAGCAGCCTACCCGCGTCACTCGAACGGACAGTTCGTGCAGACTGGCGAACCAATCTGCGGACGCTGCGTGGCCTTGCACGAAGTGGGGTTTGGCGTGCCTCTGCTGTCACCAGCAGAGCGGTGGGCTCTTACCCCGCCGTTTCACCCTTACTGAATGGTTGGACCACCCAGCGGTTTGATTTCTGTGCCACTGTCCCTCGGGGTGAGCAGAAGTCCTTGCGAACCACCGATCGCCCCCGGGTGGGCGTTACCCACCACTTCGTCCTGTCGTGCTCGGACTTTCCTCACCTCCCGAGCAGGTTTTGCCAGTTCGGGGGGTGCGGCTGCGATGTTGCAGTGACCAATCATATGGCTCGAAGCGAAGATTGGTTCGTGCCATCAGTCAGTGCCGGAATCGATCGAACTGGATTGCGACGCTACTTCGGGTCGCGCCTTGCGTGACTCCTGCATGCTCTTGCGAAGCTGCGTGTACTCCTTGCGCGCGAGGTGCGCCGTGTACAGAAGGTCGACGCTTGCGAGAATGAGCACCATTGCCAGCATGCCCGTGGCGAGAATCCATGTCAGCGCGAAGGCTCGGCCGTTGCTGGGCGACACGATGCCGAAGCCGTACGCGAGGACCGGGATCGCCAACATCATGACCAAGCCATTGGCTGATCGCAACGATCTGCGGATCGGCGGCACACCCGCGGCGCGGCCCAGCAGGATCCAGTGCGCCCCCACCACCAGCAGCGCGAGCAGCGAAAGCGGCAGGACGAGCCACGCCGGGGCGAGGGCCGGCTGATGAAGTTGGGCGAGGAGCAGGGGCATCAGGACAATCGTCGATCTATTCGCGGGCTTTGCGTGAGAAGATTTGCGGAATGAGTCGAAAAGTGATCGGAAAATTCCAAGAGTTGCCTCGCAAGGCCTTGGCTTTTTGGAACTTGGAAACCTGTCAGTAGCGTGCATTTGCCGGATTATGAAGGGTGGCGCGACATATCCTTGCGCATGGCAAAACGACGGATCGTGCCACTCTTTGATCTTCTGACCAGGCCCCCCGCCGCCGCCCCCGAGCATGACAACAGCACGGGCGCGACGAACGGTCAGTCTGCACCCAATGCAACCACAAGCCACGGCAACGGCCAGAGCACAGGCCAGGGTATTGGCGGCTATGGCGTGCGCGGGCCTTTGCCCAAGCCGGTCGTGCGGCTCAACTTGGGTGGTTCAGCCGCGAACAAGCCACTTGCACAGAATCTTCCGAGCGCACCTGTGCAGGCGAGCAAAGCGCACGTTGCCACGCCTGTTTCAGCGCTTGCAACTGAGACAAATTCCTCACATGCTCATCATTCAGAGACGCCTGCATACTCGAATGTCGCTGAGGCAAGTGCTGGCACAACGCGAGAGATTCCGGTTGTGCGTGCAAAGGACGTTGCGGCCTCGATTTTCAGCGAGAATGGCGACGCAACCTCGGCAATTGAAGCCAAACCTTCGCACAAGTTTGTCGGCAGCAGTTCAACTATCCCGGCAATTCCAGCGATTCACGGCGAAACGCTCGAGCCTGTGCCGGAGTTTGATGGTGCCAAGGCTCGCGCGGCTACGGCGATTGCTCATCAGGCGGCAGCGCTCAGCGCGAATGTCGATGCCGACTCACAGCGCTCGAGCATGGTCAGCACCCGCACGATCTCGCTGGTCATCTTCGCCGCGATTGTCTTCGGCGTACTGATCTACGCTATCGCGTTCAAACTAGGTGTGAGCACTGGCAAGGAACGCACCGAGGATCTCATCCGTAGAGACCCGCCGGTCGTCCGGGAACTTGGCGCTGGCACAAACCAGCCGAGCGGTGTTCCCAACATCGGTTCGGCGACTCCGACAACGCTGAACACTCCGACGAACGACAAGCCAATCACGAACCCCATAGACTCGCGCCCGTCGACCGTAACTCAGCAAGTCCCCCCGCCCGCACCGAAGATTCAGACGCCTGCGGTGACAGCGAAGGCCAATGCGAAGGGCATTGTGATGCCGCAGGGCTTGGGGACGCAGCGGTATGAGTTTCTGCCGCACAATCCGAACGATTTCCTTACAGCAAGAGGCTGGGAGATCATCGATCCGCGGACGGTTGGCCTGAATTACATGATGGTTGCGACGCTTTCGACCCAAGACGCGGGGGAGGCGGTTGAGTTTCTGGCTGCCAACGGTTTGGAAGCCTTTGGCGTGCCAATACTTGAAAAGCCGCGGCAGGGAACCAAAGATATCGCCCCTCCGTCCGGGCAGCCAAGCAAGTACCGCGTGTTTGTCGGGCCGGGGCTGAGTTCGGATGAAGTGAAGGCGGACAGGGATCGCCCCTTGAAGGCCAGGATCGCCGAACTCGGCACATTCTGGAACAAGGATGCGAAGAAGCCGACCGACTTCCGCGAGCCGTACTTGATCAAGCATGTCGCAGAGTGAACAAACCGGGCACGAACGAGTGAAGAGCGCTGACGGCCCAGAAGAACAGATAGCAGAAAAGGAAGACAGCAATGAGCATGGACCCCAGCCTTCGTACGACGACCACCGGCACCGGCAAGCGCAGCGTTCTGACGCGCCCGGAGCGCATCAGCAAAATGATGGCGGACAAGAAGTTTGACCCCAAGAAGGACAAGGCACTGGGCGTGCCCAAGACGCTTGTGGGCAAGAAGTAACTTCACGTTCCAAAGTTGTGCAGACAAGCAACCCGCCTGGTGCGGGTTTTTTGTTTTGGGCGCAGGCGAGAGTACTTCGCTCTTTGTATCCAGTGCCAAAAGGAGTTTCCATTCCGCACGGAGACACAGAGTTCAAGAGGAAGAAATGAGTGCCTGCGTGAAACACAACCACAGCCTCATGCCGATTGGGTTCAGTTACGCGAGTGGCACTCGACGGCGAAGCCGTCATGGTGAATAGCCGTGGGTTGTCGCGAACGCGACACCCGCGGAGCAAAGTTCATTGAACAAATCACCACGAAGTGGTGAAGGCTCTTTCACCCGTCACCCGCACCACTCCGTGGTGCAGCGTGAGAGTGCCGATCTTTCCGTGGGTGTCGCGTTCGCGACAACCCACGGCTATTCACCGCGATGGCTTCGCCGTCAGGAAACAGCAAGAACTTGGTCCAATCAGAATCTGTATCGTCTTTCTCTTGATCTGTGTGTCTCTCTGCTAAAAAGGACCATCGAGCTGCGACCGCAATTGCAAATGGAAAACGATCTATCTCGGAGCGTTGGTGAGCGCACTGGAGAGGAGTGTGGCGACTCGTGATTGGCGCAGGGTTTCGTCGGTCCAGATGGATGAGCCGTCGAGAGCGGTGCTTGATCGGCTTGGGCCTAAATCGACTTGCATGTCGAGGGGAAGTTCGATGGGGCGGGTTTCGCGCTGCACGGTGTGTGATTCGCGTGCTTCACTTGTCTGCGAAGTCATGCGCGAAACGATGTTGGTTTGTCTGGCGAGCGGTTCATTCAGCGCGGACATCGCGGCGGTCTGCGACTTCGCGGGGTCGGCCGCGTCGAGGCGTTGGAGCAGCGACGGTTGCTGGGGTTGAGTTTCGTAGCGTGAGGTACGGTGCCCTGTGAGTTTGGCGGAATCGGCGAAGAGGTAGACGGTGCCGGCGGGGATTGCTATTTGTTCGACGCCGCGTCCGACACCTTTATAGAGCGGCTGCGGGTACATCGCCACGATGCCTGCGCTGGCGCGGGCGTAGAAGCCGGTGGGTGAGCGGAGGCCGTGCGGGCGATAGGACTGGTCGACGCGGTACTCACGGTCGAAGTTCGTGGGGAGGCGCAGGTCCTTGAAGGGGGCGCGGAAACTTGTTGAGAGCTGCGTGCGATCAGCGACGCCTTGATCGACGGGGGTGAAGAGCGGCTTTGGTTGGCCGAACTTTTGATAGGGCGTGTAGTCTGGCGCGGCTTGCTGCTGCGCGACGCAAAGTGCGGCGGTGGCGGCGAGGGCGGCGAGGGCGGTGATGGGGAGGAAGAGTTTGGGCACTTTGAAAAAGGCGATGTCACCACAAAGACACGAAGAGCACAAAGAAGAGAAGTACAGAGAGATTTTGATGCTGTGGTTTCAGTGTTCGACGAATCGACAAGTGAGCAGCTTTTTTGTGTAAGAGCGAATCCTGTTCATCCACCACACTTTTCTTCTTTGTGCTCTTCGTGTCTTTGTGGTGAGTTCCGTTTTTCGTATACCCCGTAGTCTCGTACTTCACCTAGAAACATCGGTTCATTCCTCGCGGAGGAGGTACTCTATCTTCATCGTCACGGTGGCCTGGGGGTCGTGCGTGGGAAGTTCCTGGAGCGCTTTTCCGGACGCTGTCCAGCGGAAAATCGAGTCGCGGAGGGGGGCGTCTACGTCCGGGTAACCGGTGCCTTCCTTGTTCTCGAACTCAACCGACACGACGCGGCCGGCACGGTTGAACTTGACGATGAGGCGCGGATTTTTCGGGAGGGCGGTCAGCTGTGTCGTGTGTGCGAATCTCGCGGCGACTGGGCGGACGCGGATGCCCTTGCCGGCGAGGGGGCGGCCGGGTTTGTATTCGAGGGTGTTGTCGAGCGAGGACGGCGCGGACTCGGCGTCAGTCAATTCGCCAGGGAGTTTTTGGTTGCCACCGGTGCCGGTGGTGGCGGACTTTGCGGAAGGTGTGGTTGTGGTGTTGTTGGTTGAAGTTTGTGGCGTTGGTTGTTGGTTGAGTTGCTGCGTGAGTTGGTTGGACCTGTTGTCGTCGACTTCGATCGCTTCGTTGGGGCGTGAGATCGCGCCCAAGATTGACGGTTTGGGCAAGGTGTCTTGCTGATCGCGCGACTTGATGGGTGATTCCTCAGCGCGTTCGACTGGTTCTGTGACTGGATCAGCGTGCTTTGGAAGATTTTTCTTGGCGTCCTGTGTTTCAGACTTTGATTCTGGTTGCTTGGGAAGTCCAAGCTCATCGAGCTCAGCCGGCACAGGGAGTTTGGGCTGCGGGGGGTTGGTTCGTTGCTTTGCGTCTTTCGATACGGTTTGCGATTCTGCTTGTTGCTGTTCTTCTTGTGGTGCTTGCGGTCGTTGCTGCTGTTGAGCGCGTGATCCAGCAGACTTGCTCTCGCTCGAGGCTTGCTGAGACGCGACTTGCTGCGTTGGTGCTGCAGTTGCCGCTTGCATGGTGTCTTCAGTTTCTGGCGTCGTGCTACCCGGCGTGCCGGGGTCGCCCGGGTTCATGGATTGCCCAGCCTGATTGACTCCAGACTTGGGCGCGGCGTGCGGTGTGGGGATTGCTGAGCCGATCCAGTCGCGGCTGTTGCTGTCGCTTTCGTGAATGCCGGGACGTACTTCGATTTCGGTCGGTTGCTGTGGTTGCTTCCTGACGAGTTCAGCGGGTTCAAGTGTGGACTCGTCGAGTTTCTGTGCTTCTTCTCTTGTCGGCGTGCGCACGTCCGGTGCTGGCGCAGCTTGCGCGGCTTTGAGTTGCGGATCATTGTTAAACGCGATCTCAGTGGTCCAGCCGGGGGCGACGGCCCAGTAGTCAGACGCTGGAGGCGAGGCGAGCTTGGCCGTGAGGACAGTGACGCCAATGCCGGCGTGGAGCAGCACGCTCGCTCCAGCGGCGATGACGAGGACGCGGGCCGAGGATTGGTCGGCTGGGGCCTTGGCGGAGATTATGGTTCGGTGCGAGTTCATGGGCGGTGCAGGGAACCGTTAGGATGATACGAGCGTCGAATGGAAGGAGATCGTAAAAAACTGCCGATGTAGTGCAAGACCGAACAATCATCGTACTATTCGTCGATATTGCTTCGAAGCCGATGAACTGGTTGGGAATGACACGTGCAAGTGTTCATGCACCTCGATTGTCTGCTTTCAACGTCACCACAAATCGCCGGGCGCGGCAGGACATTTTGAACGGAGTTTTCATGAACGGATTAATGACTCGAATTGCCGGGACGACTTGTGCTTTGATGCTCGTTTTGTCTCCCGCATTGGGGCAGGTTGAGGCGGCGAAGGCTGACGGGGCGGTCGGGGCGGTCGGGGCGGTTGTGGCTGCACCGGCGGTCAAGTCTGAAGTGAAGATATTGGGGCCTGGGGACGCCGCGCCTTCGCTTGACGGCATTCAGCACGTGACCGGCGAGGTGCTGACGAAGTTTGAGCCCGGGACGATTTATGTTCTGGATATGTGGGCGACGTGGTGCAAACCGTGCATCGAGGCGATACCGCACATGAGCGAGGTCGCCCTCAAGTACAAAGACAAGGGCGTCAAAGTATTTGGTGTTGCGATCTGGGAGACGGAGCGGCCTGCGCGCGAGGGAACGTTGTTTGATCGCGTGAAGAAGTTTGCCGAGAGCAACACGGAGATCAAGTACCCGATTTCGTACGCGGGTGAGAACATCGAGTTTGCGATGCGCTGGATGAACGGCACGGATCGCAAGACGATCCCCACTGTGTTCATCATCGGCAAGGACGGGAAGTTCGCGTGGATGGGGCATCCCAACATGGGGATGGATCAGGCGCTGGAGAAGATTGTCGCCGGAAACTTCGATCCGGTCGAGGAAGCACGCGTTGCGAAGGACCGCGAGGACAAGCGCCAGCGCGGCATGCGGATGGCCGTGAAGATGCAGCAGCGCGTGCAGAACAAGGACTGGGAGGCGGCTCAGGAGATCATGGCGAACATTGTTGAGGTTGATCCTGAGATGTTCGCGCCGGCGGCGGTGGCGCGGATGCAGGTGCTGGTGGTTGAGATGAAGGACGCCGAGCGGGCGAACGAGTGGGCGAGGGCATGCCTTGACACGTACAAGTCAAACTCGTCTGTTCTGCGCGAGGTTTCGCACCATATCAACAATGCGCCGGAGGGATTTGTGAGGGACACGGGGCTTGCGTTGGAACTTGCGCGGGCGGCGGAGAAGGCCGAGACAAAGAATGAGGCGCGAACGTTTGTGGTTTTGGCAGAAGCGCTGGCTGCATCTGGCGACGCAGCGAGCGCGAGGGCGGTGCTCGAGAAAGCGATGGCGGAGGCGGGGAAACGCGGGGACAACTTGGGGAAGGAAGCTGTGCAGGCTCAGTTGGACAAGATGAAGTGACTTGATGTGTCACGAGTTGGCCATTCTTGCGTGATCATTGTGCTTGTCATCATGCTTGTTTGGGTGCTCGGCGCGGTCATTTGCGGCTGGAAATGTGCCAACAACAAACGCTATACAACACGGGTGAGAGTATTCGGCGTCGTAGGTGCGTTGTGCATGCTCTTCGGCGCTGTTGGTTTCTTGGGCACAGGACTTTCTGCAACCGGAGGATTGAATTGGCTGCCAAAGTCATTTGAGTGGCCCGTAGGCTTTGCGGACAACGTAATCACCACTCAAAGCGGGCTGCGCATCGTCCCTGTGCAGCCGTCCAACAGAATTCAGGTGTATGACGCACGCTGGCAATACTTGCATGGCTGGCAAGTGGACGCACACGGTGGTGTTTTTCGGCTCTGTCGCAAGGAGGGCGAACGGTTCTTCGTCATTACTGCTCGCGGGCAACTCAAGTATGAATTTGACTCGAGTGGCGTGCTGCATTTTTCAGGCGAGTGTCCGCAAGAAGAGTACAAGAAGCGTTTTGAGACCGCCGAAGGCGATGCTGCGTGGGTGCCGACATTCTGGCCTTTGTTGATGTTTTCACATCCGCTGTTGTCTTGGCTTGTCGCGTTCGCGGGCTTTGTGACGATTGGAGTTGTTGAGAAAGTTGTCGCAAAGGACGGCGCACGCGAGCAGGTTGAGAAAACCTAGCGCTTGCGCGAGGGCTTGGCTTGCTTTGGCTTGTACCTGGTGCCGACGCCGTAGAGGCGATGTTTCATGATGTACTGGGCGACGTCGTAGCTCAATTGCCCGGTGACGTGGCCAAACCAACCCGCGTAGTTGAGAGGCATGAACGGCAGACGTTCGCGAATACTTGTCGCGCTGATGAATGACGGCCTGTCAGGAATGATTCGTTTGGCCCACGCAATCACCTCCCTGTCATCAAGGCCGACTTGCTGCAAGGCATCAAGAAACAACTTGGGAGTTGAGAGCGGCGGACGGAGAAGCACGAGCGGTTCGGCCAACACCTGAAGCAATTCTGGTTCTTTCCACTTGTGAAATTGAACTGCCTGATCCGCGCCGATCAGCAGTCTAATGGAAGCGCGTTTGGGAACTATCGATCGCAATCGACGGATTGTGTCAATCGTGTAACTCGGAATATTGATCCCTCGCGCTTTCTGCCACTTGCAGCGGTCCAGTTCATCCGTCCAGATACAGGCGACTGTGCCGGTGCGTGCTGAGTTGACTGGCATTTCAGTGCCTTCTCGCAGCATTGCGACTCGCTGCACATCGCTCGCGACCGGCCCGTCGGGTTTGAAAGGACTTTTCGCAACAGGGACGCAAAGAACTAGTGTGCTGTTCGAAGGAAAATCCATAAACGCATTCAAACCACATAAGTCTTCGTGTACTGTGGTCGGCGGGTCAAAACTGCCGCCAAAGACGATGATGGTCTTGATGCCCTTGGGCAATCGAAGCCGCGTGATGGGTGCTTCTTGGTGCTTTGACTTGGACACCCGCCGGGGCTTGGTCACAGTGGAACTCCGTTAGTGCTCGCACGGGCGAGACGCCCGTGCTACCGCGCTGTTACATGCCCTTCGGTGTCCCCAAAACCTCCGCCATCACAAACGCCCGCTTGAGTTCAGTCCGATCCGGCTTGCTGAGGAACGCAAGGTCAACTTTCGCCGCCGCAGCTTTGAGGCGCGTGGACTTAATGCGGGAGTCTTCGATGACGGACGCACTGTCCGGAACGAGGCGGTGGGTTGTGGATTCGCCGGTGTCGAAGGGATTGGAGTGGTCGTGCGGGGCGCGGATGGCGAGGGGTTGCTGGACTTGCTGGGGTTGCTTTCGTTGCTGAGGCTTTGGTGCCGGCGCACGCTGCGGCTGTGGCGGGCGCCCCTGCGGCTTTGGCCTTGCTTGCTGCTGACGGTGCTGCGCTTGCGTTGTCGGCATTG
>CAZEZV010000012.1:0-30184 GCA_964516725.1 uncultured Phycisphaeraceae bacterium
TTCTTCTCCTTCGGCACCAACGACCTCACGCAGATGACCTTCGGTTACTCGCGTGACGACGTGGGCACCTTCCTCCCCGACTACATCGGTAAGGAAATCCTCCCCGCCGATCCGTTCCAGACCCTCGACACCGAGGGCGTGGGCCAGCTCATCGACATGGGCGTGACCAAAGGCCGCAAGACGCGTAAGGACCTCAAGGTCGGCATCTGCGGCGAACACGGCGGCGACCCCAAGAGCATCTACTTCTGCCACAAGGTCGGCATGGACTACGTGAGCTGCTCGCCGTTCCGAGTGCCGATTGCACGCCTCGCTGCGGCGCAGGCGGCGTTGATGGCGGAGAAGGAAAAGAAGTAGCACGGGTATCCTCGCCCGTGACGAACTACCAGCAATAAGCACCACAAACGCCCGACGAGAGTCGGGCGTTTTTTTTCGTTTGCCGCCGTTGGCGCAAGCCATCGGGACGGGGCGTGTTGATCGTCCAAGTGTTTGTACATAACTCGTTGTGTCCCGACGGCTTGCGCCGTGGGCTCAAAGCAGTGCGGGCCAGAGGCCCACACCACCGCATATCACCACGTATACCGCACCGTGTACCGCACCACCGCCTTGCCATCAGGCTCGATGGTCACCGGGAACTGGACCGTTGAGGAGTCGAGTTTCTTGTGCTCCGGTGCCTGACCCACGAACTGCCAATTCGTCCAGCGGAACATGCGTTCCTGGATGATGACCTGCACGGGCTCCTTCTTGCGGTTTCGGACCTCGACCTCGACTGTCTCGTCCATGCGCTTGCGGTTGCTGTCAAAGTTGAAGTCTGCTTGCCTGCGCTCGCCCACGACATCGAACGATTGCCCGAGGCGAATGAGAATCTCTTCGTTTCGGGGCGTGTGCTTGATGACGTCTTCGCCGATGAACTCAAGGCCACCATCGGCTTCGTCCTGCTTGCTCACGCGAACTCGTCCTGAAGGCAGCGGAATGCCAAGGCCGCTCTTCTCGTCGTTCTTGAAACGCAGGTAGACATCGACATCTTTCTTCGTCGGGATGCCGTAGTCCTGGTTGGTCATGGGGTCGCCATACCAGTAGCCCGTGTAATCCTGACCGATGTACACAAGCACCTTGTCACAGGGCACGCCGCGGGCAGTTGGGAACAGCTCAAGCTGCTTCGTCGAGTTTTCGGGAATCGTCGTCGGCTCGCTGAGCGTGTACATGTGGTACTCAAAGAAGCTCTTTTCAGCGAAACTCGGCGCCGCGGCGGCGTCCATCGCCATTTCGCTGCGAGCAAAGCCAAGGTTCCGTCCTTCGTGCGGCCGAGGGGCACGCTGCACCTGCCCCGCGACGAGCTTCAGCCGCGTGTCGTCGTACGTTGCGCCGCTCTGATTCAGAATGCTCACCCACGCGCCGACGTCGAGTACGCCTTTGTTAGCGTTCTCGCCCTCGGTGAAGACGAGGTTGTAATCAGCCCACCACGTGATGCCCTCGGTTTGATATGAGATTCTCGCAGTCTGCTCGCCGCCCGTGTTGCTGGTGGTGTTCCAGACAAGCGTGGGGCGGGTGATGAGCCCATAAGGGAGTTTCGGGAGGGTGACACCGTAGTTGCTTGAGATGGTCGTGAGTTCGCCCGTCTTGTCGTTGCGGAGGATAAACCCGCCGCCCTGCGAGGAAAGCAATGTGCCGTCGATGGTCTCGGTGGTGTTGCCGCGCGGCACAATGACAGAAATCGGCTTGTCGATGTAGCGCTGCATCAACTTCTCGTTGCTCACGAGGTCAAACTGAAAGTTCTGATCAATGACGCGCGTGTTGACCGGATCGGTCAGGCTGCGGAAACTGACGGTGGTCGGATCAATAAGCGCGGCGACGTCAGTGATGCGCAACTCGCCGCGCCCGTGTGCGATGTTGACCTTGCGATCCTCACGAACGACGGCGTAGCCGGGAATCTGTTGCTGTTGATAGGGGTTGTAGTACTGGCCTGTCCGTACCGGGCGATACAGCGCCGGGTCGATCGCGCCGGGCTGCGCGCTGGAGTAGATCGTGATGCTGCGAGTTGGCTCGGCGGCGATCGCCGCGATAGAAAGCGTGGTGCCGGCGACAAGAGCGAAAGTTGTGAGACGAACAGCAGTCATGGGAAACTCCTGAAAAATGACTTGGGTGTGCAAGCAGAGGATCGACAAGATGCGAACAATTCCAACAGAGTTGCGTACAAGCGGGTGCGGCCATCGCGCCGCCGACTACGGCACTGCGTAGTCGGTGTTTTTTGGAAGTTCGGCACCGTCTACACAAAGCCGTAGTCGGCGGCACGAAAGGCACTCATGCAGTAGGACGGTTTGTGTGAACACTTGGTTCCGAAGCCATGAAAGGTCGTGACAGTCGAGTGACACGAGGGCGAGGGTGCAAGTCGGACAAGGGCACGCAGGCGCAGAAGCGGCCCGCCGGCCTGCCCACGGCTGCCGCGAAACTTGTCCTGCCGCCCGGGTACACAAAGCAAGCAGCAGGTTCAGCCGCACGCCGATATTCGCGCGGCCTGAGCGGCGTTCTGGGTCGGGCGCGCAGCCAGCGAGTCTCATTCGACGAAGCGCAGCGCGAAGTATTGGAGTCCGCGGAACTGGGCGCAGTGTGGCTTGGTCACGCCACTGTCATGCTCCGCGTACACGGGCGATGGATATTGACCGACCCTGTCTTTTCACATCGCGTGGGTGTCCACCTTGGCCCCCTCGCGTTGGGCGTGAAGCGATTGATTCCCGCGTTTGATCCGCAGTCTCTGCCGAGGCCCGATGTCATTCTGCTCTCGCACGCACACTTTGATCATCTCGACGTGCCAAGCCTCCGCGCGATGCGAGACAAGAGAACCCAAGTGATCACCGCGATCCGCACCAAGCGCCTCGTGCCGCGCGGCTTTGGAAATGTGATCGAAGCCGGCTGGCAGGACCCGGTGATGATCGACGGCGTGCGAATCACGCCCATCATGCCGGCCCACTGGGGAGCAAGAACAATCATCGATAAGCGGCGCGGCTTTAACAGTTACCTTGTCGATGTTGTTGATCAGGGGCTGCGTGGCGCCAAGGGCCCGGCAGGCGCGAAAACGGCGATCAACGGTACGAAAGTCCTCTACGCCGGCGACACCGCCCTCTCCCGAGGCTACGACAAGATCGGCCCGCTCGACCTCACTATCTTCGGCATCGGCGCTTACGACCCCTGGATCCACGCGCACGCCTCGCCCGAGCAAGTCTGGGACATGCACACCGCCGCGCAAGGCGAGTACTTGTTGCCCATGCACCACAGCACGTTCAAACTCAGCGACGAACCGATGGACGAGCCGCTGACCAGATTGATCGCCGCGGCGGGCCGACACGCCGAGCGAATCGTCGGGCGCGACGTCGGACAAGCGTGGGTGCGGTAGGCGGGACGTGGAGATTGGCAGTCCCGCGCCAATTCCGTCTTCGTCGGCGGTCCTCGCCGATGAGCACTCCTTACCCACTCGCTCACATGTGTTTTCGCTTGCAATCGCACTGCCTTGCACTTCCGTCACAGGCGAGGCCGCCTGTGCGACCAACTAGGACAGTCCGTTTATTCCGATTAGGCAACTCCTAACCCATCGCCCTTTGCAAATACACCGCAGAACATGCGCGATCGGGTCGATCCGATCTTCAGCAGAATGTGTCGGCGCGGGCGCGCCGGGCTGCAACGAGATGACGACTTGGAGAGACTCATGACGAATATCCGCACCGCCGCGCTTGCTTTGACGCTGATTGCAGGTTGCTGCTCCTTTGCCGGAGCGCCCGGCAACGAAAACAAAACCTCGTGGCAGAACACTGTCAACGCAAACGTCCTTCAGCTCAAGGGCGAGTGGACCGGCACCTGCGAAGTGCAGTGGGCCAAGGACGACGTGACCAGCACCGAGCTCAGCGTGTCCGTCAAGGCCAACGACAACGGCGGCGTGCTCTTCGCCTACGACAGCTTCGCCCGCGGCAAGGCCGTGAATGGCGTGAGCAACTGGTCAATCGCCGACAACAAGCTCAACTGCAGCGCCTACGACGCTCGCAGCGACTGGCAGTGCAACTTCAGCGGCGCGCTCTCGAGCACCGCCACCGAGCAGACCCTGACCGGCACGAGCAACAACGCGACCTACACCCAGAACATCAAGTTCAAGACCGACGGCTCCTGCGTGATCGAATGCTTCAAGACCCAGGGCACCGAGCAGCAGCTGGTTATGCGCTTCACGATGACACGCATGGCAGAGGGCAAGCTCTCCGCCGCCGCGGCATACTTGGATGACGCGAAACTGCTGGCAAAGATCAACGTGAAGGGCGCGACGACCGCATCCGCGGGCGAGTAATCGCTCGAAGTACGAACAAATCATTGTGTGAAATAGCCCTTGCGAAAGCGGGGGCTTTTTTCTGCAAACGGGGGTAGCACAGGCGTCCTCGCCTATGCCACCACCGAGCTACTTCCTAAGCAGTTTTTTCAACGCCTTCTGAACACCCAGCGCAACCAGCCACGAATTGACCCTGTCCGCCGCGCGATAGCGGATGTTCTCCCGGATCATCGCCTTGGCGAGCGAACTGATGTCGACGCGGCTGGCGCGCTGCGGGTTAGTGGACGCGGCGTTGAGATCAAACAAGTCGCCGGCGAGCGTCCGCAAGGCTCGCTCGGGATGCAGCGCGAGCTTTGGATGCCGATCAAGGATGCGTGCACGAAGCAATTGGTGCTTCTTCGCGTCCACCTGATGCATGAGTGAGCCTGGCCGCGTGCGGTGATGGAACAGAATCTCCGGAACAATGACGCACGAAGCATCTCGCTCCGCGAGCGCGGCGTACAGATCCCAGTCTTCGTACACAAGGTCGTGCGCGTAGCCACCTGCATCCAGCAGGGTCTGCTTGTTCATCAGTACAACGGCGCACGATGCAATGTTGCGGACACAGAGCAGATCGCGATCCAGCCCAAGCGGTGTGTAAATCGCTTCGATCCTAGTGGGGTCGTCCGTGAAGCGGGCAAGAAGGGTGCCCACAAAAGCCGCGGTCGGATTTCGCATCGACGCCTGTAACGTGCGCTCGATGAAAGTCGGCGCGAGGACGTCGTCCGAGTCGAGCGGCAATATCCACGCACTGCTCGCATGCGCGATCGCCGCGTTGCGGGCCGCACCCAGACCGCGATTCTGCTGACGAATCACCTTGCAAGGAATGTTCCCAACTGTGCCTTGCTGCTCAAGGGTTGCAAGGTGCGCAAGCATCGCGGGATCAGTGCAGCCGTCGGAAATGAGGATGACTTCGCGGGGTTGGACGGTTTGTGCGACGACTGAGTCAAGCGCGGCGGGCAGAAACGGATGAGCGTCGAAGATCGGAATAACAACAGAGACATCAGCCGCAGTCCCGTGATGCGGAGTCGTATTCGAAGCGCGAGGGGCGTGTTGTGCGAGCGCCGCAGACTGATTGCGTGCAGCTTCGATTGCCTTGACAGACTCCGCCGCGATCAAAGCCGGATTGCACAGCGATTGAACTCTCTGCGGAGCAGATTCGCCGCAGGCTTTTCGCAATGAATCGTTCTTCAGGGCGAGCGCGATCATCTCCGCAAGGCTCACGGCGTTGTCGGCCTTTGCGAGTAAGCCGCTGCTCTCATGCTTGATGATCTCCGCCATCCCACCCGCGTCGGTCCCAATGACGCACGCGCCCAGCGCCATCGCTTCAAGACACGCGTAGGGAAAGTTCTCCCACAGCGATGGCAGCACGCACACCTCAGCGCGTCCGATCGCCGGGCCAAGCCGATCGCGGGGCCACTGTGCGTTCTCAAAGACGAAGTTACCAGCCCACTTTTCTGGAATGCGCGACCTCAAGTGCGCAATCATCGAAGATTCCATCGGACCTGTATTTGTGTCCGCCCCGATGAACCGAACGCGCAGCGACATGCCCGCTTCCAACAGTAACAGCGCGGCTTCCACAAGCACTTGCGGGCCCTTGCGACGCTCGACGCGGCCAACAAACACCACTTCGCGATCACTTCCAATCCAGTTGGATGGTCGCTGCTCAGCAGGTTGCTCCGCACCAAGTTCGCGCAGTGAGGACGCCATGTCAAACGGATTGTGCACAACAAACGCTCGATTGCGAAGCGGCCCGACATCCCCCAGGCGTGCCCGAGTGCGATCAAGAATGCCCTGTGAGCACGCAAGCAGCACATCCGCTCGCGCAATCGACTCATTCTCCAGGTGCGCAACGACAGCCTGCTCAAAGTCCAGCCAATGCCATTGATTGAGCGGGCGGATGTCCTGCAGCGTCATGTGCAGCCGAACGCCGATGGTCGCGCCCGCAAACTCGCCAGTCGCCTCGCGGGCACGCAAGGGCCAGTAGCCCTCGCCGTCAAAGTCTGGAAACTCGATGTAGTCAAACGCGTGCTTCGCGTGCAACTTCTTCAACGACTCAAGCACCGCCAGCGAGTATCGCGAAGCAAACCCCAAATGCCCCGGTACACACAAGTGCGTCAGCGATTCATCCACGCAATGAAACTCAACCCCCGGCCGCAACTTCGGCCCTTGCGCCGCGGCTTCCGGTCGCTGTGTCAACACATGCACTTCATGCCCCGCGTCGCGAAGCGCGGCACTCACAAGCGACGCATACGTGCCCGCGCCCCAGCCCTGAAAGGGAGCAAACTCCTTGCTAACGAGGGCGATGCGCATGCGTCACAGAAGGTAGCGCGGGGAGTGACGAAGTGCCGGAGTAGCGGAGAGACGAAGTTGAAGTCTGGGACAATCGAAACATCCACAGATTTTCCGTGACAACCACTCACAGTTTCTGCCGGGACGGGTTTGGATACTGTGGATGGTGCTGAAACCGTCGACACAACAGGATACGTGGGAAATGCCGGAACGCACGAAGGGCGCGATGCCGGTTCTGGCTTGCGCTGTTGTCTTTGCAATGGCGGCGTACCTCTCGCTCTGGCTCTTGGGCGGTGACACGGGCTTCTGGAACGACGACTTCTACCTGCGTGGCGCCTGGCTGCAGGGCGAGGGCGCAGTGCGGGTGCTGCCCTCGCCCACGCCGTTTGACAAAGGCCCGGCCGCGCCCTGGCTTTGGCGCCCCGCTCTCACGGTCGGCGTCACAAGCATGGTCGGCGCGTGGTGGAACACTCCGTGGCTGGTCAGCCTTGTTATGGCCGGGTTTCATGTGGCAACCGCGTTGATGTTGGGCGTGTTCCTGCGGGCGTGCGGACGGAGTACGGGCGTCGCGTTCGCGGGAAGTCTCCTCTATCTGACCCTGCCGCAACACTTCGAAACCGCGTTCTGGGCGAACGGGTTTCTGGTGGGCGTCGGCACGGGGCTCTTGCTTGTTGTTGGTTGTCTGTACATTGCCTGGGCAAAGGGAACACGCACGTGGTGGATGTTGTTGTTGCTGTGCGCAGCGGCTCTCTTGACCGCGTGTACACACGAGCAGCCTGCGGGCGCGTTTGTGGCGTTGCCTCTGCTGTACTTTGCAACAAGGCCCGTCAGGGAACCAATCGGACGCTCGTGGCTTGCGATGTTCCTGCCCCTCATGCTGATGGCGGCGTGCGTTGGCGTGTATGTGGCATTGCAGCTCGGCCAGCAACTCGATGGTGGCGTCGGCGGCGCCGGGAAGGTGGTCAAACCCAGCCAGTGGCCCCTGGCATTCGCGAACCGGTATCGAGACGCGATCCTGGGCCTGGGAGTTCGCAGCGTCGGGCTTTCGGGCTGGAGGCTGTGCGTCGACGGCATCCGCCAGAATGTCGCGGGTTTCGGTTTGGCAGTGCTTGTGCTGATCGCCGCGGCGGTCGTGCTGCTTCGCGCGACAGCAAAGACGGCTCGTGTGACGAAGGCGTGTCCGCCAAGGCTGTTCGTGAGTGAACCGTCTCGCAGGATCATGTTCGCGTCGGGAGGAATCGTGATCGCGCTAGGCTCGCTGATTCCGCTGGCAATCGTGGAATCTGGCGTTCGACCTCGCATGCTGGCCCCGGTTCTGGTCGGTCTCATCGTGTTTGGCGCAACGATCATCGATCGCCTGCTGATGGCCGCCGACGAAAAAGGAAGAACGCCGGGTCTTCGGCGGGTGCTCGCGGCGCTGCTCGTCATCGTCACCGCCTTCGGCACCGCGTGCATGATCGGCGTTCAACGCGCCTACCAACTCCGCTGGCACAGCACGCGGGCCATGATGCTCGACATGCGGAACAAGCTGCCCGACCCGGGCAACGACGCGGTCTTCATGCCCGTCCGCTGCGACGACTGGCCCGTGAAAACCGGCAGCAAGCGATTCAACGATCACTTTGTCGGTCCGTACTTCTGGACGTACGGCTTTCCGTCGATACCGCTCGTTACCTACGGGCGATCGGACTTGGATGCGTCCTTTGTGCATTCCAAGGTTGATCTTGTCATCGTCGCAACGCCAACGCATGGGCTGCGGCCCGGTCCATTCAGGTACGGCTTTGATGATGATGTCCCGGAAATCGCCAATGACCTACTTGCCGCCTCGGGATGGAGGAGCGGGCAGTTACCCCACACCGCAAGGTGGGTCGCGTGGGAGCGCGTCGTTCCTTTCGTCACTCGCCCCGATGGCGGCGTCGACTTCGTGACCGAGCTCGCCTTCCGCAAGGGCGGCTTGAACGGCGAGATCGTGTTGAGCATCTTTCCGCCGAGAACTCTGGCTCGCGCAAGAGCAGGCGCATTCGACGAGCTGCGATGGGTGATTGACGTGCCCGATGCGCCCAATCCCGCACCAGAAAAGCAATGAATCCATGGTGCCCGGCGCGTACGCGGACGCGCGCAGAGAAGCGCCGCGAGTCTCTTGAGGTCCCCCATCTCGGTTGAATTCGGAAGGTGCTCGCCTATGCTCGCCGAGTTCGCCGAAGGATCGGCGACGCACGGCTTTCGACGAGGCGAGCAGGGATGACAAGCGGAGCGAGCACAACATCGGGACAGAGAACAACCGCGCCCCGCAAAGCGACGGAGCACGCGCAGCTTGAAAGCAGATTACCCAATCGCCTCGGCATCGTCCGAGTCGTCGGGCTCTTGGTCGCCGCGGGACTTTCAATGCTCCTCGTTGTCGCCGCGTTGACTACGTGCGAGCCATCGTGGTGGGCAGAGAGCGCCCCGCGCGGCGACGTTCGAGCGCTGGGGGCCGCCGCCGAGCATCGCGTGATCGCCGCTGCGTCGCGGGTGCGCGACGCTGCGGGCGAGCCGTGGGAGGTTGCCCTCACGCAGGACGAGTGCAACGCGTGGCTTGCGCAGAGGCTCCCGGAATGGACAACAAGCCTCGATGATGCAGCAACATCGCCCAGCAAGCCTGTGAACTCAGAGGAATCGGCACCAAGCCAGCGTCGCCGCGAAGTGCGAGTCAGTTGCCGCGGAGAGGGCGCGACCTTCGGCATCCGCGACGGACAAGGCAACATCGTGTGGGCGACGCCTTCTTGGAGCAAAGGCGTTGCAACCATCCAAAGGTGCGGCGTCGGCTGTGTCCGTATCCCCCTGACAATCGCGCGACAGAGCGAGCAGCTCGGTGGGCTAGAAAAGACGATCAAGAGCGCAATGGTCCGCGCAGTGCGCCTACCCGATGGACGACGCGTGCGCATCGACAGCGTGCGCGGCACCGCAGGTGTCGTGACCCTCGCCGGCGTCACGCTGGCAGCGGAATAGTCACCAGTATGGCGGCGCGAATTAAAAGCATCGCGTCAATCCGCCTTCTTTGAGGCCTTCGGTGCTGCGCCACCAAGCAGAATTCGACGCGTCGGACTGGACATCGCCATCGCGTTGAGTTGTGCACTCGTCTTCCACATTCGCGGCGGACCCACAAGTGCCCTGGGCACTCGGCTCATCGCCTCCCACGCAACAAATCGCACATCTCGCAGCGTTGTCCTGAAGACAAAGTCATGTGCCTTCGCGGGGCGCTCCAATTGATCAACTGAAATGCCCAGTCGCGACGCGAGCGCTGCGACGGACCTCGGCGGCTTGTCGCATTCAAGCGTCGGCGCCTGCCACAAGCCCTCCCACAACGCGTTCTTGTACAACTGCCCCGAACGCGGCTCAACAAGCACCCGGCCAGAGACATCTCGCACCACCAGCACCGCATGTGTGATTGCGGTTCTCGTCTTGATCGAAGGCGCGAGCGGAATCTGGTCTTGTGTTCCTTGCTTGCGGGCCTCGCAAAGGCTTGCAACCGGACATCGCTGGCACGCCGGCGCTGACATCGTGCAGACCGTCGCACCCAATTCCATCAAGGATTCATTGAACGCGCCAGGAGCGTTGAGCGGCCCACCACGCCGCGCCTTCCCGTGAGCGCCTTCAGCATGGCCAACCAACTGAGTAGCTTCCCGCCAGCACCACTCAATCGCCTTGGGGTCCGCCGCTTTCATCGGCCTGCCCGCCACTCGCAGAAGCACGCGAGAAACATTCGTGTCCACCAGCGGCGCTGCTTCGCCAAACGCAAGTGACGCGACAGCTCCCGCCGTGTACGCGCCGATGCCCGGAAGCGTCCGAAGCTCGTGCGTCGTTCGCGGCACAGTTCCCGAAAAGTCCGCCACTACTTTCTTCGCCGCCGCCTGCAACATTCGCGCCCTGCGGTAATACCCAAGGCCCGTCCACGCCGCAAGCACACTGCTTTCGGACGCCCCCGCAAGATCGCGGATGGTCGGAAATCGCTCGAGAAACTCAAGAAACTTGGGCTCAACCCGCGACACCTGCGTCTGCTGAAGCATGACTTCACTCACAAGCACGCGGTACGGATCGCGCAGGCCGGTTGCCCGATCTGTGAGTCGCCATGGAAGCTCTCTCGCGTTTTTCCCAAACCACTCAAGCAAGCGCGGGACAATGTCAAGAGGAACTTCACTCGCGGCACGCGATACCAACTTCTTGGATGTGCGAGCAGTAGATGTGGTTTGTCGTCGCGGCATTTTTGAGGACACTGCCAGATCGCTATCCCGAGAGAAACCCGTGCCGCATCACACCTCGGCGATCGCCCGCTCAACCCCGAGCTTCACCGCGTTCCACTCTGCTGTCGCGTCCTTGCTGATTGTGAACCACGAATCAGTCAGCAGCACACTGCGAACACCCCGCACTTGCAGCAATCGTTGGGCGAAGGGATCTGCCGACGCCGAAGCAACCGTTGCATAGGAACGCGGGCGCGTTGTCGGCGACTGCAGCGACGGCAACGCAACGTCCACGACGCACTTCATCGCGTTTGGGTTCGGCGTCGGTTGATATTCCACGATGCGCACACCCATGCTACGCCCCATGGCCCGAGAATCGCAGAATCGACGCGGATTTGCAACTGCCCTATCTGAAAAACGCCACAATCGTGCTGTGTGTCCCAGATAAATCCATCGGCTGGAACAGAATTCACATTGGCAAACTGCTCGTACACGTTACAATTTCGCAGGAGAACTTCATGATCAAGTCGTTGCCGTTCATCAGAGTTGTTTGTGGCGTTGTCGGCTCGCTCGCATGCGCAGCCGCGGGCATTGCGCAGGTCACCATCGAACTGCCCTCGGTGCGCGACAACACGATGTATCAGCCATCCGGAAGCACGCAACTGTCCAATGGCGCGGGCGAGCACATGTTCATCGGCAGAACAAACGGCGGATACGCACGCCGGGCTCTCCTGCAGTTCAATGTGTCGTCGATCCCTGCCAACGCGAGCATCCAGGAAGTTGTCTTGCGGCTCAGTATGTCTCGAACGATCTCCGACGCAACCCAGATGCGCGTCCACCGCATGTCGCTGTCGTGGGGCGAGGGCGCATCAAACGCGGGCGGTCAGGAAGGCGGCGGCGCGACGGCGCTTACGGGCGACGCAACGTGGCAGTACAGAACGTTCCCGACAGCGCAGTGGTTCCAGGCCGGCGGCACGTTTGTCGGCACTCCCAGCGCGACCAAGAACATCGGCATCGTCGGCATCTACGAAATTTCCAGCGACGGCTTGCTCGCTGACGTCGAGGCTTGGCGCGCAAGCCCCGCAACCAACTTCGGATGGGTGCTCATCGGCAACGAATCGGCGGACGGCACTGCAAAGCGCTTCGACACACGAGAATTCGGCGTCGCCGCGTACCGCCCCGCTCTGGTCGTCACATACACGCTGCCCCCCGCCTGCGACAGCATCGACTTCAATAACGACGCGAGCCTCTTTGACCCGCAGGACATCGACGCGTTCCTGTCGGTGTACTCAGAAGGCCCATGCATCCCCCCCACCGCAACCTGCAGCGACATCGACTTCAACAACGACACCAGCGTGTTCGATCCGTGCGACATCGCGAGCTTCCTGCTTCAGTATTCCGAGGGGCCTTGCACGCCCTGCGGCTGATTCGCTCCTCACTTGTCAGTCACAGGTCAGTCACTACGTGTCACATGGTGCCACAAGCCGCGTTTGCAACCAAACCGAACATCGCGCGTCTGAAGCGAGTACAATGAGCACTAACAAGCGGGGCGCGTGTGCAAAGGAAGCACTCGCCCGGCATGGTTGTTATGCGCGGAGTCTTTTTTTATGGCAAAGTTCTTTGATCGTTCAGGGATGTGGGTCGGCGCAGTGTCGGTGGGGCTGCTTGTCGGCGCGGGCGTCACCATGTATTCAGCGAACGCGCTGCCCCAGGCGTTGCAGGCCCAGCCCACCAAGCTCGCGCTCATCGACATGATGGTGCTCATCAATGGACTGGACGAGCTCAAGGACCGCAACACCGAGACCAACTCTCAGCGTGAAAAGTTCCTGAAGCAATTGGGCGACGACGAAGCGCAGATCAAGCTCCTCGAGGAAGAGGTCAAGGCCGGCCCGCAGCAGAATCAGACCTACGCCCACATGGAAAAAATCGCGGAGCTCCAGGAACGCACCGCGATGTTCAAAGTCCGCCGGGAAAAAGTTCTCTCGCTGCTGGACCTCCGCAACGCGCAAAACATTCGCGACCTCTACGCCAAGGCGCAGGCCGCGATCGAGCAGGTCGCGAAGGCCGACGGCTACGACATGGTTGTGCTCGACGACCGCCCCATCACGCTGTCCCCCGGCGGCTCGACATCGGCGCTCAACGACGAAATTCTCAAGAAGCGCGTGATGTACGCCAACGACGCGGCCATCAACATCACCCAGCGCGTGCTGACCGCCATGCAGAACGACTACGCCACCGGCAAGCAGGCGGGCGGCAACAAGTAACCCGCCGCTTTTCGGCTTTTTTCTCGCACAAGAAGGCGCAGGCATGCACGCACCGTTGACACAATCTGTTGAACTGGCGGGCGGCGCAGCGAACGCTCGCACCGCGCGAGAGCTCGCCTTGCTGCTCGCGCAAGCCGGCATTTCAGCGACAGTCGATGGCGACGACGACGCTCTCGCGCAGCGCCTTGCCAACTTCGACGAGGCAACGACGCACGACATCACCTTCATCCGCGCCGAGTCGTTTGCAAGGCGATGGCGAGAGTGCGGCGCGAGCGTCGCACTGATTTCAGAAAGCGTGGCGAGCGCAGCGGCCGGGTGGCGCGAGCGTGGCGAGACTTTGCGGCAGACGGCTGCCCACCAACGCGCGCTGATTGTGGTGCGAGATGCCGACCTCGCCCTCAACGAAGTACTGAAGCTGTTCGCCCCACCAAGCCCTTCGCGAAAACCCGGCACACACCCCACTGCCGTCGTGCATCCCTCCGCACGCATGGGCGAGGGCGTTCACATCGGTCCACACTGCGTGGTTGAAGCTGGTGCCGTTGTTGGCGATGGCGTCGCGCTGCTGGCCGGAACATACATTGGGCACGGCGCACACATCGGCCCGCACTCGCTTCTGCAGCCGGGCGTCAAAGTGCTGGATCGCTGCCGCATCGGCGCGTCGTGCATGCTGCACTCGGGCGTCATCATCGGCGCTGACGGGTTTGGATATCGCCCCTCGCCCGACAAGCGCGGCGTTGTCAAAGTGCCACACATCGGCGACGTCGTCATCGGCGACGACGTCGAAATCGGCGCAAACTCCTGCGTCGATCGCGCCAAGTTCGGCAGCACGACCATCGGCTCGGGCACAAAGATCGACAACCTTGTGCAAGTCGCGCACAACTGCCGCATCGGCCGCAGCTGCATCATCTGCGGCCAGGCCGGGCTCGCCGGCAGCGTGGTTGTCGGCGATGGTGCAATGCTCGGCGCGCGAGCCGCGATCATCGACAACGTGACGATCGGTGCCGGCGCGAAGGTCGCTTCCCGCGCCGGCGTCATGTCCGACGTTCCGCCCGGTACGGCGTACATGGGCAACCCCGCTGTGCCCGCGTTCGAAGCCAAGCGCGCAATGGTGCGTTTCATGCAGTTGGGGCGTGGCGGCAAGAAGCCGACAACCTGATCCAACGACACCGGCGATTCAAAAGAATCAACAAGCCCCGCGAGACGCGGAGCTTGTTGCGAGGGGGGACCGGGTGAATTCCCGGAAGTGTGCCTTACTTCTTGGGTCTCTGCGCCGAGTTGGTGATGTAGCCGGTGGTCTTGGGCGCCGCCTTCGGCGTGCTCTTGCCTTTTACGACAATCGACTTGCCGGAGTTTGACGACTTGGCCGCCGGCTGAGACGCCGGTGCCTGCACCGCGGCTTGCTGCGATGATGAACCAGACCCGCCCGACCCACCGCTCGCCTGCGCCGCACCGGGCCGTTGACCGCGCTTGAGCGCCTGGATCACCGGGTCGGTCGCCACAATCGCTGTGGGCAGACTGGTTTCCCAGCTCGGGCCCGCCGTCGTGTTCGCGGGCATGTTCATGACATCAAAGAAGACCGGGCGATACCCCCACTGCGCCCACTTGCGCATGTCCTCTTCCATTTTGGCGAGGCTGGGCATGCCGCCCAGCAGGCGACGGTGATGGTGGTAGCTCATCGAGCCCCATGTCTCGTGACCCGGGTTGATGAAGTCCATCATCACATTGGGACCGGAGATGTTGTAGAGCTTCCTCTCGTCGGTCGTGCCGGGTGCCGGGCTCAGCGTGAAGCCCGTGACATACGTCGCGGCGACCGTGTGCAGCACGTCACTCTGCGCGGGCTCGGTCACGAAGCTGAGCTGCGGGTGACGCTCCTTCATGGCCTTGAGCCACGGGATGCTCTTCCAGATCGGTGTGTGGGGCTGGATGTAGGTGTCGAGGCCGACAACTGTCGCGCCGGTTGCAGCGATGCCGTCAAGCTCCTCGAAAGCGCGAGCGCGATGCGCCGGGTTGTCCGGGTCAAACTTGATCATGTCCGCGCTGTTCCATGTGTTGGACTGAAGCAGCGAACGGCCCCACCAGATGCCAAGCTCACGACCCGCCGCAGGCACGCCTGGCAGGCCATTGACCGGATCAAGCGCCGTGGCCATTTGCGGGCTGCGGTTCCACTGGCTTCCCACCTGATACGGGAAGTTCTGGTTCTGATTCTCGTTGAACAAGCCCGTGGGCATCCACAGCATCGTGGTGGGCCAGCCGACCGGGCGGAGCAGGTGCTGCTTGGTGCGAGCAAAGCCGTTGATGTCAGGACGCAGGCCGCCGTGATAGCCCAAGGGGTTTGACGCGCTGATTTGCGTCGGGTCTGCAATGGTGACGCCAAGAACAGGCGTGGTCTTGCGCTGATACTGCACGCCGCCATAGGTGCTGCGGAAGAAGTTGCGGTATGGCAGAAGCGTTGAGACCCATTCCTGCGGGTTCTTGGTGATGCGGATGCTGACAACGTACGTGCGTGACTCGCCCGCGGGCAGCATGCCTTGGTGCATCTGCATGCCCTCGTTGCCGTAGTTGGCAAGGCCGAAGCGAACGGTCCAGCCCTTGCCTGCGTCACCCTGGGCCATGTAGCCGCCCGGGCTGTCAATAAGCACCTTCACGTCGTGCTTGTAGTCCATGACCGGATAATTGAGCGAGACGCCCACCGCCATGTCGCTGTTGCGGATGACCATCGCGGGCGAGTACAGGTCGTCCGGATACATCTTGCAGTTGCCGACCATGTTGCTCGCCCGTTTGGCGACCCACACGCCAGCCTCGGACGAGTCAAAGTACTCGACGTTTTCGCCAAGGTTGATGACGCCCACGCCGATCACACCCAGCTTCTTCGCGGCGCTGCCCGTGTTGCGCACATCAATGATGATGTCCGCGCCCGTAGGCTGCTGCTGAAGACGGACGTTGGTGACAAAGTCGCCAAAGCCGCGCATGGGCTCGATGCGCTGACGAGCGATGATGACGCGATTATTGGAAAGATCTCGCATCTCCAGTTCGCCGTTGATGAGCTGACTCGAAACAAGGCGCGGGCCGGTTTCGATCGCCGGAATCTGCTGGGCGACCGCGGTTGCACTGATCGCAAGGCCGCACACCAATACGCTGCTGACGATTGTGGATTGCATAAGCCAAGGTCCCTCGTTGCGTCGCGGAACCCCAAGTGGCACCGCGTCCGTGCCCAAAGATAGAATTTGATCCGTGTCAATCTGGGAAAAGGAACCGCCGAGCGCGCATTCTCCGTGTTTCCAGGGCGACAATCTCGTCACACTCGCCACAGCACGTACGAACGGTGCAGGAAGACGGGTCGTGCCGAAAACCAAGAAATTCTCCGCAGGACTCATTGCCTTCGAACATGCGTTTGTTTTCGCGCCCCGTCAGGGTTGTTGCAGACCCCACGGCACGCCTGTTCGGCCAGTTGTCTGGGTTGCCTGGGCCGCGCCCGCGCCCCCGCCCGAAAAACCCGCATGGGCCGCATTCCCGTCATGCTCTGCAGAACCCGTCAGCTCCGCGCCGCTCTGGCTGTCCCCGGAGCGTCCGAGTTGATGTTCCGAATCGCTGTCGCTGTCCGTTGAATACCCAGATGCATCAGGCAGCTCGTTGTCCGCAACCGCCACGTTGTATCGCACTCCAAATGCAATCAGCAGCCTGGCGACCACTCGCATGCCGATGTACGCCGCGACAACGGCCAGGATCGTGCGGAAGACAAACAAGCCCGTTTCCCCGCGCGGAATGGCGACGATCTCTCCCAGCGCGACGCCCACCGGAATGACGACAAAGAGGTTGTCAGGCTCGCGCTCCACCATTTCGTCAAGAATGCGGATGAACCCGCCCAGCAACGCAGGATACAGGACCAGGCAGATGTACGGGTTGTCGTTGGCGATGTGCCCCATGAGGCCGGGTCCGACCGTAAAGCCCTGGCCCTTGTGGCTGATGCCCGCCTGCGGCACCATGTCCAGCCCCAGCGAACTGAGCTTGTTGGGCCACCACTCGCGCGGGATGATGTTGAGGAACGTGTATCGCAGCGTGTGCAGCGTGTCGTACTCAAATGAACCCGGGCGAGACTCCATCAGCCACATACTGATGGGGGCCGTGCCCTGCCCCGCAAAGATGTCGATGATGCCCGCCTTGATGTCGGCGTTGGCGAGGGCGGTGACCTGCGACAAGAAACCCTGCTGCTTGCTCTCGTGGCTGCGCACGCTCGTGTACGCCGCGATGACGATCAGTCCCGCAAGCGCGACGCCCGCGAAGGGCACGGCCATTCGGCTGAGATTCTGTTTCTTAAAGTGCCCGTGATATGCACCCCACAGGCACACGACCGCCACACTCACCAGATCGCGCCGCCCGAACGTGCGGAAAATCGCAAGGGCCGTTGCAGCACCAAAGATCGTCATGGCAAAGGCGGCCCGGCTGGGATTGAAAAGTTGCTTCGCCCACAGCCAGCACGCCACGCCCGCCGCGGCGATCGCGATCGTCACGCCCGTCATGGTCCCCAGAACACCGATGACCGGGACAAACTGGAATCCCAATCGCATCGCGTATCCCAGCACCAGAAATCCAATCGCCAAGGACATCATCGTCGCCGGCGCGGGCGTCGGAGATGGCTTGGCAAGCAGCTTGGGCAGCCCGAACGTAAACCAGCCCGCGTGATACACGCTCAGGAAAATCGCCAGAAACACTGCGCACCACAAGACAAATAGCACGCCCGTTGACTCTGGATTTGAAAGCGGCACTTCCCAGTATTGCTGGCTGAAGAAGGCGATCGATCCGCTCGTCAATTGATACACAATAAACCCGGCAAGAAACAGGTTGCGGGCACTGATGATCGGATGCTTGCCACTGCGGGCCTGCATGACAATGAGCGTCAGCAGGGCACCGGCCATCAACAGGGTTATCCATCCCAATGCGAATTCCACGCCAAACTCCGGATCAGCCCATGTGCGGACCATGGCTGCGCCTGCTACGCCTTTTCGAGCTTGAACAACACCTGCTGCCCGAGCGTCTGAACCCGGGCTCCTACGACCCAATCGTACATCCTGGGCACAAACCTTGCAAACTTCGGGAAGTACGTCGACCAGTTGAGCGCCGGGTAGTAGTACGCCTCAAGCTTCGAAAACCCAAGCGACGACGCGTGACGGGCGACGGCACTCGGCGTATTGAGGCGGTAATACGTCGGGATGCGGTTGATTTCGCCCTCCTTTGTCACACGTTCAACAGCTCGTTTGACGTTGAACGTTTCGATGACGTGTACGGCCCACGCAAAGGGATGGTTTGCATTTGGCGTTAACGCATAAAAAACACCCCCGGGCCGCAACGCCCGATGCACCGCCGCGAGAAACTGTGACGGGTGCTGGACATGCTCCAGCACAAAAAACGAGACCAGGGCGTCGTACGCCCCGTCCGGAAACGGCGCGTCCTCGAGCGTCGCGTGCCACTTTTCCTTGATCAATTGGTTTTCATGCACTGACGCGTACGGATCGAGCCCGTCCAGTTGCGACGCCTGCTGTATCACCGGGTAGAACACTCGCTCCCCGCGTTTGTTGGGCAGGTCCGGCCCTCGGCTGCCGCAGCCAACATCGAGCACGCGCCCTTTCAGGCGCGGGTCGGGCATCATGACCTTGGCGAAGTGCTCGGCGAACCCCGCACGATTCTCGTCCAGTTCGCGGAAGCCGCCGGGAATGTGGGCCTTTGGGGCAATAGTGACCTGCATCGGGCCCAATGCTAGGAAAGGTCGCAAACCAACAACAACGCAACACGGTTTGCGGGTGGATGTGGATACTGAAGCTGGCTTCGCGCCCGATCCGCCGCCTACTTGTTCAAGTCCGCAACCTCGCGCAGCATCGCCTCCCAGCGTTCAGCCCACGCGACCGAGCTGTACGGCTTCGCAAGCTGCTGGCTGCGTTCGCCCATCGTGGGCAGGTTCTCGTGCTGCTCGTGGATGCTGGTCATCGCCTGCGCGAGGTGATCAACGTCGTTGGTCGCCACGCGGAAGCCGTTGTAGAGATGCTGAACAAGGTCCAGCCCGCCCCCGCACGCTTCGCTGCAAATGATGGGCAGACCCGAAGCCGCGGCTTCTGCCAGCACCGCGCCCCAAGGCTCGTACCGGCTGGGCAGCACAAAGCAGCCCGAATTGAGCAGGTGCTTCGGCGCGTCTTCCGGTTGCACAAACCCGTAATCAACTACGTCGGGCCGGGCAACCAGCAGGTTTCCGAGCGGGCCTCGCCCGCAGCACGCAAGCGTCCACGGGTTGGTTTGGCTCAGGCGATAGCGGGCGTGCGCTTCGACCAGCACGTCAATTGCCTTTTCCTCAGCGTACCGCCCCATGAACAGGAACTGCCGGGGCCAGCCGTTTGCTAGCCTCTTGCGCTGCTCGAGAATCGGCGCGAAGTGTTCAAAGTCAATCGAGTACATCGCTCGCATCAACTGGCGCTCCTCAAAGCCCAGCCAGCGCGCGAACTGCCAAGTGCGCTCGGCCGCAACCACGACCCGCGAAATCCGCGAGAAGTACTTGCGATACGCGAATCGCCCCAGAAACTGGCGCGTCTTGCCAACCCAAGGCGTGTCCATCGTCATCACAAACTTCGTGTTCGCGAGCGCGGGCACGTACGGCATGTTCCGAAAAGCCGCGTAATTCCAGCCCGCGAGAACAACCACGTCGGGTTTAAAATCAACGACGTTGGGCGTCAGCTCGCTCTCGAACTTCTCGGGGTCGAATATCTTGTGATTGACGCCAGACAGGAGCTTGGATTCCTGAAAGTCTGCGTTCGCCGACGCCGTCAGACGAAACAGGCCGACCCACAGGTCAATATCCGGGCGAGCGGCGAGCGCCCGCCAGCAGCTCGCCATGTACCCCGAGACCTGCGTCCAGCAGAACGCCACACGGAGCGGTCGCTTCCGAGATGGAGTGACGCCGCTGCTCATGACTCTCTGGACGGGTTTGATTGCTGTCGATTCCACGAGAGAAAACGGACGGGGCAACAAAGCGGTAGTTGGTCGACTCGGTCTGACATACTTCGGCGATTTTGCCCTCCCAATCGAGGCGAAAGTCCTGTCAACCGGCCTTGCAGCACGCCTCGACTCGCATCGGCGCGCCGGCCACCGGTGCAGGAAATTGGCTCAAAATCCAACGCGCCCTCGTTTTTGGGGTTGTGTTCTGCTCGCACTCGACGAGGGGGTGGCGTGATTATCACTTCTACGAGCATCGTGTCGGCTGGTTCTCCCTAACTGGTCGTGCCTGGATCAAGAATCTTGGCATACCACTGCGCCAGCATGTCGGGCGAGTAGGTCCGCGTCGCCCATGCTTGCGACTGCTTGCCGAATGCGTGCGCACGCGAGCGGTCGGTCGCGAGTTGAGCTATAGCATCGGCCGTCTGCTGCGCAACCCCAAGCCCGCCCGGCAAAATAACCGCTCCCGCCTGTTCAAATTCACGCCATGTGTCCACCTGCCGGGTTGTCACGATGGGCGTGCCGCAGATCATCGATTCAACCAGCGCGATGCCAAAGTTCTCCTGGCTTGTGGGCAGAGCAGTCACATCCACGGCCTGAAACAACGACCACTTGAGATCGCCCGTCACCAGCCCCAGAAAGTGAACCGAGTCTTGGACACCGAGCGCTTGTGCAAGCACCTTGAGCTCCCCCTCAAACTCCGGCGGATGCCCCTTCCCGGCAATGAACGTCTGAATCGGGAGACCTCGGTCTTTCCATATTTTGGCGGCACGGATGAGCGCGTCGGGCGCCTTCTTCGGCGACAACCGTCCAAGGAACAACACCTTGAACGCGTCCGTCTTGAGCTGCGGAAACGCGCCAAGCGCCAGGTCTTTGCTGGGCAGCGGCTCAAACGACCTCGGATCAATCGGCGGCGGCGGCCCAACCACAACCGGCGCCTTCACATGCACGCGCCCCTGACGGGCCTCCTCCTCAACTTCAAAGTGAACACGCAGCGCATCGTCCAGTACACGCCGGCTGAACAGCGCGAGGTGCAGCTTCTTTTTGAACGAGCCTTTGGAAAGACTCCAATCGTCAAGCATCCCGTGAGGACTCACAACAAACGGAACGCGCAGCCTCCGGGCAAGATTCGCAAGCTGGATATTCGACGACGCCCACACGCCGTGAAGATGCAAAACGTCGGCGTCCCTCAGCACCGCCTCGCACACCCGCAGCCCCTCGGGCGTGATGAGTTGCAGCGGGTCGTCTCGCTCGCTCTGCAAAGCCGTCTTGCCGCGCAGTTCGGCAAGGCGGTCTCGGATTGGAACGCGAACACTGGCGACTTTTCCATCCTCGTGACGAATCGCTTCGCCTGGCCTTGGCGATTGACGCACCCAAATTGGATCTGTCAAGTCGTCATCTTCACAGCTGATGAGCGTCACGCGATGCCCCAGCGTCGCGAGCATCGGGCACAGCAGCGACACCGTGTTCACAACCCCGCCGTCGCGGCGGCGCATCCACTTGAGAAACTGGACAATGCGAAGAGGTTTCAACGCCGCAGGGTAATCCTCACGCAAGGCCAACGCGTCGCTCACACCGTCGCTTTGCTCGCAAACGCGATCGCCTTCCCGTTCTCGTCCACGCTCACCATCACCATCGTCGCGCTCGTCACCGCAACAACCTCCCCCGTCGTAAACCGCTCCGCCTCCACCTCCACTTGCACTGTCACGCTCTTTGTCCCCGTCTTCATCGTGTACGTGTACAGATTGACTACGTCCCCCACATGCACCGGGCTCTTGAACTCGACACGGTCCAGAGCCGCCGTAACCCAGCGATGCGCCCCATGCCGCCGGGCCTCGATGAACCCCGCCTGGTCGATGTAACTCAGAATAACGCCGCCGAAAATCGTCCCGTAGTGATTTGTGTCCCGCGGCAGTGTCGCCACCCGCATCGAAAGCGACCGCAAGCTGTCCGCTGTTGTCCGTGACGTCGTCATGTCCCAGCGTAGCTGCGGAAGTCGCCTCAAAACGACGTCGTCAACCCCACACTAAACATCACCCCATCACTCGACGGATTGTCATCATCCCCAAACATCCGCCCGTTGCTGATGTGCGACCATCTCAGCCCCGCGACAACGCGCCACTCTTCGCTCACCGCATACGTGACCCCAAAGCCCGCCCGCGGCGTGAAGTTAAAGCTCGTGCCGTCCTCCGGCACATCGTCCGCTGAAATCATGAAACCAATCCCCGCGTCCACAAACATCGTCCACGTGTGAGTCTCGCCAAGGTCCCAATGTTGCCTGAGTACCAACATCGGGTTGATCCCGATCTGGTCATTGCCCGGCATGTCAAACTCCCGCAGCGCAACCTCGACCATCATCTCAACATCGTGATCCACAAACTTCGACCACGCAACCGTGATGTTGATGTCGCTGAGTTCGTCAAAGTCTGTTGACCCCCCCGCGCCAAACGTCCACCACATCGTGTTGTACTTTCCAAAGTCCGCCGACGTCTGACGCGTGCTGGCAGTCGCCTCCAACGATTGCGCCGCCTCTTCGCCCTGCCCCGTCGCCTGCGCATAGTCGAGCCGAGCCAACTCAAAGCCCGCCACGCTCTCAAACCCGCCAGCAATCGCGGCATGTGCCACGATGCTCGCCCCGACAAATCCAACCATCCCAATCCTGCTCATTACAACTCCTTGCTCATTCCCGGTGGGGTGGGCCTCTGGCCCGCCCAGCTTTCTTTCCTTCTCTTCTTCCCTCTGTGTCTCCTGTAATCGATCTACAAGAGACTCCCTAGAACAACTTCTGCTGATCCTTCACGTCTTTCACGCGCCCGTCCAAAAGCTCCAACTGCTTCTTGAGTTCATCCACGCTCTTGAACTTGTAATACTCGCTCGCAAACCGAATCCACGCCACCTCGTCCACCTCGCGCAAGCGCGTCATCACCTTCTGCCCCACCACAATCGACTCCACCTCACGATCAAACTCCTTGTGCAACTCCTCCTCGATCTCGTCCGCAAACCGCTGCTTGAGTTCCTCAGGAATCTTCCGCTTCCCGCACGCCGCCGTCACGCCCCGCACGATGTTCTCCCGATCAAACGGCACGCGCCGCCCGTCGCGCTTGATGACCATCAGCTTCGCCGTCTGCTCGACCCGCTCGTACGTGGTAAAGCGCCGGTTGCACTTGAGGCACTCACGCCGCCGACGCGTGACCTTCCCGCCATCGCTGCTGCGCGAGTCGATCACCTTGTCGTCATCAGAATTGCAATACGGGCACTGCACGCGTGAGCGTAATCACGCTCCCTGCCCAACATACAATGCCCCGCCATGAAACCCCTCTCTCGTTGTGTCGTACTTTTCGCGCTCTGCGGCCTCGCTATCGCCGCCCGTGCCCAGCATCCAGCCCCGGCCGCACCCGCGCAGCCGCCTGTCGCACAACCTGTGGCCCAGCCAGCCGCCGAAGAACGCACGCCCGATGGCAAAATCATCGTCGCGGGCACCGACAACATCCCCAAGCACACCTATGTCCTGAAGAAAAAGCCCAGCGAAATCTTCGCCTCGCGCGAAGACATCCTCGCCCTCGCCCGCGAGACCAGGGCCAACATCGAGAGCGACCTCGCCAAGTATGAAATCAAGGACGCGCGCAACCGCATTAACGTCTACAACGTCCTCGCGACGATCGCAATCGTCGAAGACGATCTCGAGACCGCCCAACGCTACTTCGACATCGCACGGGACCTCGACGACAACCCGGGCACCAAGCCCCTGACAGGCCACTACATGATGTCTGCCGCAACCACCGCCAAAATTGCCAATGGCGATGCGGCGAAACACGCCGAACTCTTCGAGGCAGACATCAAGAGACGCCTCAACGCCCTCCCGTGGAAAGACATCAAGCCCGAACTGCTCAAAATCCAAAGCCGCGCCACGATCCTCAACACGGATTACATCTCCCGCACCCTCGTGGGGGGCTTTGATCCCTACTTCGACCTCGATGGAGGCAAGGTCGACACCAACATCGTCTACGGTCTCCTCGGTATGCGTGCCAGCGCCGACAACATGGTCCCCGTCGTCCACAAAGTCCCCCAGGTCATCGAAGAACTCATTACGCAAAACACCATCGTCTACCCCGATATCTGGACCCCAAACCAGGTCGATCTTGAGGTTGGCGAGCAAGTCTCGCCTGTCACCATCGGCGTCTGGAGCATGGGCGGCGTCGACGCAAACTCGCTACCCGACTTTCTCTGGACCAACCCCAGCGAACAACCCAACAACCTCGACGACGACAACAACGGCTTCGTCGACGACATCCACGGCATCGCCTTCGGCGTCGACGCAAGCCCCGAAACAAGCCTGCTTTTGCCGCTCGTCGAAATGAAGTGCGAGCCCTCGCTCCTTGAGGACCTCTACCTCGGCATGTTCGAGTACACCGCCGCCCTGCGCACGCTACCGGCTATTGACTTCGTGCAGTCAACCCGCTGGATCTCGACGGACAACCAAAGACCCCTTCTCGAAGACCTCCGGCTTCTCCGCGACCGCCGCCTGGGCACGTTTGTGGCGAGCCTCGCTGTCAAGGGCAATCCCGGCGCCAAAGTCCTAGGGGTCCGCATGACCAACGATCACATGCACATCTCGCGCATCACCTACAAAGACGAGTGGGTCGCACGGCGTTGCAAGTCCATTACCGACACTGTCGACTATCTCAAGAAGTCCGGCGTCCGCGTCGTTGTAGTCCCAAATATCCTCTCCAAGACCGCCCTCGATGATGCCCTTGCCACCGTCGGCTTCAAGCACCCGACCGTCCGCAAGCAGCGCGTTGATCTGATTTTCGACACCACGAAGGACGTCTTCGCCAAGGCGATTCGCTCCGCGCCCGACATCCTCTTTGTCTGCCCCGCCCCGTTCTCGGAAACTCCTGTTGACCCCGCCGGCTACCTCCCCTCGTCCCTCAATGAGCCCAACCTCCTCGTTGTCGGCGCAATGAAAAACTCCGGCGAGCCCTGCCCGTTCACCACCAAGTCCGACTCCGTCTGGTGCTTTGTCTCCGCGACGGACCTCACCGGGGTTGCCTCCGACAACAAGCTCATCACCACCAGCGGCCCAACCCTCACCGCCGCCATCGCCGCCAACACCATCGCCAAAGCAATCGCCGTGCGCCCGCAGCTCACGCCCGCCGACGTCATCGATGCGCTCCGCAAGAACGCAAGCCCGTGCCCGGAAGCCCCCGGCAAGCTGCTGCTCAACCCCAAGCAAACTCTGCAATCCCTGGGTTCCAACTAAACCATGGACATCCTCAACACCGTCATGTGGATCAGCCTCGCCGCGTGCGCCCTCCTGGGCGTGCCATTCATTCTGATTTGGTGGCGAGAGATGGACAAGTGGGCCGACGACGAACACAAGCGCTTCAAGCCCAAGACTAAGAACGAGCCGGAGCGAATCGTTCTGTTGTCTTCTTCAAAGCCACAAACGCCACCCCCTGAAACCACTTCCAACAACACCCGAAACACCCCGTAATTGTGTGGCCTTGAATGTCGATTGGTACCGGATTTCGTCGCCACCAAACCGGGGTTCTTCAAAGAAAATCTAAAACACCCACTTGTGGGATTTGGTTTTTCTGGTATCTTGTGTCCGCCTGCACCTGTATGAGGGAATTCAGGGCCGCGTTTGTTCGCGGCGGGCACGAAAGGTCAGTATGCCTTCGGGGCAATCGTTTGCTTCACCAGAGTCTCCTGTTCAGTCTGACGCCGTCGCAAATGGCTCTGAAGAACATGTCTTTCATGCTGTGCTTCGCACCAGTGCCGTGCTCACGAACGAAGGCGAGCGGGTCCTCCGCACGCGCGACCTTTCACTTGCAACGTACATGGTCCTCCGCAGCCTACGCAGCGCCGGACCCAACGGTCGCTCGGCCTCTGCGATCGTTGAGGACATGACCGCTCGTGTGCCCGACGTGACGCGCCTCGTGGACCGCCTTGAAACCGCTGGGCTTGTGACGCGGACGCGGGCCGAAAACGATCGCCGGATCGTGCTGGTGTGCATCACTTCAACGGGTGAACGCTTGGTTTCCGAAGTCGAGCCTGTGCTCCGAAACCTGTTCCAGCGCTTGCTGGGACACCTGGATGATTCTGAGCTTGCGACCCTCTCGGATATCCTGACTCGCATTCTCCGCAACAATGACCTCCCGCTCAGCGGCGCCAAGTAATACCTTTGGAATCGGGTGTAAGATCGCGCATGCCGTCCATCGCTCGCGATGACTTCGTCGCCTTCGCGCGCTCGTCGCACGCTGCAACTCCCATCCTCGCTATCCCCGTTGCAGTGCGCCTGATCGCCGACCACCTGACCCCGGTCGTCGCGTATCGCCGCCTCGTCGCCCACGATCATCGCGAAGCACCGTCGTTCCTTCTCGAATCCGTTGAAGGCGGCGAACGCCAAGGCCGCTACTCGATCCTCGGTGCCAACCCGCTCGCCGAAGTCCTCGCCCACGCGCACGACATCCAAGTGACTCCACTCGATGCCTCGATGCCGCGCTGCCTCAGTGCCTGCTTCTCTTCAAACCCAGCCACCACCGATCCCTTCCAGACCCTCCAGTCCATCGCCACCAACTTCACGCTCACCCAGCCGACCGCCCCACTTCCCTCCTCCTTCCTCGGCGGCTGGGTCGGCTACGCCGCGTATGACAGCGTTCGATACAGCAACCCTGACAAGCTCCCGTTCAGCAACGCGCCCAACAACGACCGCCTCCTCCCGGACCTGCACTTTGGCTTTTACTCAGGCGTCATCGTTTTCGATCATGTTGACAAAACTATGAGCGTCATCGAACTCGCGTTCGTTGACACACAAGCCCCAGACATTACCGAAGCCGCTGCCGCCGCGTACGACACCGCCCTCGCCCGCATCCGAACTCGCATCGACCTTCTCGAAAAACACTCCGAACCCCTCCACGTCGGAGCGATGCCCGCGCCCAAACCCGTCGCACCGCTTCCCAGCAACCTCACCCGCGACCAACACGCCGCGATGGTCGCGCAAGCCAAGCAGTACATCGCCGCAGGCGACATCTTCCAAGTCGTGTTAGGCCAGCGCTTCGAACGCCAAAGCCCCGTCGACCCCTTCGACGTCTACCGCGCCTTGCGCTGCGTCAACCCAAGCCCGTACATGGTCTACCTGCAAGCCAAGGGCTGCATCTTGATCGCGTCAAGTCCAGAGATTCTCTGTCGCGTCAAACGAAATGATCGAAGCGAAACGATCGTCACCAACCGGCCCCTCGCTGGCACGCGCCGCCGTGGCAAGACTCCCGCCGAGGACGCCTCGCTCGAACGCGAGCTCCTCGCCGACGCGAAGGAACGCGCCGAGCACATCATGCTTGTGGACCTTGGACGCAACGACGTCGGCATCGTCGCTGAGCCCGGCTCCATCACCCTCCCCAGCGTCATGGAAGTCGAGCGCTACAGCCACGTCATGCACATCAGCAGCACAGTCACCGGCACGCTCCGCGAAGGCCTCACCTGCTGGGACGCCCTTCGCGCGGCTCTCCCCGTTGGCACTATCAGCGGCGCACCCAAACTCCGCGCAATGCAAATCATCGACGAACTCGAACCCGTTCGAAGAGGCCCCTACGGCGGCGGTCTGGGCTGCGTGGGACTCGGAGGCGAAATGGACATCGCCCTCACCCTCCGAACCATCGTCGCCCCCGTCGCCCTCGCGAAAAACCTCACGCCCAACGGCGCGAAGCAGTGGACCTACCACCTGCAAGCCGCCGGCGGCATCGTCGCGGACTCGGTGACGGAGGATGAGTACATGGAAACGGTGAACAAGGCGGCGGGGTTGGCGAGGGCGATTCAGGTGGCGGAATCCGCCTTCACCCGTAGGCCCGGCGTCTCGCCGGGCACCGAAGTCGCCTGACCTCCCCTGCCCGGCGAGACGCCGGGCCTACAAACTCACGTGCCACTACTCCCGCTGCTTGAGCGGGAATATGCAGCAAACTCCGAGCGACACCGCAAATTGCAACACGATCCTGTTCAAATCGACTGTCGCGACTCGTATTCCCCGTGCGCAATCGTTACAAAGACGCAAGTGAAACCAGAGTACACAAATCAGATGTCTCGAGGCCGAAGTCGCCGAGAGTGTCCGTTGCGAATGGTTACTACGGGCTCGTCACACAATTCATTTACTGTGACTCCAAGTGCTCGTGCAATTTTCACGAACACGCCGAGCGAACAATCCTCAGGGCTGGTTTCTGCTATGGAAATCGACTTTTGAGAAACCCCTGCTTCTTCGGCCAGTTGCTGTTGAGTCCAGTCGCGATTCATTCGCAAGACTCGAATGTGAACGCCAACTTCTTCTGCGCCCAGCCGCCGAATATCGACAAAGGCGAAGCTGTCCGCCTGCTGCGACTCTACGGCCACCAAAATTTTCTCGTTGCTCTCGTGTGCCATAATAACACCTCGTGGCCAATGAACGGTCTCTGAACTCACGTACGGCTACAGCGCGTACTGAACGTGAAAAATAAAGATTACGGTTTCTTCCTTCAGTCGTTCCGAAACCACAACATTAACATCAAGCCGCTTCGACACTTCCAGCGGCGTTCCCAAAACGTAGAAGAACTGGCGTTGGCCTTTGTCCAAAAAAGGACGCGCTGCCAAGTACTGAAACGAAAACGACAATTCGCCCTTCTTGAATGTTGTGTTGTTGCTGTGCGGCCAGTTCATGCACAGCAATTCACAATCTTTCCGTGTGACTTCGTTGAGCGTGTACCTGTCGTTTCGAAACTGGTGGCCAAACCGCCGCATCAGGTCTCGAAGTGATGGCTCCGGAAGCATCAACATCGCCGTTGGAATGTAATCGTTCGGATCAATCTCGTAGCGGGTGCGAACGTGTGGCATATGAGTCTCCGATTCAAGCGATTCATAGAACTCATAGGTATATACGAGAATATATCGGCTTGGTTCCTACTTGGCAAGACATATTTGGAATATTTTTGCCGCATCTGCAACTATTTTGCGATTTGTTTGTGCGTTGTTTGGGTTAAGATTGTTTTTTGTTTGCGTCGTTGAACTGGTTTGGTGGTTTTCGGGTCTGTCAATCTCACCCTTCAAGATACGTATACCCCTCCAACCCATCATCATAATACTTGAGCAGGCTCTTCCCCTCGCCCACAGTCAGCCGGCCTTGTTTGCACGCCGCTTCGATGTCCATGCGCATGGCTCGCTTCAAGTCCTCCGGGTCATACTGCACGTACGCGAGCACTTCTTCGACGGTGTCGCCTTCGATCACCTCGTCGATTTCCCACTCGCCATTTTCGTCGATTGAGACGTGCACGGCGTGCGTGTCGCCCAGCAGGTTGTGCAAGTCGCCGAGAATTTCCTGATACGCGCCCAGCAAGAACACGCCAAGGTAATAGGGCTCGCAGCCCTGTCCTTCGCCCGGCAGGTCGCGCAGTTCGTGGAGTTCAAGGGTTTTCTTGTCTTCTCGCTTGTCAACGAAGTGATCGATCTTGCCGTCGCTGTCGCAGGTGATGTCGGCGAGAATCCCACGCCGGGTCGGCTGCTCAGCAAGCCGATGGATCGGCACGATCGGGAACAACTGGTCAATCGCCCAACTGTCGGGCATGCTCTGGAAGAGGCTGAAGTTGCAGAAGTAGATGTCGCTCAGCAACTCGGGCAAGTTCTCAAACTCGTCGGGCAAGTCGCCCTTCTTGTTTGCTCGCTCCAGAATCTTGTGGCCAATCGCCCAGAACAATTGTTCCGCGACACTGCGCATGGGCAGGCTCATGTACCCAAGCCCAAACAAACTCATCGCCTCGTCGCGTGCCTGCGTTGCGTCGTGGTAAGCCTCCATCAGGTTGCGATCTGAAAGATTCTTGTATGCGTCAAGCAAGTCAAGCACGGGTTGCGGTACTTCGCCCCGCTCCACGCCTCCGGTGTTCGCCGCTTCAGCTTTGATCAGCGCCTCAATGCGCGCGAGGTCTGGGTTTGCTTCAAACGTGCTCTTGCCCAGCACGTCGACAATCAGCACACTGCCATACGCAACCATCGCGCGCCCGCTCTCGCTGATGATCTTGGGGTGAGGCACATTCGCCGAGTCGCACACACTCTTGATGCGGTACACGACGTCCGCCGCGTAC
>CAZEZV010000013.1:0-28050 GCA_964516725.1 uncultured Phycisphaeraceae bacterium
AGTCGTTGGCATCGACGCGAGAATGTGTGCGATATCACGGGCGAGCGCGGCGGCGATTGGAACTGTCTCCGGGCTCGTTGGGGTGTTTGAGCTTGGGTGGAACCAGGCGCGCGTGCTGCTGCTGCATTGCAACGGCCGCGAGTGGACACTCGTCTATGAGCGCCGGATCACCGAGGCGGGCCTGAGAACGATGGTTGAGAGCGTGGCGAACCGCCTGGGCGTGGACTTGGCGTCCGCGATGCACGTGCTGCGCGGCGCGGGGATTGAGGATGGAGCCGGGATGAGCCCGGACATGACAACGCTCATGCGGACAGTGCGGCAGATGCAGAGCGACTACTTCGAGGTGCTTGTGCCGGAAGTGCAGCGATCGATTGCGTACGCGAGCCAGAGATATTCATCCATGCCGCTCTGCGGCGGGTACATCTGCGGGGAAGGCGCGCTCACGCGCGGGCTGCGCGGGAAGCTTGCCCAGGAACTCTCGCTTGAGTGCGCTCCGATCTTGCCGTCGGATGTCGTGCAAGTTGACGATGCCAGCACCATGGCAGGAGCCTGCGAGCTTGTGTGCGCCATCGGGCTTGCGGCGTTCTCGCCTAATGCCGCGGCGAAGCGGGAAAGGATCGCAGCATGAGCACTATTCGGACACAAGGCCTTGGGGGCGTCAATCTGCTTGGAAGGTCATTTGTGCACGCCTCACAGCAGCATCGCCTCATCAAGCGGTGGGGCAAGGGGCTTTTCGTGTATGTTGTCGTCGTAACGGGGCTGGTGTCAATCATGTCCGGCGGCGGTGCGCAACGAGAGGAACTGCTCGCAGCAAGCGGGAGCCTCGAGGCCAAGCTGGAGAGCAGGAAGCGAGAGCTGGCGGGAAAAATCTCCGAGGCATCAACGCTGCGCAAACAGCTTCGCGCGGCGGAGGCAGTCGGGCGGCATCCGCAGTGGGGGGATGTGCTTGCGTTGATCGCGACCAAAGCGAATGGCCGGGTTGTCATTTCGGGCCTGTCCTTCGTGGTGAGTGAGCCGTTGAGAACAGGTGACGCAGCGGCGAAGGCATCGAAGGCGAAGACGGAGGGGGCAAAGGAAGCCTTTGATCCTCGTTCCGCGACGATCACCCTGAACGGACAGGCGCAGAACCTAGCGGCGGTGAATGAATACGTGCTGGCTCTGGAGGACATGAACCTGTTCGATCAGGTGCGCCTGAAAGACGCGACGAATATCGACAATGGGTCCGGCCTCACAACGACGCGATTCGAGATTGCGTGCAGGATCGAGGAGCGAAAGATCGGAGGCAAGCCATGAAGACCCCAGCGACCGAAACAAACGCGTCACAGTCGATGCTTGTACACGCCGGGGGTGTGGGTATCGGGCTGGCCGTGGCGCTCGTGCTGTACGCCGGCGTGATCAAGCCCGCGCAGGACGCGCGGCGCGAGGTTACGGAAATGAGCGAGGAGCTGGTTGATCGAACCAAGCAGTTGGAGGTCATGACGCAGAGCATCAACAGATACCGTGAGGAGTCGGAAACGCTTTCAGAGCAGCTCAGCGGGTCGGTGCGGCTTCAGGGTGCGTCGCAACTGAATCGCTATGTCCAGAAAATCGTGGACTTGGCGGAACAGTCAAGGTGCAAGATATCGGAGGCAAAGCCCGGGGAGTATCAGGGTGTGTCGCAGGACTACGGACTGGTTCCGATCAACCTGAAGTGTGACGGAAGGCCCGAGGACATCATCGGCTTTCTACGGACGCTTCACGACACTCATCGAGACACGGATGTCGTATCGTGCTCTCTGAGTTCGCAGAGCGCGGGCACTCGCTCGAACGCAACGGGTGTCTTATCGCTGCGGTGGTATACGTTGCCGGGCGGCATGGCCGCAGAGCCAGCCCATGCTCGCACCGGAGGGAACGATCGTGCCGTTGGTGCGGATCGCGCCGACGGTGCGGCGGGCGGGCGCTGACAATTCGCCCCGATTCATTGCACACCCTTCAAACATTTGCTCTTGTTGAGTCGTGGAACTCACCAAACAACACAAGGTCTTGGCGGGCATCGTGTCTCTGGGCGTCGGCGCGGTCGTTCTGGACCGAACGGTCCTGAACTCGGGCGTCACAGGTCCAAGCGTCTCCGCTGCTGCGACGACGAGCGACAGCATCAAGCCGGGCTCGGCTGGGCCGAGCGCAGTCGTGATTGAAAGACTTGCTGATCGCATCGCGCAGGTGGAGGGCAGGGCACAGGATCAGGACGCGATCGCCGGTGCGATTGTCGCGCCCGCGAACTGGTCGGTTGCGAATGTTCCTGCGTCCAGTGCCTCCGGCAGCACTCGCGGCACGAGCCTGCGATTCGACCAGTTTCGTGTTTCGAGCGTGATGACCAGGCCCGTCGCCGCGGCGGTCGTCAACGGGCACATGCTGCGCTCTGGGCAAAACTACGCGTTTGGCACAGCAGGCGACGGCAAGTTTGGTGTGCTGTCGCAGGACGAACTTCGCCAGCAGCGCAAGCTGTCAGTCGACAGCGTGAGCACAGTTCGGCTCGTGTCGGTCATTCCGCGTTCAGACGACAACCCCGGCGGCGCGGTTATCGAAGTTGATGGGAAACGTATCGAGCTTCTTATCGAGCAGTCCGAGAAGGATTGAGGTAGCGTCCGGCAACAGCGTGAATGTCTGTTGAAAGCCGGAAATTGCGCGTCGAAGTCAAGCGCGGCGGGGCGTAGCCCGATGACAGGTGTGCAGCCAGCTTGTTGACTGGCTCCAGGGACGGGTGAGTGAGGTCTTTCGTTCCTCACGAACGTGGAGTGACGCATGAACGCATCGAAGTCGTACAACCGATTCAGCAACACCGCCGGCATCCGCCGCGGCTTCAGCCTGATCGAGCTGGTGATCGTGATCGTGATCATCGGGATCATCGCGGCGATCGCGATTCCGAGGATGAGCCGGGGTAGCCAGGGGGCGACCGAGTCGTCGCTTCGTGCCAATCTTGCGGTGATGCGCAACGCGATTGAGTTGTTCACGACAGAGCACGAGGGTACCAAGCCAACCGTGGCACTGTTTGTGACACAGTTGACAGCAAAAACGCAGATGGACGGCACGGTCAGTGGTACCGCGACTGACAACATCTACGGGCCATACTTGCGAGAAGTTCCAAAGATGCCCGTCGCGGGTCAGGGTAAGGGTTACAGCGCTGTTGCTGCTGCTGCCGCTGCAAACGTCGGTTGGGTATACAACGCGACGACTGGCGAAATCAATGCGAACTCGACGGTAACAAGCAGTGACGGTACAACAACCTACGGCAGCTGGTAAGTTCTACAGGATGCAACGAACACACACCCGCCGACAGACACGCGACTTTCCGCGGCTGTCGGCGGTTTGCGTAAGGGGGCACAAGAAACGGTTGGTTGCAGAAGTTGAAGCGTGCGGCGTGGGTTTGGCAAGGAGTCAGGGACATGAACAGTCGCATTCGCGGATTCAGCACGCTGGAACTCATGATGGTGGTGTCGGTGGCTGGCGTTTCAGCCGCGATCGCGCTGCCCCGGATGAGTTCGTCCATTCAGCGCACCAAGCTCGAGCGTGCGGCGTCGATGCTCGCGGCGGACATCACCCGCGCCCGCGAGAACGCGAAGGCGTACGGCTTGCAGCAGACCATCTCGTTCTCGGGCACGTCGTACACGATCAGCACCGTGACGGCGGCCGGAACCACGATCAAGAGTGTTGACTTAACCAAAGAGCCCGTGGAGTCGCGGCTGCAGTTGTACCGCACCTCGGGCGTGAACTTCGTGAACTTCAATGCGTACGGCGTGCCGGACCAGGAGTTTGTGATCGGTGTGAACAACGGCAACACATGGCGCATGGTGACGGTGACTGCCGGCACCGGCGACATAGACGTGGTGACAACGCTGCCGACTCGATTCGCAATTGACCCGCGCAACGCGTCGATAGGCGCAACTGCCGCGGTCGCGACAGTCACGGCGACCGAGGACGACGAGGCGAGCGCGATGATGAGCAGCACGAGCACCGATACTTCAAGCACGGACACGTCGAGCCCATCAACATTGACATCGACATTGACATCAACGGTGACATCAACGTTGACATCGACAACAACAGCCCTTGCCGGCAACGGCAACGGCAACGGCAACAACACGACGACCGGCAGCACGTCAAAGAAAGCCAAGTAGGCCGACAGTGTGAGGATCAAGAGCAGGGCGCACCATGAGAAAGAAGGCACAAACTCGGCGCAGGCACGGCGGCGGCTTCACGCTGCTGGAACTTACGTTGAGTCTGGGCATTCTCGTGATACTGCTGGGCGCTGTTGCAAGTATGATGGCGCTGGCCGGTCGCGCGATTCCGAAGGAAACCGACTCGGACCAGAAGATCAGCACGCTGCGCCAGAAGCTGGGTGACATGTGCGACGACCTCTCGCTGGCGACGTCGATCACGGCTGTCACCGCGACAGGCATCACGTTCGTCGTGCCGGACAGAGACAACGACGGAACGGGCGAGACACTGTCATACGCGTGGTCGGGCACGGCGGGCACACCCCTCAACAGAACGGATGTCAACACATCCAACGCGCCGCTGATTCTGGGCGTTGATTCACTCGTGATCACCCTCTCGACGCAGGCTCGGCAGCGAGACCTCGTCAGCGGAACCGTTGACAGCGCGGAGCAACTGCTCTGCGCGTACACCGGGCCGAGTTCGGGCGACGCGACGGTTGACACTAACACGCGCATCGCGTTGTGCATTCATCCAAACATCTCGTCGGACGTCTCCGCGTGGCAGCTCACGCGCCTGCGGTACGAGATCAAGTCGCTGTCTGGGTTTTCGTACGCCCACACGCTCAAGATGCACGACCCAAACGCCCAGGGCTGGGTGGATGAGAGTGCTCTGTTGGCGACGTACAACGTTGCCGGTGTCGTTGCGGCGTCCGACACGATGGAGTGGATGAACGTGCCAACGGCGGGGCTTGCCTGGAAGTTGCCGAGCGATTCTGTCTGGGCGGTGCTCGGGCCGCCAGCCTCCGGGACGGCAAAGTACAGCGTGCCGTACGCGATGGCCGGGCATATGTGCTACACAGATGGACGAGCGAGGATTCTCACAATTGACCTTTGGAACAAGACGCACCGCGAGTATGTCCTCCGGTTCGAGGCGTTCGGGAAGGTCCGCACGCCCGCGACCACAACCCAGAACTTTAGCGCAGCGACAAAGGTGCAAATCGCCGTGCGCCTGTCCACGGGCGAAGAGGCGGCGATGTCAGCACGCTTGTGGAACCTGCCGGAGGTGCCGTGATGAGCAAGCGAGGCCGGGCGAGGCGCCCCCAACACGGTCACCATGGATTCACGCTGATAGAAGCGGCGCTGGGCTCCGTTGTGGTTGCAATATTGCTTGGCGCGGGTCTTACGGCGGTGACGCAGGCGACCAAGGCTCGCAAGATCACGCAGGATCGTGTGCTGGCGCAGGCGTACGCGCAGCAGATCATCGAGGAAGTCGCGAACAAGTCCTATGCGGACCCGCAGGAAACGTCGCCGCCTTTGGGGCTTGATGGCGGTGAGGTCGCGGACAATCGACTGACCTACGACGACGTCGATGATTACAACAGTACGATCATTGCGCCGATTTCTGTTGAATCAGGCGGCGCGCTGAGTGACTCGACGTGGGAGGCGCGGGTCCGGGTCTATTGGGTTCAATCCTCTGACTTTCAAGCGACCAGAGCGTCGGAAACCGGGCTTAAGTGCGTTGTCGTCCGCGTGCTCAAGAGTGGGCGACAAGTGCTTGAAACCAGGGCGCTGCGCAGCCGCGCATGGGAGGATGTGCAATGAGGCAGTCGCGCAGCAACAACAGGCGAAGGGGCTCTGCGTACATCCTGCTGCTGACGGGGTCGCTGGTGGTCGTTGTTGCTGGCGTCACGGCGGTGCGCGTCACGACGGCGAATGTCCAGACGCAGGGAGCGCGCAAGCAAGGCGACACGTCCCAGCGCCAGGCGCAGGCGGGGCTTGAGTTCATGGCCCAGCGCATGGCCAACGATCCGGGCGGGCGGTTCTGGCGTCAGTCGGCTCGCTTCACAGAGAGCTTTCCATCCCCCACGGGCGAACCAAGCACCACGATTCAGGTCGGGATTCAGGAACTGGCCGACGACGACCTCACAAACGACATATCGGGCGATGTCGAGCTGCGCGTCCGCGCGACGACGGGATCGTTTGTGCGGCAGGTGGGCGTGAAGCTCCGCCCGATGATGGAGCGGATGAAGTGCCTTGAGCTTGCGGTCGCCGCGCGGGCGATTGTCAATTCTGGCGGTGACATGCAGGTGAACGGCGGAAGCTCGGTTCAGCTCGGCGCTCGGGTATCGACGAATCCGGTGATTGTCGATTGGACAGGCTTGAACGCGACGACGGGCGCGGACTATTCGGCGGACATGGCGATTGCAAACACGATGGATGATCGGCTGGACCAGCGTGTCCCGGATTCTCGCGTGATCGATCAGTGGGCGGCGCTGGGCACGCGGATTACGCTGAACGCGGACCGTTTGATCGAGAAGGAAGTGTTCAGCCCGACATCAAATCCGCTGGGCGGCGGCGTGAACGCGCTGGGTATCTATGTGATTGATGCGCAGTCGTACACGGTGACATTTCAGAAGGTGCGCGTGGTCGGGACGCTGATCGTGATCGGCTCGGGCGCGAGCAAGGTCCAGTTCGCTGGGTCGAGCTGCTTTGAGCCAGCGTCGTGGGATCGCCCCGCGTTGCTCATCGATGGCGGAGCGACGTTTGATATGCCCGCGGACGACCTACGCGAGCTTGGCAACGCGACAAACTTCAACCCGGCGGGAGCGCCGTTCCTTGGGACGACCGACTCGGACATCTTTGACACGTACCCGTCGATGATCCGCGGGCTTGTTTATGTTGATGGAGACGTCGTCGTCAAGCAGAACCTCTCGATTCAAGGGCAACTGCTGTCAACGGGTACCGTAACGTATCAGGGGCTGGTCAGCGTGCAGTATCACCCCATCGAAGGCACTCCCCTGGGCTTCTCGTTCCCAACAGATATCAAGATGATTTCCGGTAGCATGGTGCGATACTGAGCAACACCTATCCCGCACGCCGGACCCGATTGAGTCTTCGAGCGAAGATCCGCAGTTGCTGGCATGGGTTTCACTTGAAGTATCAATGAAACGATTCGGTGACCGAATGCCGTTCCGCGAAGTTACGCAGCCTTGAGTTCCGCCGCCGCGTGCCGTCCGGCCATCGCGTCGTACTCGACCAGCGGCAGTTTCTGCATGAGCTGCGCGAGGCGCGGGTCAAGCTGCGATCCTGCAGAACGGGCGATTTCCGCGAGTACCTGCTGACGAGGCATACGGGCGCGGTACGCGCGGTCTGAGCTCATCGCATCAAACGTGTCCGCAACCGCGATGATGCGGGCCATCAGCGGAATGTCTGTGCCGGAGAGACCGTAGGGATAGCCCTTGCCGTCGTAGCGTTCATGGTGGTGCAGAACGCCCGGGAGGACGTCGGACAGCAGCCGCACCTGATGCAGGATTTCGAAGCCGGTTTCCGGGTGCTTTTTGATCTGCTCGAATTCTTGATCGGTCAGTTTGCCGGGCTTGAGCAGCGTGGCTTCGGGCACGCCGATCTTGCCTACGTCGTGAACCAGGCCGGCGATGCGGATGCGCTCGCACTGGGGTTCGGGCATACCCGCGGCCTGGGCGAGTTGGCGCGATAGCAGCGCAACACGCTCGCTGTGACCTCGTGTGTAACGGTCCTTCGCGTCGATCGCCGCGGTCAGGGCGTGCAGCGTGCCCACGAACAATTCCTGCTGCTCGTCATAGAGCGCGACGTTTTCAACGAAGGTCGAAAGAAATCCCGCGCAGGCTTCAACGAGCTGCGTGTCGTACGACGTGACCATCGGGTCATCGCCAAACTTGTCGCCCGCGACCAAGACGCCGATCTGGTGGCCCTTGCAGAGCAGTGGCTGCGTGATGACCTGCGGATTGTTCTTGGAAGCAAGCGCGGGCAGGTCTGTGTGGACCTTGCAGGTGGTGTCCGAGTCTTGGAGCGTGTTGCTGATTGCAGCGCGAAACGCAGTAGCCTCGACGGGCAGCGTGCCGTCGGCAACGAGCATCCGTTTCAGACTGACAGGTGTCCGAAGCGAGTCACTGAAGCAGACGGCGACCCAGTTGAACGACAGCGTCGTGCGAGCACGGGCGCAGACGGACGTCAGAAATTCTGCGGGCGAGAATGGCGCCTTCATGGCGCGACCCAGCGAATACAGCAGATCGATGGTTTCAAACGCGCCCATCAGTTGCTTGGTGAAACCCTCGGTTTCTTCTTCGCTTCGGCGTGCGAGGGCGACATCCATGACGGCGGTCCGCAGGACGTCGCTCATGGCCGGGGTTGTCGAGGGCGAGTACATCTGCACGCCGCTGGTCATTGCACGCAGGTCCGCGTCCAGCAATCCCGCGCGGGTGCAGGCGTCAAGCAACGCCGGGTTCTGGCTCGCGGTCGCATCCGGAAAAATTAGCGCGACGCTGCCGTGCAGGCCAAAGTCATCGCTGTGCGGGCTGAGCGAGAGCCACAGCCCGGGAAAAACGGGCACGGGCGGCGTGTGCCCCTTGAGATGTTGCGGCAGGGTTTCGGTTGATGTACGACGGATGGCTTCGGCCAGCGGGAGCGAGCGCAGCAGCGACTGCCAGCCGACGTGTCCCGCGCGGAGGTCCTGAATCGCGCCGCTCGGAGACAGCGTGCATGCAACGATTCCAAGGCCGGCGCACCGTTCCAGCACGACTTGCATCGGGGATTCGCGGGATTGTGCGCTCTGGATGCTCATGGAGATCGTGCTACGCGGCTTGTGCCTGGCTGTCAGGGTCGGTGGGTTTTGTCGGTGGTAGTTGGAGCGAAGGGCGGGCATCAGCGTCCGCCAGCAAGCTGCGAACGTTCTCCAGCAGTTGATTCGTGCCGAAGGGCTTGGACATGAACACGCGGATGTTCGACTGTGCGATCTGGTCCTGCTCCACGATATAACCCCGGGCTGTCAGCATGAGAATCGGGACGTTCGACGTGGGTGCAAACTTCTTGAGGCTCATCGCCATTTCAATGCCCGACATCAGCGGCATCTGAAGGTCGGTGACGACCAGCGATGGAACCAGAGGGACTTGCGTGCGAGGGAGGGTGCCCGGAAGCACGGCCGAATGATCGCAGCAGCAGTACCCCTCAAGCCCGTTGCGCGCCTCGATAACTTCAAATCCCACAGAGCGCAACTTGGTCGCAACGATCGAGCGAATGGCTGTCTCGTCATCGCACACCAAGATGGAGGCCTTGCTCTGCTGCATACACAACTCCACATGGCATCGAAAGGAAGTTGGTACACCTTCAATGTTGAGTTCGGGTTTTCCAGAAAGAAGACGCGGTTTAGGGAGTTTGTATCAATTTGTGAACCGTTACTGCCAAGAACTTGGCGGTGTTCGACATCGCTACAGTCGAGCGTGGCGCAAGGAATGACACCCACTATGACAGCAATCACCACTCCGCAAGCAGTCAACTCAGCAACATATATGCCCGATAAACCCAGCCCTCCCGTTGCGCGGGAAGGGTGGCTCATTATTCTGGCCGTGATCCTCGGCGCCAGTGGTGTCGCCTGGCTCGCAGTCGCAAAGCTGGGGGTCTGGGGCTGGTTGGTCGCGGCGCCCGGCGCGCTGCTGGTGCTGTTTTGCCTGTGGTTCTTTCGCAACCCGCAGCGTGCGATTCCCGCGGATCCCGCCGTGCTGGTCGCCCCGGCGGACGGTGTGGTCATGGCGATCGAACCGTGGAAAGCACCTGAAGAACTGGGCCTTGGCGACATCGGACCGACGCAGCGCGTTGTGATTTTTCTGAATGTGTTCAATGTTCACGTCAATCGCGTGCCGATCGCGGGGACGATCATCGCCGTCGCAAGAAAGGCTGGCGGCTTTGCCCACGCCGGTAAGCCCGAAGCCCATCACAACCAGCGCTGCAGTATCGCCATCAAGGCAAAGGACGGGCGGATCATCGCGTTGTCGCAGGTCACAGGCCTTATCGCGCGCCGCATCGTCTGCTACGCCGAAGAAGGCAACACCTATGACAAAGGCGAACGCGTCGGCCTGATCCGCTTCGGCTCGCGAACGGACCTGTACTTGCCCGCGGACGCGTTGGTGCTCGTGAAGCCAGGCGACAAAACGCTGGGCGGAACGACGCCAGTGGCGAGGTGGTGAAGTGAACATGCAGCCCGACTGTCATGGAGGGCTTGGACGGCCAGTGAAGTTCGCTTTCAGCACTGAGACACCAGGATCAAGAGGAGGATAAGGGGGTGATGAGATGGCGGGATGATGAGATGATGAGATCATGAGAAAATGTGCAAACCAATCGCATCATCCCATCATCCCACGCGCTCATTATCTTCTCATCCACCTTTGATCTCCGTGCTGAAATGACTTGTCACCAGGCGTAATTCGCGTAGCGGGAAACTCTGCAAAGGGCGGAATCAAACGATGTTCATCAGGCTTGGTCCAAACAAAAAAGAAGTGCCCATCGCCGTGTTGGTGCCCAACATGGTCACAACCCTCGCGCTCTGCTCTGGCCTTGCGAGCCTCCACTTCATTCTCGCGGAGCGCTGGACGCACGCGCTCGCGGCGATGTTCGCCGCGGCGGTTTTCGACGTGCTCGACGGCGGCGCAGCCAGACTGCTGCGCGTCTCCAGCAAGTTCGGCGCGGTCCTCGATTCCCTCAGCGACTTCCTCGCGTTCGGCGTGGCCCCCGCGATGCTCCTGCACCAGTGGATTCTGCTCCCAAAGACCACCAAAGCCATCGACACCTTCAGCCTCGTCGCCATCATGGTCTATGCGGTGTGCGCAGCCCTGCGCCTCGCTCGCTTTACCTCGGCAATCGGCCCTCCCGTGCAGTTGGTGAACAAACTTGTCGCAAAGCCAAAAAACCGCGTGTTCTTCGTCGGCATGCCCACCCCCGCCGCGGGTGGCGCAGTGCTGGTTCCCGCATACCTGCACGCTTCTCAACTCGGCGGCGACATGCTCAAGTTCGACCTCGCAAAAATCCCCGAATGGGCCATCGCGATCTATACGCTCGTGATCGCCCTGCTCATGGTGAGCCGCGTTCCGATGTTCGCCGTCAAAGGCCTCAAGATATCACGCCGCAGCGTGGCCCCGGTGATGGTGGTGCTCGCGGTTGTCGCGGTTTTGTTGCTCAAGGAAACCTGGCTGACGCTTGCGGGGCTGAGCATCGCATACGTCGCGACGGCACCGATTGCGATGTGGATGCAGGCGAAGCAGAAGAAGGAAACGGCCGTGACATCGGCATGAAAAAAGTCGAGCTTTCGCTCGACTTGGTGTGCGTACATCTACTTCAAACACTCACGCTTACTCAGTAGAGAACACTACAGATTCCAACTGAAGAGACCAGACGCTGTCGAAAGCATCGCGATGAACGCCGCGAGCAGGCTCTCCCCAGCGACCAAGCCACTGGCCAGCGCGACGTTGTACAGGTCATGTGTCTGCTTGCGAATCTTGCTCCAAACAAACGAGATCACTGCGCCGATCGAGAACGCAAGGCTGTTGTAGAACGGCAACATGAACGACAAGCCAAGGCCCGTTGCGCTGGGAACATACTTGCGATACTTCGCGGGGACGACAAACTTCTCGATGATCGGGAGCAGGATGCCCACCGCCGCACCGATCAAGATCGCAACCTTCGCGGACTGAGGCAGAAAGTCCAAACCCTTCGTGAGCACCTGTGCGACCTTGTACCACGTCTGCGTTGCAGGCGCAGGCAATTTTTCCAGAACTGCTTTCGTCGGCACCATCAGGTACCAGATCGGTACGATCGCAATCGTGCCGAAGAACACACCCCAAAACTGCGCGAGGAACTGACGGCGCGGGTTCGCGCCCAGCAAGTAGCCGATCTTGAGGTCCGTCAGCAGGTCCGCACTGCTGCTCGCGCTGTTTGCCGCGATGCCCGCGCTGGCAAGATTGGGCACGATCTGATTAGGCTTCAATACTGCGAAAATGAGCTGCATCACCTTGCCCATCGCGCCGATCGGCGTGGTATCCGTTTCGCCCGTCGCACGACTTGCAACCAGACTCAGCACAAAGGACATCGCAATCGCGATCAATCCTGCCCACCACGAAATGTCAAATGCAACCATCTGAATGATGAGCATGGCGATGGAGATCGGGATCATGCCGATGACCATCCAGATGAATGGCACTTCGACGTCCTTCATGGCAGCAAGATCAGACCCGTCAGAAGAGACATCTCTCTTCGCAAACGCACGCACGATCGTCTTCCACTGGAGTGCAAGCGCCGTCAGGCTTGCGAACACCATGAGCGAAGTGCCACCCCATAAGCCCCAGCGAGGGAAGTGATACAGCGTGCCGCCTCCGATTGTCTCGATGCTCGCAATGTACCCAACCTTCGTCGCGTTCGCATCGTCCATCGCGACAAGCATCGGGCCTAGCCAAACATACAAGAGGAGCGATCCGAGCAGCATGGAAAGGCTCACTCGCAAACCCACGATCATGCCCGCAGCGATCAGCAAAACGCTGGTATCAACGCTGTAGCCGTACAGCTGCTTGTCGTTGATTTTCATGAACCCCTCGTGCGGCAGGTGCTCAGGAATCGGGCCGCTCACGACGTTGTAGCCCGCGGAAGGATCATCCTTGTTCTTCAAGGTGAGCATGTAGGGCAAAACGTTTCCAACCTTCTCCCACACTGCATCAAGGAATTGGAACGTGCCCGCACCGGTGCGAAGCAGCGCGACACCCGCGCCAATGCCAAGGCCAAGTATCAGCACATACGCCTTCTGCATCGCCTCTTTGCTCTGGCTGTACAGGCTTCTGAGCGTTTCCGCAGCCGCGATGCCGCTTGGGAAGGGCAGTTGCTCGTGGTTGATCATCTGACGCTTCATGGGAATCGCCAGGAACACGCCCATGAGACCCGTCGCGAGTGTGAAGCCGGCAACGAGCCACGCGGGGTGAATGTCCCAGGTGTACATGCGGTGTGAGAGCTTTGCGCCGGTCGTATCGTCGACAACTTTCAGTTCGGTTATCCCCGACTTCGCTTCAGAGAACTTCACTTGCCACCCGCCGTCATCGATGGTGCTGACCTTTATGTCATCGCGTGAGATGTCGCCAAGTCGGTCTAGCGCATCAGTGAACTGTTCTGGCGTCGCGTCAAACGCGATGGGCTCCGTCGTCGTTGGCTCCGTCGTTCCGTAACTGATGCTCACGCTGCCTTGAGTAGCCTTGGCCTCAAAGGCGAGGTGTTGGTTGTACATGTTTGGAGGCGTCAGCTGCAGCAGAACTAACGCACCAAACATCGTCGCAATCGTGGAACCCGTGCTATAGCCCGCAGCGCTCGCTGTGCTCGCCATGCAGTTGGTTTCAAGGATCGTCATCTTGCGACAACCAACCAGCGGCGTGATGATCGACCAAATCACAAAGCTGACAACGCTCGAAGTGATCGCAACGCCGAACGCCCAGCCGATGTTGAGTGTGGTGTACAAGTTGCTCGCGGCAAGTAACATCCCCAGAATGCCGCCCGTCAGCACCGCCCGCACCGTCAACTGCGGCATCCGGTTCCCCATGTACACATGCTTGAACCAATGCTCGTCCTTCTGCTCATTGGTCGCGTTCTCAGGCAGGGGCGGAATGGGCTCCCCGGCGAGGTTGAATTGGGCGGTTGTTGTTGCCGGGGTGTCGCCTTGGGGGGTTGGGCCTGCCATGGAGTGTCCTGACTGGTTGGGCCGGGCCTCGTCGCAGTTGAGGCTCGGCTCTGGTTGGTTCGAGGGGCAGCCGGTGAATCTCGGCTGTTATTGGCCAAGTGATTGGCTCGCCAGCATACATCGAATCGCGGGCTAGTGCAACTGAAATAGTGGCAGAGGTCACATGTCGATGAGTGATTGGCGGCGAGTTTGAGGTCTAGTGCAGAAACGGCGAACCGATTCGTGCGTATGGCATATGTTCGTTATTGAAGTGGTACTGTACCATTCGAGGGAGTGGTGAACGACTTGCTCAGCGCATCATGGAAAGGTCTGGCTATGGGTTTGAGCATCAAATTGAAATCTCTTCTCGCGGAGCGAGGGGGTACCCGCCCCCGACCACCGCGCGCCGGCTTTACGCTGATCGAGTTGCTCGTAGTCATCGCGGTGATCGCCGTGCTCATGGGATTGCTGTTTCCGGCGTTGGGCAGGGCGCGAGAAACTTCGCGCAACGTGAAGTGCCTTGCGAACCTCAAGGGCATCGGGATGGGGTTGCAGTTGTATATGGATACGGAGAGCAAGGGCAGGCTCTTGCCAAAGGTTGCTCCACTCAATGACGGGAATAACACCAACGACCCTGGACTGCTCGACGTTATGGCAAAGTACGTGGACGCGAGCATGCCAGTGCGGGTTGACCCAACCGACCTCAACTCGGATTGGATCGCGGGCGATCCGTGGAGGTGTCCGTCAGACCTGAAGAGCTTTGACCCTGCTAAGGAGTTCAAGCCACAGTGGCAGCAGTTCGGCACCAGCTATCAGTATCCAGCGGGCGAACTCATGCTCGCCGCTGAGTTGTTGTTTGTGCAGGATGGTCAGGGCGGTGTGACCAAAGCCATCGAAGCGCGCAACAACCAATTCCCGATCATCATGGACGCCGACAACTGGCACAGCCCGCGCTGGGAGCAGAACAACAAGATGGGCATGAGCTCCGAAGATCGCGCCGGTTGGAAGCGCAACGCCGTGTTCTTCGGCGATTGGCGAGCCGACAATGTCCCGCCGCCGGATGACGAATACATGACCAGCTTCATCGCGGATGTGGTGAAGTTTGGCGGCGGGATCAATCCGTAAACAAGTAGCCCGACCGTCAGGGAGGGCTTCGTGTGCAAGTGAGCTGAACAAGCCTCTCCCTTACGGTCGGGCTGCATGCAACGCCGCACGCCGCAGACGTGGCTGCATGCTTACTTCACATCGCCCTTCTGGCGATACCGCTCCATGTACTTCTCTGCGAGTTTCGTTTGCTTGTTTGACAAGTCAATCTGGCGGCCGTCAAGGAACGCCATGATGACGTCGCTGGTGACTTGCAACGGGTCACCCTGCGTGACGATGAGACTCGCCGACTTGCCCACTTCGAGCGAGCCGTAGCGGTCGTCGATGTTGAGAATCTTCGCGGCGTCGATGGTGAGGGCGCGGAGGGCGGCGTCGATGGGCAGGCCGTGTGCGACGGCGGTTGCGGCGACGTACGGCAGGTTTCGCTCGTGTGCCGTGTCGTCGCTGCTGGCGATTGTGAACTGCATCTTGGCGTCGAACAGGCGCTTGGGGACGGTGAAGCCATCGTCGGCAGCGCTGTCATCGCGGCGGGGCATGTTCTGGGCACCGGTGACAATGACGGGGACGGCGTGCTTTTTCAGGAGTTCAGAGACGAGCGCGGCGTCTCGGCCTCCCACGATGACGCAGCGGATGTTGCGTTCGGCGCAGAACGAGACGGCGGAGGTGATTTGATCGGCGTCCTGGGCGTGGATGAACACGGGCAACGTTGGATGCTTGGCCTTTGACTTGTCGGCGTCTTCGCCGGATGCTGTGTCTTTGGCGGTTGGCGATGCGACTTGGTCTTCGGTGGTCGTTGCCGCAGGGCTAAAGAAGATTGGCGTCATCGGTTCCCAGCGCAGGTCGATGGGCTGCGTTGCGTCATGCTTGCGAGCGACGGCGTAGTTTTTCGCCGTGTCGAAGAGTTTCTTGATGTCGTCCAACTGCTGACGGATTTCCTTGAGTTGGTCTTCTTCGCTGCGATCCATCCACCACGCCGTGATCGGACGGACGTTGGGCCAGCGAAGGACCATGCCAACGCTGGCGAAGCCGTCGCGCGGTGTGATAGCGGTGTCTTCGATGGTCCACGCGTCAAGGCGAGCGGCGCAGCCCTGGCCTGGGACCAGACCTCCATCTGGAAAAATGCCGGCGATGAGGACGCCGTTGCGGCGTGTGACGGGAATGAGTGTGGAGTCTGGGTTGAAAGCCGTGCAGGCTTTGACTTCTGGGGTGATGGAGCCCACTTCGCCGAGGTCTTGGGTTGAGCGAACAGATTGGATTTCGGTGAGGCCAAGCTGTGTGTATGGCGCGATGAAGGCGGGGTAGACGTGCTTGCCTGTGGCGTCGATGCGTTTGGGCGGCTTCTCCCACAGGACGGTGGCTTCGACTTCTTTCCACTTTGACGTGGTGCAGACGGCGCGGAGAACGCCTTGCGAGAAGTACAGCGTGCCGACGAAGGGATCGGCGGAGACGGGGTGGATGGTCGCGTTGCTGATGACGATCGCGTCGGATTGAGGCGGGGCTTTGGGGGTGAGGTCCTGAGCGAGGGCGGGGAGCGTGATGAGCAGAGATGTGAGGAGGGTGGTTCGCATGGGGCACGTTAGAAAAAGCGATTGAACACTGTGAGCACTGAGAGCGCAGAGAGAAACGGGGTTGTGAGTGGGCGTCAGTGTGAATTGGAGCGAGCGGGCTGTCGTGTGAGTTCATTCAACTTGGCGAGTCTGAAGCGGTTTCTTTGTGTGCATGCATTGCCTTTCTCTGCGCTCTCTGCGGCCTCTGTGTTGAATCAGATGTTCACAAGAGCACAACAACTTCCACGTATTACTCCCAACTGTGGAAACCACAGCCACACACGCCCGGCATGTAGCGTGGGTCGCGGCCGCTCATGTATTGCTGCATGTAGAGGTCGTGGAGTTCCTTGCGTTGCTCGTCTGTGAGAATGTCGGAGCCTGATGTATCGCTTGAAGAGCCGCCATCTTCCGGACGACGACGACGCCGGCCTTCGGGCGGGGTGGAAGCATCCGACTTCGCGCCGTCCGTCTTCGCATCACTCTTCTTGCCCTTCTTTTCTTCCTTGAGCAGTTTGTTGATGAGGCGCTTGCGCTCGGCATCGATCTTCGCGCGATGCTTCGCGTCTTGATCCTGACTGTACAACTCGCGCCCATCGACCCACGTCTTTTCAACACGAGCAAACGTGGACATCGGGAAGCCCGACCACAGAACCAGGTCGGCGTCGTAGCCTTCCTTGATCATGCCCACGCGATGATCGACCTTCAACTGCTTCGCAGGATTCAGCGTGACGAACTTCCACGCTTCGCTCTCGCTGAAGCCGCCCACTTCACGGCCGTACTTGATGGCTTTGCCTGCTTCAACGTTGAGGAATCGCGCGAGGTTGTTGCTGTCGCTGTTGAAACTCGTGGTCGCGCCGACCTTCTGCATCATCGGCAGGCCCGCAGGGATCGCATCCTGTACTTCAATCTTGTATGCCCACCAGTCAGCAAAGCCGCTGCCGCCGCCGGAGTAGTCGCGGACGTAGTCGGCGACTTTGTAGCCTTCCAGAATGTGCTGATACGTGCCGATCTTGAAGCCAAAGTCGCGGGCGACTTGCGAGAGCATGACGATTTCGTCCTGGCGGTAACTGTGGCAGTGGATGAGGCGCTTGCCGGAGAGGATTTCGGCGAGGGCTTCGAGTTCAATGTCGGTACGTGGTGGATGATTGGTCGCTTTCGCCGCGGCGTATTCCTTCGCAGCGGTGAAGCGATCACGGATGAGCATCTCGACGCCCATGCGCGTCTGCGGGTAGCGAGCGGTTGCGGTTCCCCAGTTGACCTGCTTGGGGTTTTCGCCCAGAGCGAACTTGATGCCCGGAATCGCGCCCTCAAAGTGCATGTGCTCAGGGCGAGCGACGCCCCAGCGGTTCTTTGTGGTCTGGCTCTGGCCTCCGATGGCGTTCGCGCTGCCGTGCAGTTGCAGCACGCTCGTGACACCCGCCGCGAGTTGGCGGTACCAGTCGACAGAGTCGGGATTCGTCACGTCTTCAATGCGCACTTCTGCGGTGACGGCCTGCCCGCCCTCGTTCACGCCCTTGCTGATGCCGGTGTGGGAGTGGGCATCGATGATGCCGGTGGTGAGGTGCTTGCCCGTGCCGTCGATGATGATGGCATCCGCGCCGACGCGGAAGTTGCCATCGCCGTTTGAGCCCATGACGACTTTGATCATGCCGCCCGAGATGACGACCATCGCGTTCTTGATGATGCCCGAACTTGCGATGCCGCTGGGCGGGTTTTCGATTGCGTCAGGGTCGCCGGTCGTGTCGTCGTTGGTCCACGCGGTGACGTTTTGGATGACGACGGTGTCTTGCGATGGAGTCGTGTCGAGCGCGTAAGGGCCGAAGGGCGTGCCAAAGGTTTCGGGGATGTCCTTGGGCGCGGGCTCGTCCTCTTCCTCGGCGTCCTTCACTTCAAGGCGAGCGGCGTACTCGTGCTTTGTTCCATTGGGCAGCGTGCTAACGCCTCGGAGTTCGCCATTGAAGCGCGTGATGGTGTCGCTGCTCTTGCCTTCGCCGCCAATGGGTTTCAGGTCGTGCGTGAAGGTGATCGTGCCGGTTTTCTCGTCGATCTTGAGGTCTTCCGCGTCGATGCGGATGTCGTCCTTGCCGGGCTTGGAGATGATGACGGTGAGTTTGTCTTTCGAGAACTCAAGGCGAACCTTGTCGTCGTCTGGATCTTGCTCAGGTGTGGGTTCGGGTTTGCCATCGGTGCGAACGACGATCCACGTGCCCAGCCACCACTTTTCGGCGTCGTCGATCTTGCGGGCCGCAAACGGAAACGAGCCGTTGGCGTTGTTGACGCTTCCGGTGAGCAGCGGGGGAGTCTTGGTCCAATCGACCTTGGCGTGGATGGTGACGTCGGGATACTGGCCGCCCATGTCGGCGCTGAGGAGTTTGTACGAGAGTTTTTCACCGTCCCACGTCACGTCACGTGCGGCGACGGTTTGCTGCTTGCCGTCGTCGGTGGTCATGAAGACATCGAGCGAGGTTTTCTTGTTTGCGCCTTTGCCGGTTTCTTTGAACTTCAGAATGCCGCCCACTTGGTGGGCGATGTCTACGACATCAAAGAACAAAGGCCAGTCGCCGGCGATGCTTCGTGGTTCGCGCACGGCGGTGTATTGGATCGTCATGTTGTTGGGCAGGACGACGCGGCCTGTCGCGGTTGAGGGAGTGGTTGAGGTGTCGAAGATCATCGCGACGCTGGCGATCCCGGGGTCGCCGAATTCGTCGTGATCGAAGATATAGGTGAGGGTGTTTGCGTCCTGCAAGACTTTGCGGGCTTTGATTTTGACGGTTTTATCTTTTTCATCCGGCTTGGCCAGGTCGGCGGGCGTGATCTTGATGACGTGCACCGTGCCGTCGGCGTCGATCTGGAGTGAGCGTGTCGCACCGCCGTGCGAGAGGTTGGTGACCCACGTGCCGGAGAGATCGACTTTTTCTTTTTCGAGTTCGTGGAAGATGCCGTCAACGAAGATGGCGCGGAACTTGGTTTTCTTCTCAAAGACATCGCCGGTCGTCAGCAGCACGTTGGCCCGCTTGCCGGGAGAGATGGTGCCGAGTTGGTCTTCGAGGCTGAGCAACTTCGCGGGCACAGTCGTGAGAGACGCGAGAGCCTGCTCGGGCTTCAAGCCGTGCTGAATCGCTTTGCGGAGATTGGGGAGGAACTGTCCGCGATCCTTGATTTTGCTGCTGGTCAGGGCAAACTCGATCCCTGCCTGCGCCATGCGGCGCGGATTCGTCGGGGCCTGCTCCCAGCGCATCATGTCCCGCAGTTCGACCGCCTCCGCCTTTCCCGGGCTCGAAACATCGGGAGCCTTTGGGAAGTTCAACGGAAGAATGAACGAGTGACCATCATCCTTGATCGCACTCAGCCGCGCGAACTCGCTTCCGCTGCCGACCATGATCAGGCTGGCGTCTTCGCCGCACTCTTCAAGCACACGGTGCACTCGAAGCTGCTCAAGTTCATCGGCGGCGTCAAAGACAAAGTGCTTGTCCGTCATCTTGTCCATGCCGAGATATTCAAGGCAGCTCGCCACTTCATCATCTCGCGGCTGGCCATTGGATTGCTTCGGTCCGTTGTCGCGCATCGCCTGTTCGCCAAACTGCCATTCGGCGTCCATCAAAGTCTGCCGCATCAGCGCGATCGCGCCCATCTGGCTGTCTGGGTAACCGCGTGCGCCAAGGTCAAAGGAAATCGTCTGATACGCGTCCGCGCGATACACAGGCGGCTTGTCAGCGCTCGTAAGCGCTGCGGGTTTTGCGAGGCTGACCACTGCGCTGCGTCCGCGGAAGATCCCGCCCTTGGGGCTGATGCAGGCTGCGGCGAATCCCATGTCGCGGAGTGACTTGGCCGTGCCTTCGTCGATGCCGGGGCCATCCAGCACATCGCGCTGAGGAGTCACGCTTTCGTTCCAGTGTGAGCCGGTGGCCGCGCGACCTTCGCCACGGAGCGGCGGCATTGGCGTTTCAACTTCAACAAACGCGTCGATGAAGGCCGGGTAGACATGCAAACCTGTGGCCTTGTAGTTGGCCGGGCCGATCGGCGCGCGAGCGGGAATGTCGTCGTCGGTGTCGGGCTTGGCGTCGGGGCCGATCGCACCGGGGATAATCGTGTCGATGAGCCCGTTCTTGAACACAACAACCGCGCGATGCAGCGTCTCGGTGGGCGACACATGCACCGTGCAATCAGTCAGTGCAATCCACGCCGGATCCGCACGGCGCGGGCCGTTGGCGGGTGGTGCGAGCGGAGAATCAGAACTCGACTGCGCGAACGCAGCCGAGGTGAGCGAGGCGAGCATGACTGCATTGCGCAGAAGTGCGGCGAAAGAGAACGCCGATGTGTTGGATCGCATGGAGGCAAGGTTAGGCGGAGGCTTGATTTACCACCTGAAAAATGCGGAGAATGTCCGAGCGATTGCGCGTGCTGAACGATGGGCAATTGCGTGGACTAGAAGGCTACTCCCAGCGATACTCACGTTGGCCCGATAGTCACTTCGCCCTAGCACGCTGCATCGCTACAAGCCTGTCCTGTGCCTTGTACGCAAACTCGGAGGAAGGCCAGTCTCGCCCAAGATACTGCGCGTAGCACACGGCTTGATCGACGCACCACTCGGCTTCGGCAAGGGAATGCGCGGGGTCGCGGGTCGCAATGTCGATCTCGCACTCGGCGAGCTGCGTCCAGCGGATGACCTGGCCCCAGTCTCCTTGCGGGTTCTGGCTTTCGGTAGCTTCGACAGTCATGCGATCACGGATGATCGTGCGGGCGCGCTCCGGGTTTCCCTGCGCGCGGATCGCCCACGCCCACAGAAGCTCGTGGTACACGGTCCACCAATCGCCCTTGGCGAGCAGGTCGGGCGCACCATCCATCGCGGCGCGGGCCGCGCGCTGCGCATCCGCCAGATCCTTGTTCGCTCCGAGCAACACGCGGGCGAGGCGACCGTGCGCTTTGGTCGTGTAGCTTGAGGTTGGACCCAGCGACGCAAGCGACGCCGCAGCTTGCTCGCGTGCGGCGTACTCAGCCGTCGCATGATCGCCCAGCATGAGCGAGATCATGAACAGGTTGTGGTACCACTCGTAGGTCGAAAAAATGCCGCCGTCCTCGAACGCCACCGCTTGCGAGATGCCCTGCATGCATGTGTCGCGAGCATCTTCGAGTTGGTTGTTGTCCCGCTGGAACATCATGACATAGAACAGCATGCTCAGCGACGTGAGTTCTGGTCGTGTTGGAATGCTCTTTGCCCGCTCGAACAATTCCTTTGCCTGAACGATGGACTGCTCGCGATTGCTCTGCGTTGTCCGAGCCTGAAGCATGGTTGATTCGATGCTCAACTTGTACTGATTGTCGTTTGGTGAAGTCGAGTCCAGCGCCGCACGCGCCTCCTGTAGCAACGCAATCGCTGACTCGGGCCTGCTGTAGTTCCGGCACGCGGTGGCGTACGTGCTGCAGAGCTGCGCAAGAAGAGACTGCTCTTCCGGGAGTTTTCTCGCGATCAGCAGCCGGATCGACCGCTCGATGTCGGGCACGTGCGCGTACTCCCCCGCGAGCGCCTGTGCGTGCATCCGCACGGCCCTGACGGCGACCGTGCGAGTGTGATCCTCGCCATGCACGTCCGTCAGCATGCGCTCGGCGCGATGGGCAAGCTCTGCGCTGCGCGGATCCGTGAGATTGATGGACGTCTGCGCCAGCATCGCGCCTAGCTCGGCGCGCAGACCCGGATCGTCCGGAAAACTCGACTCAAGCTGGTTGAAGGAGGTGAAGAGCAGATCCCCGACTGACGGCGCATGTCCCTCCGCGACGGCCTTGGGCCAGGGCTTCAATCGCGCGCTCGTGATGAGTTCAGCGGCGTCGCTGTCGGTGTAGTAGCTCGTGTCAAACGAACTGCCCGAGCGGATCATGTTGATCATGAAGTCGGAAATCTGCGTCGCGCGGTTGGCTTGCTCTTTCGCAATCCGTTCGCTCTCGCGAGCGCGCGAAATGCCCGCGACCAGCCCCGCAACACCCACGCCCAGCGCGCACAGCACCGCGCACGCCGCGAACACCAGGGGCTTGTGACGTCGAGCGAACAGCGCTCCCTGCTTCCAGAGCGGCGCTGCGCGAGCGATGACAGGTTCATACGAGAGAACTCGCCGCAAGTCCGCAGCGAGTTGATCCACGGACTGATACCGATCCGCGGGATCGCGCGACATCGCCTTCGCGATGATCGTCTCCACATCACCCTTGCAGTCGGCGCGCCGTGCCCCCAGCAGCGGCGCAGACCTGGCAAGCACAAACCGGCTTGCTTCCGAAGGCGAGAGCCCCGCGACCTCAAAGACAGGCTCGCCAAGCAAGAGCTCGTACAGCGTGATCCCCAGTGAGTACACATCCGCGCGGGTGTCAAGCGCGTGGATGCCTTTCTCAAACGCCTCGGGAGGCATGTACGCGGGTGTGCCGACGATGTCATTGGCCTGCGTGACGTTCCCCGCGCTGCCCGCGTCGAGCAAACGCGAAACGCCAAAGTCGATGACCTTCGGGTTGCCCTGCGCATCCACAAGAATGTTTCGCGGCTTGATGTCGCGGTGCAGAACGCTCTTCTGATGGCCGTGATGAATCGCGTCGCAGACGCGTGCAAACAGGGCAAGCACGTCCCGAACACTGGCGTGCGTCTCGCGCGTGAATTTTTCTATGGTTCGAGAACCCTGTACGAGCTCCATCGCAAAGAACGGTACCGAGAGCGCGTTGCCTACAGCCCCGGCCTCAGCGGGCTGGTACACGCCGATCTCGAACACACGCGCCACGCCCGGATGATCCAGCCTCGCAAGCGCCGCCGCCTCCGCGTCGAATCTCCTGCGAGCCCCGGTCGAAGCCAAACCCATGCTGAGCAATTTGAGTGCAACGGGCCGCTGTAGCACAGTATCAAACGCCTCAAACACGCTCCCCATGCCGCCGCTGCCCAGCAGCGAATGCACTTCGTATCGCCCGATCTGTGTGCCGCGAGCGATGATGGGCGCGGCGAGCGCATCCGCGAGCATTCGTGCAGGCACGCCCTGCTCGCTGAGCACGTCGCCCGCGGTGTCGAACGAGCGAAGCAGGTCGAGCACCTCCGCGTGGAGCACCGCGTCGCTCGCGCAGGCCTGCGTGACAAACGCTCTGCGCTGCGAGTGGGGCAGCTCGAGCGCGTCGGCCACGATGTGCTTGGTGCGCTGCCAGTGGGCGGAGATGTGCGTGGTGTTTGCCATGCGTCGCGGCGGTGGCGGAGGAGACAATCACACGCGCTCAATCCTTCTGACAAGCCACGCCCGAGCAACCATCCAGTCTCGATTGATGGTCCGGGTGCTCTTGCCCAGCGCGAGCGCCGTCTCATCCAGCGTCAGACCGGCGAAGTAACGCAGATGCACAACTTCCGCAAGCTCTGGGTCGTGTGATTCCAGTTCCAGCATCGCGTCCTCCAGGGCCATCCAGTCGGTCTCCGCGGGGTCGCCCTTGCCGTCTGGTTCGCCAGACCCGGTCCCAGACCCAGTACTCCACGTCGCAGGTTGTTCCCACGACTCAAGCGAGAACTTCCGCCGCCCCCCGCCACGTTTTTCTCCTCTTTTTGCCCGGGCATGATCGACGAGTATCCGTCGCATCGCCAGCGCTGCCGCCGCGAAGAAGTGCCTGCGGTCATTCCAAGTCCGATCACCACGCACGAGCTTCAGATACGCCTCATGCACAAGCGCCGTCGCTTGCAGCGTGATGCCCGCGGGCTCCGTCGACAACTTTGCCCGCGCCAACTCCCGCAGGTGCTCGTAAATCAAGGGCAGCAACTGCTCTGTTGCGCGCGGCTCGCCACGGGCAGCTGCGGCAAGCATTGCATCGATGCCCGGGTCGGGTGATGGAGTTGCGGTGTTGGCGACGGGTTCTTGAGCCACGGCTAGTCACACGGGCGGCGGACATTCGAAGTCACCTGAGCGGGTCTCATGCCGCACACGCACATCATACTGATGGATTCGCGTTTTAGTGAGCCGAATTGGGTCTTTACACAAAGTTGAATACCCTGCAATCAGTTATCAGGTTCGCCCCCCTTCAGCCACATGTTCCCGCGCCGCGTCATCCTCGCCCTCAGACTGCTGATGCTCGCCTGCATCGCCGCGTGGCTCATCTTCATCGGCGTCTGCGCCGCCCACGGCCTGGCTGCAATGACGAAGCTGACCATCGTGAACCCACTCCATCTCATCGCCATCGGCTGGATTCCCGCCATCATCGTCTGGCTCCTGCTCATCGCGTACTGCCAGCGCGTGCGGACGCAGGTGAAGTCGATGGACTATCTCATCTGTCCCAAGTGTGGCTACGACCTCCGCGGCTGCGATTCGTTTGGAGTCTGTCCCGAATGCGGACGGGAGTACGCCCGCGACAAACTGCCGCTCGATTGGCATCGAGGCGGCTTCGCGCCGCGCGAAGTGTTCTGGAAGTTCTACCGCAAGCGATGAGTCATCGCGCGAGCCATGTTTTAGTTTTGTTCGCATAGTCCGACTTTCCAGCGAGTCACATTCTCGGTCACACGCGGCGCAAGCAGACTTCCCCGATTCACACTAAACTACTGGTTCAGACGACGGACTGTCGATCCTCCCTTAGCGCCACTTCATAGCAAAGCGCGTCAGGACCACTCATGGCAGAAACAAAGCAAGCCGCCTCCGGCACAACACCCACAACCACGCCCATCGCCGCACCCGCAGGCAAGAAAGCCGCCGCGCGTACGTGGGCAAGCGCTCGGGAAAGCACCAGCCAGATTCCCGAGGGCGTGTGGCGGCGCTGCGAGCGCTGCGAGAAGATGCTCTACCGCGGGCACCTTGAAGAGGACTTGTGGGTCTGCCGGGAATGCGGCCACCACCATCGCGTCTCAGCAACGCAGCGCATCGGGCAAATGGCTGACACGGGTTCCTTCGTCGAGATGTTCGTCGACATCGCTCCCGGCGATCCGCTGAAGTTCAAGGACTTGAAGGCATATTCAGATCGCTTGCTCGCAGAGCAAATCAAGACTGGAGCAAAGGACTCGATCAAGGCCGGCACCATGTTCATCAAAGGTCGCCAGGCGATGGTCGCGTGCCTTGATCCAGCGTTCATGATGGGCAGCATGGGCAGCGTGGTGGGCGAGGTCTTGACGAGATCGATTGAATACGCAACGAAGAATGACCTGCCGCTCATCACCGTCTCTTGCTCCGGTGGCGCACGAATGCAGGAGTCGGGCCTGTCCTTGATGCAGATGGCCAAGACATCCGCCGCCCTCGCGCGCCTCGACGAAGCCCGCGGCCTATACATCAGCGTTCTTGCTGACCCAACCACAGGTGGGGTCACTGCAAGTTTCGCAATGCTGGGTCACGTCATCATCGCCGAGCCAAACGCTTTGATCGGTTTCGCAGGTCCACGAGTGATTCAGCAGACGATCCGCCAGGAGTTGCCCGAGGGCTTCCAGCGATCTGAGTTCCTCAAGAAGGCTGGCTTCGTTGATCGCGTGGTTCCGAGAAGTCAGTTGCGAAACGAACTGGCCCGCCTGATCGACTACGCCGGGAAGTGATTTGGTTTGTTGCCTTGCCTCTTCGAGGCGCGCATTGCAATTCACAGCTCGGGGCTGTGTCTCCGCGCCCGCCTCGAAGAGGCGGGGTACCGACCGGCGCTTGACACATCGGTTATAACTGATGCTCTCGGGAAACTGGAGTTTGTCCATGTCGCACACCCGATTCGTTCTCGCAATCGCCCTCTTCGCAGGCGCGGCTCAGGCCCAGCAGGCGTTCACGACTGTCCCGGCCATCCCCGCCGACGTTGTTGCGCAGCGCCCATTCGTGCGCCCGACTGCGGGGCACCTTGCAAGGGTCGATTGGACGACCCTCCAACAGCAACTCGCCCAAGCCCCCGACGAATTGTCCGGGATCGCTCCGATCATCGTGTCCATCCCGATGCCCGATGGCTCCATCCAGCGCTTCAATGTCGTCGAATCCAACATCATGGAGCCCGGTCTCGAAGCCCACGTCCCCGGCATGAAGACCTACGCCGCGCACGGCCTCGACGACGTAGGCGCAGTGATGCGTTTCGACGTCTCGCAGTTCGGCTTCCGCGCAATCGCACGCACAAGCGCGGGCAGCGTTTTCATCGACCCATACTCCGCTGGCAACCGCGAGTACATCGCAAGCTACTACCTCAAGGACCTGCCCGAACCGGCCGAACACTGGTCGTGCAGCGTCGGCCCCGAGCACGGCGCAGGCCAACCTCACAATCCAGACGCCGTTGACAACGAAGTCGGCGGGCATCCTTTCGATGAGCGCGCGATCGTGAGTCTCCGCACGTACCGCTTCGCGATGGCCTGCACAGGCGAGTACGGCGCGTATCAATGCGAAGTGCTTTCAAATCCGCCCAACGCCGCCGATTCGCTCGCCGCGATCGTCACCGTCACCAACCGCCTCAACCTCATCTTTGAGGCAGACCTGGGCGTGCGATTCCTCCTCGTCGCCAACAACAACCTGCTCGCGTTCTTCGATCCAAACGCGGATCCATATCCAAACGCCGACCCGGTCTGCACCAGCGATCCAGCCGCCGACTGCTCCGGCCCATACCTCGCCGCCAATCAAACCGCGGTCGACAGCATCATCGGTCCGGCAAACTACGACGTCGGGCACCTGCTCACCCGCGTGCGAGGCGGCGTTGCAAATCTCAACGCCCCGTGCGGCAACAACAAAGCCCGGGGTATCTCGGGCATCCCGCGCGGCGGCGAAGAGTCGCCCATCTCCGCGCTCGTGCCAGCGCACGAATTGGGTCACCAGTTCGGCGCCAACCACACCTTCAACGGCGTGCTGGGCCGCTGCCAGAACAACATCAACAGCACGACAAGCTGGGAACCCGGCGGCGGTTCAACGATTCTGTCCTACCCCGGCGCGTGCCCCGTTGGCGGCGGCCTGACGGGTGACAACCTCGTGATCTTCGCCGACACCTACTTCCACGCCGGAAGCATCCTCGAAATGCGGAACTTCCTCGCAAGCCCCAATTCGCAGTGCAGCGTGCCGGTGGTGACAACCAACAACGAGCCCGTGATTAGCAGCACAACGCCCGACCAACTCAGCATCCCGCCCGCGACGCCCTTCAAACTTTCGGCGAGCATTTCCGACGACAGCTTCAACATCGCGTGCAGTTGGGACCAGTACAACGCCGCGGCGCCGCGGCCATTGGGCGATCCGGACCCCGGCGTCGGCCCGCTCTTCCGCTCCTATCCGCCCTCTCCTCCCACCGTCCGCTACTTCCCAAACTTCCCGTCGCTGCTCGCCGGCGCACTCGATCGCGGCGAGCAATACGCAACCTTTTCCCCTGCGACCCGTCGCTTCCGTTTCGTCGTCCGAGACAATCAAGGCGGCATCGCCGTCTCGCCCAACGTGCGAGTCAACATCGCCGGCTCGACACCCTTCGCAATCACACAGCCCACGTCAACGAGCAACTTCCGAGGCACGCCCGTCGGCGTGACGTGGACCCCCGGCGGAACAGCCAGCGCACCCTTCAACGTGACGACGGTAACGATCAAGTTCTCCAGCGACAACGGCCAAACCTGGTCCACGATCACATCCACAGAGCCCAACGACGGCTCATTCAGCTTCCCCGTCGCGCCCACGACAGACGAACAAGTCTGCCGCGTCATGGTCGAGGCCAACGGCCACATCTTCTTCGCATTGTCGCCCGCGTTCTCAGTGCCGCCCTTGTGCGATGGGATCGACTTCAACAACGACGGCTCGCT
>CAZEZV010000014.1:0-28015 GCA_964516725.1 uncultured Phycisphaeraceae bacterium
CGCCAATCTACGAACTACACCGGCCGCTTCCACCCGCTCTCGACATCTTTGCTCAACAAACCCGCGCTGCGCTCGATGCACCAACGACACACCACGCTTCCAGGCTCGGGCTCAATATCCACCTCACCCTTCGCGCCGGCTTCGCCCTCAACAACGCTTGCTCGCACCGGGCTTTGCCAGTAATCGCCCGACTTGTTGAGCAGGCACATCGCGCACCCAATATGCTGCGGCACCACCACTCCCGCGTTCTGCACCAAGACCAACTTGCACGCGGCCGTCAGGCATCGCCCACAGATCAAGCTTCCTTTATGACCCTCGACCATCGGGTTTTCCGCCGTCCACGTGCAGCCGCAGAAGTCGCAGAGGAAGTCTTCGGCGCTCATTGCATCAGGATCACAGCCGGGGCGGTGCATGAAGGACAGTACGTTCGTTTGTAGGCCCGGCGTCCTCGCCCGGCAAGCGGCGCGTACTCGCGGACAATGATGCCCGACGAGGGCACCGTGCCTACGGCGGTACTGTTTCTTACCCATGGCCCCACCAACTCCAATCAACTGGTCCCGCGCAAACGTCCTCCTCACGGGCGGCGGCGGGTTCCTTGGTTCATGGGTCGCACGAGCGTTGCACGCTCAAGGGGTTTCTGCTCAACAAATCACAATTCCCAGAAGCGCAACCAGCGATCTCCGCAACGCACGAGCCTGTGACACCGTCGTCAAGTCATTTCTCGAAGCGAGCAAATCGGCGTCGTTGATCGTCCTGCATTGCGCCGGTCTCTCGGGCGGCCTTGCGATGCACAAGGCCCGCGCAACCGACCTCTACCACGACAATCGGTCAATGGGCATCAACCTGCTCGACTCTCTCGCGCGCCATTCGCAAACATTGAAAGCTTCGCCACGCCTCGTGCTTGTCGGCCACATGACAAGTTACCCGGCCAACGCCCCTCAACCACTCCGTGAGGACTCCCTTGGCACAGGCCCCCTCGATTCTTTGACTGAACGTCTCGGCACTGCCAAACTGGAAGTCTTCGCCCGCGCCAAGGAACTGCACGCCTCAACCAGCCTCAACTCCGTTATGGTCATTCCAACAAATCTCTACGGCGAAGGCGATTCCCTCGACGACCCCGCCCGTTCGCACGCCGCCGGCGCAATGACCCATCGCTTCATGCACGCGGTACACAACAACGAACCCGCGATCGCACACTGGGGCACAGGCACGGCGATCCGAGACTTTCTGCACGCTGAAGACGCGGCGCGGGGCATCATCGCAGCGGCGGACGTCGCGGGTACACCCCAAGCGTTCAACTTAGGCAGCGGAACGGAAACGACACTTCGGGAACTGTCGGACGTCATCGCCAAGGCGACAGGCTACTCGGGGGTCGTTTCCTGGGACGGTACAAAGCCCGATGGCGTGCCGAAGCGGGTCTTGAGCATCCAAAAAACGACCGAGACACTCGGCTGGCGGCCGCAAGTCTCTTTGGTGCAAGGCATTGCGCGGACAGTTGCGTGGTATCGGTCTGTCCATGGCTGGGCAAATTAGGAATTGAACCATTGGGCCAATTCACGGCTTCGGTCACCAAACTCATCATGCGCATGGCCTGAAAGCCCGCGCTACCGAACACGGCTCCAAAAGTCGCGTCGTCTACTATCCGATCCTTCTTTTTTGGGCCAGCCTGTGCAATCGCGCAGGGAGGTCGTTGGCACGGGCGCGATGGTGGTCGCGTCGAAAAATGGTGGTTCTTTTCCAACGCAACGCGTTGAGGAGTTGAGAGCAATGTCGGATATTTCCCTCGCTGGCGGCGTCAAGATCGATCCCAAACAGACCATCGTCGTGACTGGCGGGGGCGGGTTTATCGGAGGGCACCTGATCAACTTCTTCCGCTCGATGGGTGTTCGCAAGATTCGCGCCGTGGACATCAAGCCGCTTGATGAGTGGTACCAGGTCCATCGCGACGTTGAGAATCACGCCGGGCCGCTGAAGGGTGATTGCCGGGATTACAAGGTGTGCCGCAAGGTGAGTACCGGCGCCGACGAGGTCTATCAGCTCGCCGCGGACATGGGCGGCATGGGCTTCATCGAGAACAACAAGGCCCTGTGCATGCTGAGCGTGCTCACCAACACGCACATGCTGCTCGCGGCCCAGGAAGCAGGGGTCAAGCGATTCTTTTACGCGAGTTCCGCCTGTGTCTACAACGCCGACAAACAGAAAGACCCCAACATCACTGCGCTCAAAGAAGCAGACGCGTACCCGGGTCTGCCCGAGGACGGCTACGGCTGGGAGAAACTCTTCAGCGAGCGCATGTGCCGCCACTTCCGCGAGGACTTTGGCATGCACACTCGCACGGCCCGGTTCCACAACGTGTACGGCCCCAACGGCACTTGGGAAGGCGGGCGCGAAAAAGCCCCGGCTGCAATCTGCCGCAAAGTGATCGCGGCAAAGATGTCAGGCAAGCACGAAATCGAAATCTGGGGCGACGGCACGCAGACGCGATCCTTCATGTATGTTGACGACTGCGTCCGCGGCATCAACATGATCACGCACAGCCAGATATTGGAACCCATCAACCTGGGCAGCAGCGAACTCGTGAGCATCAACCAGCTGGTGTCGATCGCTGAAGATATCGCGGGCATCAAGCTCGAACGCAAGTACAAGCTTGATGCGCCCCAGGGGGTCGCGGGGCGCAACAGCGACAACAAGAAGATTCAGGAATATCTGGGCTGGGAACCCTCGACACGCCTGCGCGACGGCATGGAGCGCACGTACAAGTGGATCGAAGGCGAGTTCAACGCCAAGTACACGGCGAAGACCGCCCACAAGAGCAGCATCAGCACGTTCACCAAGGGCAGCCACCCGATCCCGGGCGACGGCTACAACCCCGAATCCAAGAACATGGATACGTGGAAGCAGGGGATTCCGGCGGGGTATGGGAAGGCAAGTTCCAGAGGTGGCAAGCCCTCAAAGAAATCGAAGGCTGCGACAAAAAAGGTCGCAAAGAAAGCCAAGCGCTGAGGCTCTGATGAGTGGGCGAGTCGTCGTGTCGTTGTGTGTTGTTGATCACTGAAATTTCCGCGTGCCCAAACCCACCTTCCTCATCATCTCCCAGGTCTACGTCCCCGACCCCGCGTCGGTCGGGCAGCACATCGCCGATGCAGCCGCCGCGATCGCCCAGCGCGGCTATCGCGTTGTCGTGTACGCGAGCGCTCGCGGCTATGACGACCCCAGCAAGAAGTACCCCTCGCGCGAGATGCTCAAGGGTGTGGATGTGCGCCGATTGCCGCTGTCGAGTTTCGGCAAGTCGTCGATTGCCGTGCGGTTGCTCGCGCAGACTATTTTCCTCGCGCAGGCGTTCATCCGCGGGCTCTTCACGCGAAACTTGGCCGGCCTCATGGTCAGCACCAGCCCACCCTTCTGCGGCTTTGCGGGCGCGTGGATTTCCAAACTCCGTGGCGTGCCGGTGAAATACTGGCTCATGGATCTCAACCCGGATCAGATGATCGCGATGAAGAAGATCACGGAGACGAGTTTTCAGGCTCGCGTCTTTGACTTCTTCAATCGCGCAATCCTGAGGCAAGCCAGCGACATTGTGGTCATGGACCGCTTCATGCTTGAGCGCATCGAGAAAAAGGGCGTTCCGGTTCGGCAGAAGACGGTCGCCGCCCCGCCTTGGCCGCACGATGACGACCTTATTCGCATCGAGCACAAGGACAACCCCTTCCGCGCCAAGCACAACCTTGGTTCGACCAATCGCGCCCCCGAAGGCAAGTTCGTCGTGATGTACTCGGGCAACCACAGCCCCGCCAACCCGCTCAAGACGCTGCTCGACGCCGCGGAACGCCTGCAGGACAACCCCCGCATGGTCTTCTACTGCATCGGCGGCGGCGGCGGCAAAAAAGAAGTCGACGATCGCATCGCCAAGGGCGCGAAGAACATCGTGAGCCTGCCGTATCAACCCTTCAACGAAATCAAGTACTCACTCTCCGCGGCTGACGTGCATGTTGTGAGCATCGGCGACGACGTTGTCGGCATCGTGCACCCGTGCAAGGTTTACGGCGCGATGGCGGTCTCTCGGCCTGTTCTTACATTCGGTCCAAAGCCCAGTCACGTCAGCGACCTCGTCGAACAACACAGGATCGGCTGGCACATTCCGCACGGCGATGTCGACGCTGCCGAAAAAGCCCTGCGAGAGATGCTGAACACACCCGACGAACAACTCCGCGCCATGGGCGAGCGTGCGGCGAGCGTTGTCGCGACGAGTTTGTCAAAGAAGGCCCTGTGCGGGCAATTCACCGACATCATGCTGAAAGGAATGTCAGAACCATCGAGGGCATAAGGGGTTGCGGCGGCAATGTTCCCGCCAGCCGATACACCATACATACATGATGTCTGCCGCGTCCATTCTGCGCTCGCCTCAGGGCTCCTCATCACCCGACAACGGTGTCGCGCGCCAACGTCCCAGCTCCCAGCCTCCCAGCAACATCACCGTCATCATCCCCGCGTTTAACGAGGAAGCCAACATCCGCTACGCGCTCGAGAGCGTCAGCGACTGGGCAGACGCGGTGTTTGTCGTCGACAGCGAAAGTACGGATAAGAGCCGCGAAATCGCGGCGCAGTATGGCGCACAGGTTGTCGTACAGCCCTGGCTTGGCTACGCCCGCCAGAAAAACTGGGCGCTTTCAAACCTGCCCATTCAAACCGATTGGGTCTTCATCCTCGACGCCGACGAAGCCATCACCGACACACTGCGTGACGAACTGCTCATGATCTCCCGAGGCGACGTCTCGAAGCAGCGCATGGCGGGCTACTACGTCAATCGTCTCACATACTTTCTCGGCAAACCCATCCGCCACTGCGGCTACTTCCCCAGCTACAACCTCCGCTTCTTTCAGCGGGGCAAAGCCCGCTACGAAGAACGCGAGGTGCATGAGCACATGATCGTTGATGGCCAGACCAGCCGGCTGCGTCACCTCATGCTGCACGAAGATCGGAGAGGTCTTGAGCACCTGATCGCCAAGCACAACCGCTACAGCACGCTTGAGGCACGAGAACTGACGCGTGAGCGTGTGCTGCGGAGGGGCGAAGACGCCGGGCCGCTTGAGCGAGGCATCGCCACCCGCCGCTGGCTCAAGCGCAACGTCTTGCCACGATTACCCTTTACCGCTCTCTGGCGATTCCTCTACATGTACATCGTGAAGCTGGGCATCTTGGACGGCGCGACCGGCTTCCGTTTCTGCCTCTTTCTCGCGGCGTATGACCTGTTCATCTCGCTGAAGATGACCGAAATCCGGGCAGCAGGTCTTGATGCGAATGCCGTGTTGCCACAGCCCACCACTGCCCCACAGCCAAAGCCAGTGCAAGGCCTGGCTGTTGCCGAGGGCACGGCGGGCACCGTACCGCTCAATCAATACGCGGCGGTCAAGACCGTTCTGCCGGCAGACACCAGCACCACGCCAGCCGTCGCGGCACTTGTTGCCGGCTCGCCATTGGTCGCGTCGCCGACAAAGGACGAATCCGATCAACCGTCAGAGATTCTCATACCCGATCCTCGCCACGCCGACGCCGATCGTTTGCGCGTCGAACTCAACCCAACCCAGATGCCGCCAGGCGACTTCCCGCCCGCCGGCAGCGTCAAAGTTTCTATTCTCGTCCCCGTCAAGAACGAGCAACGCAACATCGTCGAATGTCTGCGTCGCTGCCAATGGGCAACCGAGCTCGTGGTCGTTGACAGCTCCTCCACCGACCAGACCATCGCGCTCTCGCAGGCGATGGGGGCAGACGTCTACCAGTTCAAGTACAACCGAACCACGGGCTGGCCCAAGAAGAAGAACTGGGCCCTCGAAATGGTCCCGTGGAAGAACGAGTGGGTCATGATTCTCGACGCAGACGAGTACATGACGCCCGAACTTGCGCAGGAAATCAAGCGCGTTGTTGAGGGCACGTGGAAGCCCCAGGGCAAGTTCGCGCAGGCGGGCTGCGGCGATGGCTACTGGGTCAACCGCCGCTTCATGTTCTTCGGGCGCTGGATCAAAGGCTGCGGCTACTACCCAAGCTGGAACGTGCGCCTGCTCAAGCACAAGTTGGGCCGCTATGAACGCATCGGCACGCTTGGCGACACAGGCAGCGGCGACAACGAAGTCCACGAGCACATCGTGCTCAGCACGGGCAACGCGGGCTACCTCTCCAACGAGTTCCTGCATTACGCATACCCCGATCTTTCCGCATGGATCGAAAAGCACAATCGCTACACCACGTGGGAAGCCCACGCCATGGAAGCCAAGGACGAAGGCGCCGTTCGCGCCAAGTTCTTCGGCGAACCCATCGAACGCCGCCGCTGGCTCAAGGCTTTCGCAAGAAAACTTCCGTTCCGCCCGACGCTCCGCTTTTGTTATTCCTACTTCATCCAAAAAGGCTTCCTCGACGGCTACCCGGGCCTGGTCATGTGCCGCCTGCTGTCGTGGTATGAATTCGTGAGCATCGCAAAGTACCGCGAGATGCTCGCACTGCGAAGCGACCAGGCAAGGCGCGACGCCGCGAACCTGAGCGGCAAGCCGAGTTGAAACTCTCCCCCATGCCGACGATTCGCTCGAAGACTCGCTCATCGCCGGCATGAAATCACGCCAGCAACGCATACCCTCGCTCATGTTTGAATGGGCCGACCGATATCAAGCTACTCGCGACCGCTTCATTCCTTGGATCGAGCAGACCAAGAGCCTCGCCGGCTGCAACGTCGTCGAGTTTGGCTGCGGGACCGGCAGCGTCGGGCTTGCGCTCGCGACGCGGGCGCACAGCGTGTTCGCGATCGACATCGAAAAGGGTTCGGTGAGCTTCGCAAAGGGCAAGCAGCGGGAGCTGGGCACAAACAACATCGAGTTTCACGCCGCGTCGCCCGAGGCCATCCACGCGCATGTTCGCCGGCACTGCGAGAAGCTCGGCGCGGGGGCAGACGTCTTCGTTCTGTTTGCCGTGCTCGAGCACATGACGACGCAGGAGCGCATCGACGTGCTGCGTCTGGCAAAGAGCGTTCTCAAGGACGACGGCGTAGTCGTCGTGTGCGAAAGCCCCAACCGCCTGACGTGGGGCGATCATCACACGAGCAACATGCCTTTCAACCTTCAGTTGCCCGCCGACGTTGCGATGCGAAGCTTTCACAAGTCGCCCCGTCCGTTCTATGTTGAATCGATGAATAAGGCAAAGGACTGGGGCAGCGATGCGCTGCAGGAGTCACTCGTGAGGCTCGGGCGAGGCCTGAGTTTCCATGAGTTCGTGCTTGCCCAGGGCGACGACGGCTCAACATCGTGGGCGACGGGGCTGAGCGACATCGTCGCGGCGAACTTCGATCCGTTGCTGCTGCCGACCCGCCACGTCCAACGCGACGAGCTGCACCTCTGGCGATTTCTCGATGCAAACGCCGCCAAGCTTGGCGGGCTTGTGCCGCCCTGCTTCGCTCGATACTACATCGATTGCATTCTCACGAAGCATCCAACTACCGCGCCACGCCGCATGGTTGTGCCGTGGGTCTGGGACACGATTGCAAGCCAGGGTGTCGCATACTCGCGCTGGAACTTGCTCCACTTCCAGAGCGATGACTCCGTACTCGTGTGCAACTTCTCAGGAGACACGTCGCGGATTGTGCTTGGAGTCGAAGGATTCCCCAATGCGCTGTCCATCGGCGTCACCGATGACAGTGGAGGCGCGTGCCAGGTTGACGTTGCCGCTGGCACTGGCGTGCCCACCCGATACCTTGATGTGCCGCTCGCGCGATCAACCCGCTCGGTCCGCATCCGCGGCGTCAAGGGCATGACTATCAGCTTTGTCGGATACGAGCGAACCTACTAACAGCGTTTATGGGGTCGACGGCGCAAGCCGTCGGGACAAGTAGCGTCGTATCGCTGCGCGACACACGACTTCAGAAAAATCACGTCTCTGGGCCCGAACGCTTGCGCTTCGGCCCCACGATCCTCACGAAACACTGAGCGTCGGCCTCTTTTCCTTCATCCCACTCAGCGCCACCTGCCCCTCCAAGTTCGTCAACATCTGCTCCATCGCCGCGACCAACCGCTTCCCCGGCGCATCCGCCCCCTCAAAGTTCGCTGTCGGGTTGCCGCTGTCGCTATTGGCCCGCAAGGCCATCGTGATCGGAATCGCTCCGAGGAACGGCACGTTCAATCGCTGGGCCATCTGCTCCGCGCCGCCCCGCCCGAAGATGTCGTAGTGCTTGCCGTCGTCGGCGACAAAGCCGCTCATGTTTTCGACAACGCCAAGCACGGTAATGCCAAGCTGCTGGAACATCTTCGCCGCACGCACCGCGTCATCCTGCGCAACTTTCTGAGGCGTACACACGACAACCGCGCCGCTGAGCTTCAACATCTGCGCCATGGTGAGTGACACATCGCCCGTGCCCGGCGGCAAGTCGATGATGAGGAAATCAAGTTCGCCCCACTCTGTCTGCTCCGTGAGTTGCTTGAACGCCCCGTGCGCCATCGGTCCGCGCCAGATCAGCGGCTTGTCGGCATCCACCAACTTGCCAATTGTCATCGCCTTGATCCCATGCGTCATGAATGGCTGCAACATCCCCGCGTGCACCACCGCTTCCATGCTCGCCAGATTCAGCATCGTCGGCATCGAAGGCCCGTAGATGTCGCCATCAAGCAGCCCAACGCTGTACCCACGCCGCGCAAGGCCAACCGCGACATTGAGCGCAACCGTGCTCTTGCCAACGCCACCCTTGCCCGCGCCGACCGCTATCACGTGCCGCACGTTTGGCAATGGATTGGAATTCTGTTGAGGCGTCGGCTGCTGCCGAAGCCCGCCGATGGGCGTGTGCCCCCCGCCCCCCCCGACGCCTCCTCCAATCGGGACAGCGCCGGTCTGTTGCGCAAGCCGAGCCGCCTGAGCCCCTCCACTCGCCGCGCTCCACGCAGACTGCGTCCACCCGCCACCCAGTTGATGCACGACCTTCCCGCCGTGATCAACAAACTCAACAACAAAGCTATCCAGCTTCGTCCCCTCATTCGTCGCAAGCCGCGACACCGCGCTCCAGCAACGCTTCGCCACCGCATCCAGATCACTCTTCGCCGCCGCCCCTGGCGCTTCGAGCTTGATGCTCGCGTACGTATCACACACGCTCGTCCACAGCAACGCGCCCGACGCAACCACGCTCTCGCCTGTCACGCCAACCACGCCGCTCAACGCCTCGCGAACATTGTCCTTGGTCAGTCCCATGCGCAACGGTACGGACACTCCGCAGGCCCGGCGAAGTGCCGGGCCCGTGCCGTCAAAGTCCGCATACACCGCCCACCCGCAGAAATTCAGCATCTCCCGCTGCAATACGCCGATCTCTGCATCGTTGTACCACTGTCATGACATGCAGCCCGACCGTCAGGGAGGGCTTCGATCCACCAAACTTTTGAATCTTGCAAAGTCAATCAGCCAGCGCGCCAGTGCCCGCTCCTGACGCGGATGAAACAACCAATCAAGCAAAGGAAGTCCCCATGCGTTCCCCGATTCACACGGCAGTCCTCACTCTCTCACTCCTCGCAGGCACGCTCTTTTCCATGCCCGCCCTCGCCCAAGACAAAGACCCGCTCGCGGGCCCAAAGGTCAAGGACAACTCCGTCCCGGGCCAGCAGCGCCAGTTCGCTGGCGGCGTGGGCAGAGAAAAAGGCCAGCCCCGCCCGCTCCCACCCGGCGCGTTTATGCGCGCCGTCGCATCGCTCGAATCCAAGGACGCGCCCGCTGAAGTCGCGCTGACCGAACATCAGCGCACCCAGATCTCGCAAGTTCGCAGCGACTTCGAGGCCAAGATCAAAGCCTACAAGGACGAGCACGCTGAGGAGATTCAGGAAGTGCGCGACACGCTCCCGCGCGCCGATCAGCGCCGCATCGACGAGTTCCTCCGAGGCCCGCGCGGCGAGCGCGGCCCCAAGGGCGATCGCCCCGAGGGTGACCAACCCCCGCCACGCGATGGCGACATGATGGACGAAATGCAGCGCGACGCAAAGCCCTCAGCCGAAGTCGAAGCCGCCCGGGCCAAAGTTCGCGAACTGATCGACGGCGCACCCAAACCCGCCGACGCGCAACAGCAGGTCATGGCCATCCTGACCGAAGCGCAGAAATCGCACGTCAAGGCAGAACTTGATCGCTTCGCCAAAGAACGCGAGGGCAAGGGTGGGCCGGACGGCAAGGGCAAGCCCGAAGGCGAACGCCGGGGCGCTCAAGTCATGGAAAAACTGACCCAGGAAGAGCGCGAAGCCATCAAGAACATGAAGCCCGAAGAACGCCGCGAATTCCTGAAGAAAAAGGCTCAGGACCTGGGCATCACGCCCCCGAGCCCCGCCCGCGGCAAGGGCGGCAAGAAGCCTAAGTAACAGCAAGAGCCGCAAGCCGCGTATCGCCTGCAAGATTTTTTCGACCCAAGGCAATACACCAAGTGCAACGGCGTTGAACTGTTCGCCAAGTGACATCCAAACCCCGATAGCGTGAAGGTCGTTGGCTCAATGCCCGGCCTTCCGCTTTTTTTGGGCGTTCATCGACATCAACAAACGCGCACGTTGTTTGCGCACATCGCGCAACTACGCAATCAAAGCAACAACCTAGTTGAAAACACGAGTCATGCACCTTCACACTGTGTTTGCAGTGTGTTCGCATATGTGCCCTCAATAGGGCTTTTGCGTCAGCGTGAACATGCGCTCAAATGCGCTACCAAAAAAAATATGCAATGAACTTTGGGGGTTTAGGCAACTTTGCAACCGATGCGGAGGAATCTAAATATGATCTCTCTCTCCTCCAGCGGGGCGCCGTCGAATAGATGGCGCCCTGCTTGATTTCATAGCGCGATTCAACGCGCTCATGGCGCCGACGGAACAAGCCTTCGGGACAGGTCGCGCCGTATCGCTGTATGACGAGCGTCCTCAAAGCAAGTGACGTCTCTCGTCCCGATGGCTCGCGCCGTCGGCTGCACAGGAAGCGTGCAAGAATCATCCCTTGCCCAATCCTCCGACCATCCTCGTCACCGGCGTTGCCGGCTTCATCGGTTCACACGTCGCACAAGCACTCGTCGCCCGCGGCGCCCGCGTCGTCGGCATCGACAACTACGATCCTTATTACGCCAAGCTGATCAAGCAACGCAATCTCCGCGAAGCGGGACTCCCTGAAAGCAACATCTGCGAGATCGACATCACCGACGCATCCGCACTCGCCGCGGTCTTTGATCGCTTCAAGCCCGAAGGCGTGATTCACCTCGCCGCGAAAGCCGGCGTCCGCCCCAGCATCGCCCACCCTGCGGGCTACATGCACACCAACGTCGTCGGTACATCACTGATCTTGCAGAACGCCACTCGTGTTGGTTGCTCGCGCGTCGTCATGGCCTCTTCCAGCAGCGTCTACGGCAACGCAAAGCACTCGCCCTTCCACGAAGACCTCGACGTCAGCAACCCCATCAGCCCATACGCCGCGAGCAAGCGTGCGTGCGAGTTGCTTGCGTTCACACACCACCACCTCACGAAACTCCCAATCGCCGCTCTGCGCTTCTTCACCGTCTACGGCCCACGTCAACGCCCCGACCTTGCTATCGGCATGTTCCTGAAACGCATCGCGCAGGGCGAACCAATTCAAATGTTCGGCGATGGATCAACGGCACGCGACTACACCTTCATCGACGACATTGTCCAGGGTGTGCTCGCGTCGTACGACGCGATTCCGAGGCCTGGGATTCGCACCTGGAACCTCGGCAATAACAAACCGATCACGCTGCGCGAGATGATCCACACCATCGAGCGTGTTGTTGGCAAGACGGCGAACATCGAACAAGTATCCATGCAGCCTGGCGACGTCGAACGCACCTGCGCCGATATCACGCGCTCGCAGCGAGAACTCTCGTACCAGCCGCATACACCATTTGTTGAAGGCGTCGCGAAGCATTGGGAGTGGATGAGGCTGCTGTGAATTTCATTTTTCCGCACAGAGACGCAGAGATCAAGAGGAAGAAGAGGAGAGGCCTAGTTGAAGAAAAGGGCGCCACTCAGGAAGCCGGTGCCGCGGCAGCCGCGGTTCTCGCACCCGTTCTCCTCGTCCCCCTCTTGATCTGTGTGCTGAAAAGGAAGTTCACAAGTCTGCCGCCAACACAACCCCTCTAACATCTCCACGTCCTCCGTAGTGACTGTCTTTCTGCAAGATCATGCCAACCATCGCCATCATCCTGGGCCGAGCGGGCAGCAAGGGCGTTCCCGGTAAGAACACTCGCATCCTCGCGGGCAAGCCCTGTGTCGCTTGGACCCTTGACCATGCCCTGCGCTCGAAGATGGTGAATCACGTCGTCGTCAGCAGCGACGACCCCAACATGCTCGCCATCGCCAAGAGCAAGGGCGCACTGCCCATGCAACGCCCACCCGACCTCGCGACCGACACAGCACGAGTTGACGATGCCGCGCGTCACGCCGCCCTAGAAGCCGCCGCGCACTTCCGCCACCAAGGCCCCGATCGCGCCAAACTCAATCTTGTCCTCTTGTACGCCAACGTGCCCGTGCGCCCAGACGACCTCACCGACCGCGCGGTGACGCTCCTGCAGAACTCAAAGTGCGACAGCGTGCAGAGCTACCAGCCTGTCGGCAAGTATCACCCTTGGTGGATTGCTCGCCTCGATGAAAAGTCTGGCCAAGTCACCCCGTGGGAAGGCGACGTCCTCAATCACAACGTGTTCCGCCGCCAGGATCTGCCGCCGGCCCACATCCCTGACGGCGGCGTCATCGCCCTCACCTGGAATTCCCTCTTCTGCGCAGTTCCCAACGCGCAGCCCGGCCCGCATCAGTTTTTCGGCGTCGATCGGCGAGGCGTGCTGAATCCAGAAGGATCGGTTGTGGATATTGACCGTTCTGAAGACGTGATTGTCGCCGAAGCTATTTTGCGATCAACACTACGCTGAGTTTTCTACCACGCCGACTCGCCAGAAAATGGCGGCCGCCCGTTGCGATAGCGCCCACTCGCTCTCACAATCGCCTCATCCCCAAGCCGCAGCACCCGCGCCCACAGATCCTTGTCCAGCGCCTGCTTGCGCCGAAGCACATGGGCCGCGTCGCTCGCGACAAAGTCCGCGATCACTGGTTCAAAGTTGTACCACAGTTTGGTGTGGTTCGGACCAAGCACAATGTCGCGCGCCGGCTCGGGGCTGAACGTGCTCACACAGAGCAACCCAAGACCCCGTCGCAGTCGGTATCTGCTCACGAGTTCTTCCGGAAACTCAAGCAACACAACGCCATCCAGATCGTCCGCATGTGCGCAGATCACTAGCGGCTGAACCGACACAATCACCGCCGCACCACAGCACCCCTTCATTGTCTTGTACTCCAACTCCTCCGCAAACGCCCTTCCGTGCGGGTGATCGCGATAGACCGGATTCAGAGCGCACAGTTTCTCATAATCGATCCGCACTTCCCCGGGCAGCGTCGCATACGTGAACGATTCTTGAATAAACGCTCGCCCAACCGCGTCGATCTCCATGAAGTTCACCGCAGCAACATCCTTGGCGGCGACGATCACGCGGATTCCCTCGCTATGACAAAACACAAGCCCGTCAAGCACCGCGATCGTCGGCGTCACTCTCGCAACGATTTCGAACTCGATTCCGCCTCCGCGCATCGCTCGGACTTGAAACCCGCCCTCCTCAAGATCACTCTTCTCTTCCGCCGCGAGCGTCCGCACAAGCGCCGCGGCCTTTGGTGTCAGAAACACCTGAAGGGGTTCGTTCTGCCTTGCAAAAATGTTCTGAAACAACCCCATCGCTCACTGCATCCCCGCCACCTTCTCCACTTCTTCAATCGTCGTCAACCCCTCCGCCACCATCTTCCACCCGCTCTGCTGCAGCGTCGTGAACAGGCCCTGCTCGATCACTTTCTTCATCGCCATGATGCTCGGCTTGTTGAGCACAATATCTCGCAGTTCGTCGTTGAAGTCCAGCATCTCAAAGATCGCGCGCCGACCTGTGTAGCCGGTTCGCAGGCACTTCGCGCAACCCGTCGCCGCGAACGTGTGTGTCTTGCCGCTCAGCCACTTGCCGATGCGCGTTGCTTGCCCGGGCGTCACCGGCGCCGGGTGCTTGCACGTCGGGCACAAGCTTCGCACCAATCGCTGCGCGAGCACGAGGTTCAGCGAGTTCGCGACCAAGTACGGCTCCACCTTCAAGTCCAAAAGCCGAAACACCGCCGTGATCGTGTCCTTGCTGTGGACGCTCGAAAACACGAGGTGGCCCGTGAGCGCCGCCTGCATCGCTGTGCGGGCCGTTTCTTCGTCGCGGATCTCGCCCACGAGAATCACGTCCGGGTCCTGGCGCAGCACGCTGCGCAGCAGACTCCCAAAGTTGTTCCCCTTGTTCTCGTCGACCGGAATCTGCGTCACGCCCGACAGTTGATACTCAACCGGGTCTTCGATCGTGATGACGTTCCTCGCCTGGCGATCAATTTCGCGGATGCAGTTGTACAGCGTGGTTGTCTTGCCGCTGCCCGTGGGGCCGCAGGTTGAAATCAACCCGCTGTCCTGATTGCACACCTGACGAATGCGGTCTTCCATGTACCCCGCGAGCCCCAACTCACGCACGCTCCCCGGTGCGCCGCGCTGATCGAGAATTCGCTGCACCAACTTCTGCCCGTGCATGCTGGGGGTAAAACTGATTCGGTACTCCACGCGCCGATCCGGATACACGCACGAAAAGTGCCCATCCTGCACCGCATCGCGCCCCGCGACGTGCATGTGGCACGCCGCTTTCACCAAACCAAACGTGAGTTCACCCACGCGCTTGGGCAACTCGACAATCGGTACCATCTCGCCGTCGACGCGCATGCGGATGTTGTAAAACTCGCCCTTGGGCTCGTAGTGAATATCCGTCGCCCGGCACTTGCTCGCGAGTTGCAAGAGCAGCCGCATCGCGTTGGGTCCGTCGCTCGTCCCGGTCAGCACATCCGTCGGAATCCCGTTCGCATCAATGACCGACACCGCCTCGGGCGTGCTCTTGGGCGGCAGGCTCGCCATCATCTCCGCGAGTTCAAACATCCAGCCGACTGTCGCCGAGTTTGTCACGGGCGGCGGGGCCGACACTTCCGCCGGGGCTCTTTCCAACGCCTTATCCACATGCTTCTTGCTCGCGATCTCGTCCTTCGAAAACTCGCACGCCACCATGAACTCGTGCTGCCCAACGCGCACGATGTCCCCGGACTTGAGTGGTGTTGCCTCCTCAATCCGCAGGTCGTTCACCTTTGTACCGTTCCGCGACCCCTGGTCCCGAACTTGATAGCCGCCCCGCCCATCACCCTCCACCACCGCATGTTTCCGGCTCGCCATCTCGTCAATCAACGGAATCACATTCTCCGCGCCCCGCCCGATGGTCACCTTCGCGCCATCAAGATCGACCGCCTTGCTGTTCCCCCGCACTGGTTTTAGTTTCCACGTAGGCATGTCCTGTAGTTTAGTGACGAAGTTGCATTCGGTTGCACGGGTGATATCGCAGGCCTTACTTCACCACAAAGACACGAAGAACACAAGGAAGAAAAGAGAGAGTTAAGAAAGCAACGTATTGGCGTGTCTGACGTTGGATTACCGAACAATTGGCCGTCTCGATCAATACGTAGGAGCGTCAAATCGTCCGCCCGGCGAGACGTTCGAGAGCCAGGCTTGATGCATTTGTGGCGAGCAACAGTGCAAATACCCCCGGATTATCGCTATAGATCCCCAAGCCACCCCTCTTTCCTTCTTTGTGCCCTTCGTGCCTTTGTGGTGATTCCTCCTTCCCCACATTCCCCACTTTGGCCTACGCTCGCAATTCACACAAGGAGCCCCTCTTGAACCCTCTCTCCCGCGTCCTCTGCACCCTTTCACTCGCGTCCACCTCGTTCCTCGCGCCGACAGCGTTCGCCGCACCCGCCGCGACCGCCGACTTCGCCGCCCTGCTCTCCAAAGGCAGCGCCCCGATGGTCACCATCAAGTACATCCTCGATTCTGAAGGACAGGAAGAAGAAAACGAAGTGTCCGGCATTCTCATCGGGGCTGATGGCCTTGTCCTCGCCTCCAACTTCTTCTTCGGCGGCGGCCGGGGCGGCGGCGGGGCAACCCCAAAGGAAATCAAAATCCTCTTGGGCGAAGACACCACGGGCCTGGACGCAAAGTTCATCGCACGCGACACCGAGCTGGGCCTCGCCTGGCTCAAACTCGACAAGGCTCCTGAGAAACCGCTCGCCTTCGTCGACTTCTCTAAGCAACTGACCGCCAAAGTGGGCGACGAAGTCTTCGCTGTCCGCAAAATGGGCAAGTTCTTCGGCCACAACTTCAAGGTCGCTGATGGTCGCATCTGTGCCGCAGTGACCAAGCCCCGCGACCTGCTGATCCCGTCCACGAGCATGGCGACCCGGGAGGACTGGGCGCTCCCTGTGTACAACACGAGCGGCGAACCCATCGGCGTCAACACTTTTATCCTCCCCGAAGAAGATGAAATGATGAATGCCAAGAGCAACCCGCTCTCGGGCGCAGAAGCCGGCATGATCCTCTCCGCGAAGGACGTTGCAGAAGCCACCAAGCGAGCCCTGGAAAACGCCGCGAACGCGCCTGTTGAAGAGAAGAAAGAAGAACCCAAGGAAGCGCCAACGGACGCGCCCGCTGAGGCCCCGAAGTCCACTCCTGAACAGCCCAAGTAACCCAGTCGAGAATTTTGCCTTCCAGACCGACCGCAAACCACGGTCGGTTTTTTTATGTGGGCACGCAGGCTCCAAAAACGAATGCCGAATACCGCCCCCAAATGCCCAATGCCCAACCCCCAATGCCTCTTTACACTCCCCCATGGACCTCCTCCGCCGCCTGCGAACCTTCCATGAAGGCATCCTCGCCTTTGGCGACACGCCCGGCGACGTCACCGAGCCTTGCAAGTTCGTGCTCGACCCGCTCTCGGGCGAACCCGCACTCCCGGTCGCTGTCGAAGCTCTTCGCTCGCAGGACGTGATGCTCTACGCACCCGACGATTCGCTTGAGAATCCTGAGTGCCTGCAAGTCTTCGCAACCTGCACCGAGATCAATCCAAACACCCACGAAGCCGCCGACCGCTGGCTCGCATATCACTTGAAGCCCACGCACGCCCGATGGGCCAAGCTCAACATCCAGAGCGTGAAGCGCCTCGACGAAATCATCGATGGCGATCTCGTCCGCCTGACCAACCCGCTGCGCCAACACGAAGGCGCTCTCTGCAAGTTCGCGAATCAACACCAAGCTGCGCTTGCCAACGCCTGCGAGCGCCAACTCAATACCCACCCCGAAAACCCCTTCGCCGTGGGCGTTGATCCCTGGGGCCTGGACATCCGCGCCCGCTTCGGCGTGCTGCGCCTTGAGTTTGAAACCCCCGTCAGCACGCCCGAAGAAGCAAGAGCCGCGTTTGTGACCTTGCTGAAGATCTAAGTCTCGCGCGAAACCGCGGCGCGGCATTCGCCCTGTTGTCTCTTGTAGATCGATCACAACAGAGACACGGAGGGCGAAAGAGAGAAAAAGCGTGGCAGAACTCTTTTACACCACTCCCATTTTTCTACTCTCTTTTCTCTGTGCCTCTGTGGTCATCGATCCACCACCGACGTAAACACGCCCTCTAACCGCGCAGAATTCCCGTTGCCGAAGCATTGGCAATTTGGCAATTTTCCTACGCCCGCTGCAACCTCTCCAACTGCTTCACATCCCGCTCGCTCTGCTCCACCACCGCGTCCACATCGCTGCTCGTCATCCATGGCAGCGACAACATCTTCTCGCGAAGCGAAACTGGAAACGGCTTGTTCATCCGCTCATGCGCTGGCCGACTCCGCCAGATCCGATGCATCCAAAAATACTGATCCGGCGCTCGCCGAATCATCTTTTCCATCGCGCGCCGATACCGTGCCGTGATGTAATACAACGGATCTTGCTGCGCATTCCAATCCTCCGGCCCATACGCATCGATAACTTCCACCGCATACCGAATCCCCGTCTCGCGGTGCCCTTGCGTCGCCATCTCTCCATACGCAAACTGCGACCGATCCAGCGGCCCGCTCGGCACGCGCTCGCCGTGCTCTAACCTTCGCGCAACACCACACACCACGGTTGCATTGAACCGCATCGCGAGCAAGCCGATCATCTTGTACGTGCTGGTGAGTCTGCCAAAGAACGGCGTGAACACGCCGCGGTCGCCGCCCGATTGGTCCGCAACCAGTCCAACCGGAAACCCTGCCTCCATCGCTGCCGGCACACCCCGCGCTGCCCCAAACTTGCTGATCAGCCTTAGCCCTTTTTCCTCGCGAGATCGCTTCACCCACTGATCCATTCCCTGCAAGTCCAGCGGCCGATACACCGCGCACATCTCCAGGCCCAACATCGAGATTGCATACCCCACCATCTCCCAATTGCCGATGTGCCCCGTAATCAGAATCGTGGGCTTATCGCGCAGCAGACCGTGCATCGCCTTGGACATGTCCATGAACATCATGTGCCGATGCACCGCGTCGCGCGTGAGCAGTCGCGGCGTGTACGCAAACTCCACGGACAACTTCATCAGGTGGCGATGGCACCCGACCACACACTCGTGCAGTTGCTCCTCGCTCCACTGCGGAAACGCATCACGAAGATTGTTGTACGCCCGCTTGTAATGCTTGCGATCAATCGCGGCGAGCCCTCGCCCCATCACGTCCGCAATCCGCATCGCACGCTCATACCCAAGCACATTGACCGGCACCATCGCCGTGCGAGCGATCGTTGAGAGCGGCGCATCCAACCACAACGGAAATTTCGGCTTGCGAGTAGAGATGCCTCACCGTAGCATGGCCTTCCAGGCCATGCGCCTGCGGCTGCTTCGCTTGTGGTGCAGGCTCATGGCAATCGACCATCTGATGCGCATGGCCTAGAAGGCCACCCCCCCTCCCCCCGCTACTCACGGGCTGGAAGCCGTGCTGCCCGCCGTCACTCCACCTCCGCAATCGCTTCCTTCTCCACATCCTTCTTCACCTCGTCCGCCGTGTACTTGATGCTCACGCTGTTGATGCAATACCGAATCCCCGTCGTCTCGCGCGGCCCGTCCTCGAACACATGCCCAAGGTGCCCGCCGCAGCACGAGCACATCACTTCTGTGCGCACCATACCGAAGGTGCGGTCCGACTCGTACTTGATCGACCCCTTGATCGCCTTGTCAAACGCGGGCCAGCCGCACTCGCTCACGAACTTGTCCGTTCCCTTGAAGAGAAGATTGTCGCACGCCGCGCAGCGATACTCGCCGCTCCCGCCGGGCGTGTCCCAGTACTTCCCCGTAAACGCGCGCTCCGTGCCTTTCTCGCGCAGCACGCGATACTCCTCCGCGGTCAACTTCTGCTTCCATTCTGCGTCCGTCTTCGTAATCGCGGCGGGTTTGACGACGCTATCGCTCTTTGTTTTTTCTTTCATTTCGCTACTCACAGACGAGCTCCCCGTCGTACGACTCTCGCGCTCCGCCAACCCGGAATTCTTTTCGCTTCCCGCCGTCGTGCCGCTTTCAACGGAATTCGCCGCAGGCTTGCACGCGCCAAGCCCAACCAGCAGCAACGTAATGAAGCCACACACGCCTATTTTGACGCCACAAGTCATGCCCGTTAGATGCCGCAATCCCACACTTCGATACACCGCTCAAATCGTCTGCCCAGGCTTCAAACTGCGAAGCAGGCGCGGGTCGGTTGCCCGCGGCGGCTGCCGGTGGTGGGCATCGCGCGAACGAAAGAGCCCGTGAAGCGGGCGAAGCCATAAAACGCGCGCCTTGTGCCATTTTCCCACACTTCTTCAAGGCTTCTAAACACCTCTCTTCCCGCCGTCACAACCCCACCTTCTACGATCCCCCATGCCGTGCCGCTTCCTCATCGCCTTCGCACTTCTCCTCCCCGCGAGCCTCCTGCCCGCCATGCCCCACGCCGAACCCAAAATTGTTCACAACCCAACCCGCGACGTCACGCCGATCGCCAGTGCACTCGGCCTCGCCGACATCTCTGTCCGCGTTCCTTCGGGGGGCGCGGGGGCTGGGGGGGGTGCGGGGGGTGCGGGGGGTGCGGGTAGTGGCGGGACACCAAAGCAAGTCTCCATCGTCCTCCGCACCATCAACCCCGACGGCTCGCCCTCCGATCGCAGCATCCTCATGCGCCGCGTCACTCCTTCGGGCGACGCCGCTCCCGAAACTTCACTCGACCTCTACACCATCCGCCTCAAGTCGGACACACCAAAGCTCCGCTACAACTTCGTCGTCCAAGACGGCGCGAGCAAGTCTGAGTTCATCTGGAACGAAGTCACCCTCGCCCCCACACCCGCAACTCCCGATTGGGCCAAAGGCGCGGTCTGGTATCAAGTCTTCCCCGAGCGCTTCCGCAACGCTGTCCCCGAAAATGACCCCAAAGGTCCCAGCGTCTTCCTCGCCGACTGGCACTGCAACTGGTACGACATCCAGGAAGGCGAACTCGAAGCATGGATGAAGCGTCGCGATATCGACGACGCAAGCAAAATCAGAGCGCGCGCCGGCGGCCCTTTGTACAACGTCATCTTCGATCGTCGCTATGGAGGCGACCTCCAGGGCATCGTCGAGAAAATGGATGAGTTAAAAGACCTCGGCATCACCGCAATCTACTTGAACCCCATCTTCGAAGCCGAAAGCCTCCACAAGTACGACGCCAGCGACTTCCGTCACATCGATGAACGCCTCGCCAAACCCGCTGCCGCCGGCCCGTCGCGCCCGCAAGACGGCACCTACACGCCGCCCAAGTCTGAATCTGGCCTCTTCGAAACCGAAGACCCCAAGAGCTGGCAATGGACCGCCGCCGACAAGTACTTTGTCGACGTCTTCCTGCCAGAGGCAAAGAAGCGTGGCCTCCGCGTCATCCTCGATGGTGTCTGGAATCACACCGGCAAGCAGTTCTGGGCCTTCCAAGACCTCGTCCACAACGGCAAGAAAAGCCGCTACGCCGACTGGTATATCGCCGACTTCGACAACGAAGGCAAACTGCTGAGTTGGACAGGCTGGCCGGGCAGAAAGAATGGCGATCTCCCCGAGTTCCGCCAAGTCAAAGGAGGGCTCACGCCCGACGCACAAACCACCGTCGAGCGAGGCGACCTCAACATCGGCGTCAAGCATCACATCTTCGAAATCACCAAGCGATGGATGGACCCCAACAACGATGGCGATCCCAGCGACGGCATCGACGGCTGGCGCGTCGACGTCGCGGGCGAAGTGGGCGAACAGTTCTGGCGCGACTGGCGCAAGCACGTTAAATCAATCAACCCCAACGCCATCATCATCGCCGAAATTTGGAGCAAGGTCGATGGCCTGGGCGCAGGCAGTGGCTTCGACACGCAAATGAACTATCCGTTCGCTTACCCGATCCTCAACTGGCTCACCAACACAACGCCGCGCACAGATTGGTCCAAAGAACCCGAGCCCTTCACCAGCGAACAACTGGTCGCGGCGCTTGACAAGGCCTTCAAGGACGCTCCGCAGACAAATCTCATCGCACAAAACCTCTTCGCAAGCCACGACACGGCGCGCTACGTGAGCATGCTGCAGAATCCGGGCCGCGAATACGACCGCGACTGCGCCATCCAGAATGGCGACGGCGCGCCGCGCGAACAAGACCCGCACTACATCCCTTTCAAAGAAAGTCTCCCCGACGAAGAAACCTACAAGCGATCAATACTGGGCGTCGCCATCCAAGCCACATATCTCGGCTCCCCCATGATCTACTACGGCGACGAGTGGGGCATGTGGGGCGCCGACGACCCCAACGACCGCAAACCCGTGCCGTGGACCGACGTGGGCGAGGGAACAAACAGAAACGCCGACGACAAACTCATCCCCGAAGTCCACGAGCAATACCGCAAGTGGCTCCGCATGCGCACTGACTCCGAAACCGCCGACATCCTCCGATTCGGCGATGTGCGCCACTTGGACAGCGGTTCGCCGGATGTGTTTGCGTTTGTGCGAACGCTCAACGACAAGGAACTCCTTGTCGTGGTCAATCGCGGCGCAGCCGCCTTCAATGCCGCGCCGCTTTTCAACCCGATCGCCGGACTCGGTGAAACCGAAGAGTCAGTCCTGCCGCTCACTGCGAAGATGTGGACATTCCGCCGAGAAATTCCATATCCTCGCAGTCGCAAGGCTGGCCCATAGTCGTGCCATCGAAGGTGCTGCTTTGAGCAACTTCGATGCGAATTCCGGTCCCATCTCGTTTTCCTTCTTCTTTGTGCTCTTCGTGCCTTTGTGGTGAATTCCGATTCACTCGATATCCTTCCCCATGCGCCTCGCCGAACTCCTCTCCGCCATCTCGGCCCACCCCGCGCACCACCCGTCCGCGCTCCCCACCCTCCTCAACAATCAGAATCTCCCCGTCTCAACGCTCCCCGGCGACATCGCCAACACCCGCATCTGCGACATCACCGAAGACAGCCGCACAGTGGTTCCCGGCAGTCTCTTCATCGCACGCAAGGGCCTCAGGTCAGACGGCACCGCCTTCGTCGACCACGCCCTCCGCGCAGGCGCAGTCGCAATCCTGACCGACGATCCCTCGCTCACCACAACCAACACCAACGTCCCCGTCCTCCACTGCAAAGACGCCCTCCTCGCCTCCTCCCTCATAGGCGAAGTTTTCCACGACAACGCTTCTCGCAAAATCGATCTCGTGGGCGTCACGGGCACGAACGGCAAGACCACAACAACGTTCTTCATCTGGCAACTGCTCAACGCCGCGAAAATCCGCACCGGCCTCATTGGCACCGTGATGATCGACGATGGCGTCGAAGTCGCCCGCGCTCACATGACCACGCCCCCCGCGATCGAAGTCAGCCGCACCCTCGCCCGCATGCACGAGTGTGGCTGCACAGCCGCGGCGATGGAAGTGTCGAGTCACGCCTTGGACCAACACCGCTGTGACGCGCTGCGATTCAAAGTCGCCGTCTTCTCAAATCTCACGGGCGACCACCTCGATTATCACAAAACCATGGAGAACTACGCCGGAGCGAAAGCCCGCATGTTCGAGCTTCTTCCCAGCGACGGTGTCGCCCTCGTCAACGCAAACGATCCGTGGTCGCCACGCATGGTGCACAACTGCAAAGCCAAAGTCCTGCGCCTCGCCGTCGTCACCGATGTTGCAAAGACAAACACTCGCTCCAGCGAAATTGCTGACTGCACTTGCACGGTCCACACTCAATCCATGGAAGGCATGGACCTCACACTGCACGGCCCGTGGGGAAACTTCACAACGCGCTGTTCACTCGTGGGTCACTACAACGCCTTCAACATCTTGGCCGCTGTCGCCAGCGCCTACGCACTCGGCTGCACCGCTGATCATCTGAAGAGCGCCGTCTCCGCACTTCGCGCGCCGCCCGGTCGTCTCGAACGCGTCACGACACCAACCGCGCACACCCAAGTCTTCGTCGACTATGCCCACAGCGACGACTCACTCGCGAACGTCATCGCCGCTGTCGCCAACGTCATGCCGGGGCGTCATGGCAAGGCCATCGGCGCGGCCGCCGGCGCACCACTCTCCACCAAACGCCCCGGCAAACTCATCGTCGTCTTCGGCTGCGGCGGCGACCGCGACAAAACCAAGCGTCCACGCATGGGCAAAGCAGCGGCCGAACTCGCCGACCACGTCATCATCACCAGCGACAACCCCCGCACCGAAAAGCCTGCTGCGATCGTCGAGGACATCCTCGCCGGCATCGACAAGTCGCTCCGCCACAAAGTCGAAGTCCAGGTCGATCGCGCCCGCGCCATCAAAGCCGCCATCGAAGCGGGTTCGCCAACGCCCAACACCCACCCCAACGTCATCATCATCGTCGGCAAAGGCCACGAGAACGAACAAATCCTGCCTGACCCCAAAGGAGGCACGATGTCAACACACTTTGATGATTATGAAGTAGCCGCCAGTGAACTGGCGAGTCACAACATCGCCGTAGAGCGCCGCTTCGCGTTCAACTAACAACCGTGCCACCGACAAGGCTTTGCTTGTCGGTGGTAAGCCGTCAACAACTCGACACTCTCGCTTGTTTACATCACCTATCCACCGACTGTCAAAGCACAGTCGGTGGCACGGCTACCTGTCACTTCATCCCCGCCCTCTCATACACCTGCACAAACTTTCCGAGCAACATCGATTCGTCATACGTCCTCAAAACCCACGCCGGCGCCCCACTCCCCATCTTCTCGCGCAGCGAAGCGCTCCCCGCCAACTCCACAATCGCATTCGCAAACGCTTCCGCCGTCCGCTCCACAATTTTCACCCCGCCGCTGCTCTCAAGCTCGCGCCAAATATCTGTCCCCCGCGTCGTGATCACCGGCGTCCCACTCGCCAAGCTCTCCGTATACACCAATCCAAAGTTCTCCTGGCTGGTCGGCAGCGCGAACAAGTCGCACGCTTGATACAGGCTGTACTTGAGCTCGCCCGACACCTGCCCCACAAAGTGCGTGATGTCCGCGATCCCTTTGGCCGCGACCTGCTGCTTCAGTTGCTCTGGATATGGCGCGTCCCCATCGCCCGCCAACACCAGCCGCACCTTCGCGCCCTTCGCCTTCGCGAGCGCAACCGCATCAATCAAAACATCCGGCCCCTTCTTGTAGTGCAGCCGGCTCAAAAACAAAACGCTGACCAACGACTCGTCGCTTAAGAACGCCCACTTCTCCCGCGCCATCGCCTCGCCCGGCAATTCGCGATACGGCTGCGTATCGATCAAGTACGGAATCACGACCTCGCGCCCCTTCGGAAACCACTTCTTGCTCTGATCAAGTTCCCCCTGCGCCGTGCAATGAACCGCCGCTGCCTTCTCAAGAAACGCCCGCCCGCCCAGCATCAAGTACGCCCGCTTCTTCCACTGCTTCTGAGCCATGCTCCAGTCATCAAGCATGCCGTGCACAGTCACGATGTACGGCGTCCCTTGCGCCCGCAAGAGTTTCGCCAACTTCACAAACATCGTGTTGAACACGCCATGGAAGTGCACCACATCTGCCCCTCGTGCAACTTCCGCCCCGTGGGCGATATCCCGCATCGTCACAATACTTGGAAGTGGGCTCGGCAGGGCCGCAGGCTTCCCATCCCACGTCTTGGGCCAATGCTCCGGTGCCTCGCGCGGATCAGGCGTCACAATCGCTGTCGAAATCCCCCGAGCTGCGCTCAATCGCGCCAAGTCGAGCGCCACCCTGGGTGGCCCACCGAACTCTGTCGCCGTCGACGCAATGACATGCACAACTTTCATGCCGCCGACTATATCGGCGCTTTGCCCCTTGCCCTCACGCGTCGTGGCACGGACGTGTACTCCTGTCCGTGCTTCTGCAAACTCGGCTCTATTCCAAAAACGACAAACGCCGCCCCTTCCTCAAGAGACGGCGTCACACACACCTCATTTACTCTTCAATACCGCATAAAGCTGTCAACCGGCTCCTGCTCGCCCCTAGGCTGCCACGCCGCGCGAATGCTCGCCGCGAGCAGCTTCAGCTCAGCGATAAAGTTCGACTTTTGCTCGTTGCGGCCCTTGAGGTCATCCACTTTGTTGAACAGGTTGGCAGGCAGGCTGGACATGCGTTGACTCCACGTCAGTTGTAAAACACTGTGGAGGGCACGGAGAGAGTGTGCCCAACGCTATAACATGCACCACGCTGGAGATTCGGCAAGGAAAATGGCAGAAATTATTTGCAATCCCGTAGTTGAAGCGCTGGTTTCTTAGGACTTTGCCCGTTTGGCACAATGTGCGGCGTATCTGATCGCCTGCTCCATGCCGTCAACCATCCGCTTCAGCGAGTGTTGTTCGGATATTGTTCTGTGTGCGTTCCGCCCCAATTCGTCGCGCCACGCTCGATCGTTGCACAATCTCGTGACGGTCTGCGCTAACGCATCGACGTCATCGGGCTCATACAAGCACCCGTTGTACCCGTCGACCAGCGACTCAAATTCCGGATTCTGCGCGTTGGGCTCGTTGGCTGTCACCACAGGCAGGCCATACCCGAAAGCGTGGATCACGCTCAGCCCGATGTTCGCGGGATAGACAAACGCCGTCGCAGTTAGGAACCATGGGGCCAATTGCTGCTCGCCGTAAATCGCGCCGCGGAAGAACACGCGATCCTCAAGGCCAAGCTCCTTTGTGAGGGCCCGCAAGTCCGCCTCCGCCTCACCCTTGCCGATGATGTTCGCCACCAGGTTGGGCTGCGAGTCTCGCAGCTTCCCCAGCGCGCGAATCATCAGGTCCAGCCGATTGCGCGGATCAAAGCGCGACACAAACAGCAGCGACTGCTTCCCCGTTAGCCCTTGCGTGGCCCGGAACTCCTCAAGCCGCGCCGCGTCGCTCAGCCAGTTGTTCTTCGCCGCCTGAATTTCTGTTTGATCAAGCGTGTTAAACGCCACAAAGACGCGCAGCGGATTTGCATGCCCCGCCTCGACATACTGCCTCGCAGTGCCGCGATTATAAAAGAGCAGCGCATCCGCCAGCCCCGCCACGCCGCTCCGCGCTCTGCTGCTCACCGCTGTTTCCCGCTTGGAATACCCGTGCCCCCACAAAACCGTCCCCACGCCCTTCCGCCGCGCCCTGAGCAGCCCTGGCACCAAGCTCATGTACCGCGTACTCCACGACAACACAATGACATCCGCGTGCTTGCGGTCACTCCACTTCGTCTGCGCCTTGTGCCAACGCGCCTCGCTCCCCAGCACACGGAACATCGTCATCGGCACCATCGTTGCCTTGATCCCCGTTGGTTCAACACTTGGCACATCCGAGTCGTTGCCGTAAAGCAGATGCACATCCAGCCCCGGCCGCCTCGACAACTCCTGATACACAGGCAGGCGATACCGCGCCAGGTTGGGCTGCTGGATCACAACGCGAATCGGCTTGTCAGATTCCGGCGCTGACGCCGGGTTGCTCGACATGGTGCCCATCTTAGAACCGCGGCACCGCAATGCGCTCGCTCGGCGCTCCGGTATTTCACACTGTTCCCCTCGTGTGCGTCTATGCCCTCGATAGTTTTTTTCTCTCTCTCACCTTCTGCGCCGGATTCCCCGAGTAAATCGCCCACGCCTCCAGGCTCTTCATCGCCGCCGCGCGAGCCCCCAGCACCGCCCCCTCGCCCACCGTCACCCCAGGCCCAACGAACGCGTCCGCGGCGACCCACGCCATGTCCTCGATGACGATGGGCGGCCTCAAGAGCGGCATATCCGCCTGACGGTAATCATGCGTGCCCGCGCACAAGTGCGCCCCCTGCGAGACCGACACATGCTTGCCGATCGTGACTTTCCCCAGGCAATACACAATCGCGCGATCCCCGATGCTTGAGTTGTCGCCGATCGTGAGGTTCCACGGCTGCTCGATCAACACCGACGCGCGAATACGAACGGGCGACCCGACCTTCGCGCCAAACGCCCTCAGAAGCGCGTTGCGGATGCCATACCAGTTGTGAAACGTGAACCGAAACAATATCTGCCCGCAGTAATTCCACAACACCCGCCCGATCTTTTCTTTGGTCGTATACGGACTCCGCGCGCGGTCGTACATCAACGCCGCCTCCAACGCCTCGTCGCGTGAGTCGTCTCCAGGGTTATGCTCCACATTGCTCATTGCTGTTCGGGGGAGTGGGGTGGGCGGGGGGCGGGGGGCGGGGGCCTCTGGCACGCCCCTTCCTTCATCGTACCAATTCCGCGCTCGCTCCACTTCTGCATTCCTCGCCAATCATCTCGGGCTTTTTCGCGCCCTTGATGCCTTGATGCCGCTACGTGCCTCTTGCCTTCACCCTCTTCCAAACCCACATCACGACCCACCGCCCCGCCAGCGGCACACCAATCCCCGCCACTAACCCACTCCCGATCTTCACCACCACCGGCGCATCCACCTTATACCACAACACACAGCTGATCCCCACTGGAATCAAGTGCGTCATGTACACCGTCATCGACGCCCGCGCCAGCCACTGTACCAAACCGCCTGCCCTCTCCGCCACCCGCTCACACGCCCCCAGCATCCCAAAGCAACCACACACCGTGAGCAACGCCGCGCCTGC
>CAZEZV010000015.1:0-27882 GCA_964516725.1 uncultured Phycisphaeraceae bacterium
GCTCGCTCAGGACTCCAAGCCAGAAACCAAGCCCGCCGAGCAACCAGCATCCACCCAGCCGGGCACCGCGTCTTCTGGCGGTGATTACACAATCACACAAACCACTCCCGCAGCCCCGACCGGCATGCCTGTGCCCAACCTCCCGATCGTCGCCAAGACCGAGCTCGAAGGTGGCGTGATCGCCGAGGACATGAAGGTGGGCGAAGGCACCGAGGTGAAGGCCGGCGCGGTCGTGACAGTTCACTATCATGGCACGCTCGTCAGCAACGGCACCAAGTTTGACTCAACCTACGAGCGCAGCCAGCCGGCAACCATGCCCCTCACCATGCTCATCAAGGGCTGGCAGTCGGGCATCCCCGGCATGAAGATCGGCGGCATCCGCAAGCTCACCATCCCCGCCGCGATGGCATGGGGCGACAAGCCCATGGGCGATGCAATCCCGGCCAATTCAGATGTTGTGTTCATCATGGAAGTCTTGGACGTTGCCAACGTCGAAGAAGTCAAGGTTGGCGAGCTTGGTGAAGCGGCCGGGCAGCAGTTCTTCGCGTGTACGATCTGCACCATCAAGGACGAAAAGGGCGAGGTGGTCTTCAACGCCGACGCAAAGAGCCCGTACATCTGGTTCCCCGGTGAGTTCGGCACGCTGTCGATGGCAATGCACAACATGAAAGCCGGCGGCAAGCGCGTGATCAGCATCCCCGCATCCATGAACCAGAGCGATCCACGCATCCCCGCCGGTGCTCTCAAGTACCCCACGGGCGTCGCGTTGACGGTCGAGCTCGAAATGGTGAGCGTGCGCAACTATTAGTTCGCGGAATGCGCAGCACAACCAGATGGACTGCGAACCGCCCGTTCTCCGGGCGGTTTTTCTATGCTGTCGTTGTGAACGCAGGCCATACGGTGACGACCCCGCTCGTCTGTCTGAAAGAAGCACAAAAATGGAGCAAATAATGTCCATTCCTTCCGGAACCGAAGTCGCCCGCCCCTTTGTGCCCGCGAAGGACTTGGAAGTGTCCAAGCGGTTCTACCGCAAGCTGGGCTTTGAAGCCGTGCTCGATGTCGACGACGTTGCCATCTTCCGCATGGGCCCGAGCAGTTTTCTGCTGTCGCACTGTGACGATGCCGACAACTTCATGATGCAACTCATGGTCGATGACCTCGATGCTTGGTGGGCACGCATTCGGTCTCTGCAGCTCGGGCAGGAGTTCGGCGTGCCCGAACCGCGCTCGCCAAAGGTGCAGCCCTGGGGCTTACGGATTGCGTACGTCGTCGATCCATCTGGCGTCCTATGGCACGTCGCGCAGCGCCGCCCGGGCGTGTCCCACGATGCCTGACCTGATGCGAACAATTGGCTCAGCTTGGAGCCTGGAGCCAATGTCGGAACTCGAAGTTCGCTGAACGCAAGAATGCGACAGGCGTATACCTCCCCAGCAGTCATCCTTGAATACCTTCCTTGGCACGTTGCCGCGGCAACGGGGAGTTCACGATGGACAGGTCACAGACCACCCCAGCGAAAGGAACGACGCGCAAGCATTTGCGTGTGCTCACTTTCATCACTCTTGTCACGGCACTTTGCTGTGCCACTGTTGCTCGCGCGCAAGAACTCATCGCGCGCGAATTGATGGACCTGAATGCGTCGACGCTTATCACGATCGACGACATCGAGTACCTGCACGATGCCACGCACTTGTCGAATGATCAGTTTGAATCCGCCCAGTTGCTCTTCTCGGGCGCAAAGTCGGGCTTGGAGCAGGCTCGCCGCAAGGAACAGCGTGCGTCGCGTGCCGCGGACTTGATCGAGAACGAGGCCGAGCAGGACAAACTGCGCCGAGAAGCGTCAAAGCAATATCTCGAAGACCTCGCGGCAATCGAGAAGTCGTTCATGCAGGACGTGAAGGGCATCTTGACGCCCGATCAGGACGAGGGCTGGCTGAAGTTTGAGCGCATGCGTCGCCGACTGCTCATCCGGCGCACGATGGACCTGCAGAAAGTTGATCTGGTGTCGTTCCTCCGTCGCGCGACCAGCGACGGCGCAACGCTCACGCAGCTCAGCGACGAAGTGGATCGCTACGAGAAGGACCTTGACCTGCTTATCCAGCAGCGCCGCTCCATCGCAAAGGACATCGGCCGCAACTGGTTCTCGCGCAAGCACGATGGTGAGAAGGATGATCCCAACGCGGACCAGAACATCCGCAACATCGCCGCGAAGATTTGTGAGTTGCAGGCGAGCACCGCGAAACGCTGGGCCGACCTCCTTCCCGAAACACCCCGCGAGAAGTTCTCGAGGCGGTACTTTGATGTCTGTCATGGCGGCGTAGGAACTTCAACCGGTCGCATCCAGATCGTAAAGGAATTGAGCCGCATCGCAAGCCTCACGCAAGATCAGAAAGACACGATCAAGCACATCATTCAAGAGGCCGACGCGAAGAAGATGAGCATCAACTGGAACCACGTCAAGAGTTGGGAACAGCACGTCGTTGCCGATCTTCGCAATCAGCCCACGCCGCCCGACGCTGGGCTGGGTGACTACTGGGCCAAGGTCAAGGACATCGAGCGAGCCGTCATCCGCGACGTGCAGAACGTCCTCACGCCCGCGCAGATGGAGGCGTACAAGGACGGTGTTGACCTCGACGAAGACAACAGCGACGAAGACGCGGAGCGGGACAGAAGGCCGGATCAATAGAACAAAGGCAATAGGTCTTGTGCGACCTATACGCCTTCCCTGGTACTTTCCATTTTTAGTCCACATCGGAGGTCCACCATGTTCAATCACAGCAACTTTCACCTGACCGCGGCGATCGTCTGCATCACCGGTTTCGCCCCCGCCCTGCACGCGCAGGAAACCATCTCCGACCAAGTCTGGCTGGGCAGCGCCCTCTTCACCATCGAAGACCTCGAAAACCTCACCGACGCCGCGAAACTCTCGCAGGACCAGCAGGACGCGGCGCTCGAACTCATGCGGGGAGGCATGGCCCGTGCCCGAACCATGGCCCTCAAGACCTATCGCGGCAACGACGACTGGGACTGGGGCGATGGCGAGGACCAGGAAGCGAAGATGAAGGAATGGGTCGACAAGCAGAAAAAGCAGAAGGAAGAAATCGTCGAGGTCGAGAAGAGTGTGATGAACGACCTCAAGACACTGCTCGAGCCCGCGCAGGCCGACGAGGGCTGGAGCAAGTTTGAGCGTTCCCGCCGCCGCCTCCTGCTCCGCAGCGTGCAGAACGTGCGTCAGCAGATGCGGCACCTCAATCAGAGCGGCGGGGACGGCATGGGGTTCTCATACGCGTACGCCGGCATGGACTCGGAAGTCCCCGACCTGGTCGCCACCATCCGCTCCAGCAAACTCTCCAAGAGCGACATGGACAGCATCGCGACCATCATCGACCAGTATGTGACCGTCATGGATGCGCTCATCAAGGACTATCGCGGCGCGGCGAAAACCATGCTCAGCGGCCAGCAGCACATGGGCTTCAGCCACGACAGCGAGAAGCCCAGCGAGGGCGACATCAAGACCATCAACGACACCATCAAGCGCATGGGCGAGACGCACATCAAGTACGCCCATCAGGTCGACAACGCCCTCACCGGCGACGCGAAGGACCGCTTCATGCGCCAGCGCCTCCGCGCCGAGTTCAAGTGGCAGTGGACGCCCTCCAAGCGCCTGCCGCAGATCAAGGGCATCATGAAACTCAAGTCCTTGAGCAAGGATCAGAAAGAAGACATCACCAAGCTGATGAAGAACGCCGACGACGAACTGCTGCGCCTCGCGTCCGAAAGCCTCCGCAAGCAGGATGAACGCAAACTCTCAGGCAAGGAAGAAGACGCCGAGAACCCCTGGGCCTACATGCAGGACGAGCACGCGCAGGAACGCATGAAGAAGGAAGCCAAGATCAGGAAGCAACTCGTGAAGGACGCCCTCGACGTCCTGGACGACAACCAGAAAACCGCCTACGAAACCGGCATCGAGAACGACCAGGACCTCGCCGACGCCTTCGAGAAACGCCGCCACGGCACCGAGTCCTGGGGCCTGGACCAGGACATCGCGGGGTGGGACTGGAACGACATGCGGGGTGAGGATGAGGAAGAGCAGAAGTAGACTGAGCAAGTCGAGGAGTGCACGACGGATAGTCAGCGTCTGGTCGTGGACTGGATTCTCCATCTGCATTCACCTTGCGTTTTGTTGTCGCACTTTGCTTTGTTGAATGTTGAGTTCGAGGCAGGTTGTACCGCCCGGGATTCCTATCGTTTGGCTGTGATTGACGAACAGATTCAATCTGGGTCAGCAGCGAACGAGCGAGACGGTCTTGGCGATTCGAGTGAACCAAAGACACCCGAAGCGCCCATCGGGCGCTGGCTCGACGAGCATGGCGACGTGCTGTGGCGGTTCGTCTTGGGGCGCGTGCGTACACCGGATGTCGCTGAAGAAGTCGTGCAAGAGACTGTGCTCGCGGCGCTGCAGGGCTGGTCGTCGTTCTCGGGCGACTCGACGGAACGAACGTGGCTGCTGGGAATCGCAGCCCACAAAATCGCAGACCACTTTCGGGCAGTGAGGAGACGAGCGACAAACGCGGGTGGGATTGATGAGGCTTCTGCGGGAAAGTCGCATGGGGACTCGGCGGGCGACTTCGACGATGCGGGAAGATGGGCGGAGTGTCCGGGAAAATTGGGCCTGGCAGGTGGCAGCGGCGGCAAGAGTTCGGAACATGCCGAGACGCTCGCTGCGCTGCGGCGATGCTTGAACTTGTTGCCTCCATCGCTTGGCGAAGCGGTGTGGCTGCGCGACTTGCTGGGGCTTCCTGCGAGCGAAGTGTGCAAGGCGATGGGCATAACTCCGACGAATCTGTGGTCGCGGATGCATCGCGCGAGGTCGGCGCTGCGACGGTGTGTTGAGCAGCGCATAGGTACAGGAAAGGAGGGCTCGCGATGATCGGATACTTACGTGATGTTCTCCGCGTGCTGCGTGCCCCGTGCCGGGAACATGCGCCGCTGCTCAGCAAGCAATTGGACGCGGACCTTCGCCCGGGCATTGCCGCAGGTCTGCGTTTGCATGTGCTGTATTGCACCGGGTGCAGGCGCTATCGAGCGCAGATTCGGCAGCTGCGCGAGATGACAAGGACCCTGGGGCGGGAAACCGACTCCGGCGCAGCGACCCCGATGCCCTCGGAAGTTCGTGAACGCATCCTGCGCTGCGCCTTGGGTGACTCAAAATAAATCCCGCGTTTCATGCAAGGCTCCCGCTGCGGGAGCGACTCATTCAGCGAGAGAGCGATGGGCATCGAGCCGCGGTTTGATGAGCCCTGCTTTGCATCGGCAACAAACTGTGTGTCACACCTCCGAACGTTCGGAGGCGGCGGTCGCTGCGCGATCTGATGCTCCACCCCTCTTGACCCAAGGAGTTTTGTCATGCAGAGGAAGTTATCTTTCGTTGTTTCAGCGCTCGCGATTGCGAGCATCGCCGGCGTCACGTCGGCGCAGTCCGTGCAGGTGCGTGTCAATGTTCAAAACCTTGCCCCCGCCAACAGCATTTCGTTCGCGCCGCTGCGGGTGGGCTTTGGCAACGGCACGTTCGACGCGTTCAACAATAACCAGACCGCGTTCCTATTTGGTCAGCCCTCGGTTGCAGCCGCGCCGATAACGACCATCGCCGAGGGCGGGAGCGGTTCAACGTGGTTCCCGGCGTTTGCCGCGACTGAGCCAAACGCGGTGTTGGGCACCGTCGTGCCCATGCCGCCAGGTCCGCTGCTCCCGGGTGGCATGGCTTCGACGGTGTTCACCGTTGATCCGTCCGTCAACCGTTTCTTCACTTTCGCGTCGATGGTCGTGCCCAGCAACGATCACTTCATCGGGAACGACAACCCGATGCAGTACATGCTCTTCGACATGATGGGCAACCTCAACATCACGGCGATCTCGCAGTTTGGGCGCGACATCTGGGATGCTGGCACCGAAGTCACCAACCCGGCCAACGCCGCGTTCGTGATGGGCGGCGTGAATGACAACCGCATGGACGAGGGCGGCGTCGTGAACTTCAACTTTGACCGCCTTGATGCTTTTAACGGTTTGACGACGAGCGCCGGGTACACGTTCAGTCGCCAGATTGGCGCGAACGACGAGGTGTACCGCATTTCATTCGAGGTTGTTCCCGCGCCGGGAAGCGCTGCGCTGCTTGGACTTGGCGGCGCGGCTGCGCTCCGTCGGCGCAGGCGCTGAGCCTGACAAGGCGTTTATTGGTGCGATTGCATCTTGCACACTTACCCGACCAACGCCCTCCGAGAGATCGGAGGGCGTTGTGCCATAGTTAGTCGGCAGGTGGCCCCATGCAACCACCTTCGACCGTTGTGCCGGTGTGCCCTTAGTCACGCTGCCCTTGGCCTGCTTACCCCGCTTTGCGATGCACAACAACTACCCGATCATCATCCAAACTCAAGCAAGGCCCGTCCCCATCCCGCAAGCCATGCCGAGCGCCGCCCGAGCCACGCGGAGCGTGCCAGCGTCCATGTGATGCGCGGTCGCGTCCATGCTGAGCGTCCCCCGAGCCATGCTGAGCGCCATCGCGTCCACGCTGAGCGCCCCCCGAGCCATGCTGAGCCAAATCGCGTCCACGCGGAGCGTCATCGCGTCCATGCTGAGGCGCTCATCAAGGCTTGGGGGGCGCAAGAAAGTGACGAAAAGTGTGGCATGGTGGCACAAAAACCGGGTTTTGGGGTTGCGGTGGCCGCCAAGAGTGTGTATATTTTACCAGACAATCTGCCCCCCGAGCGCTGGCGAGTCGGTCCCTTTGGTTCATCCACTGGTGTACTGCTCGCCAGCTTTTTTTCTTCTTGCACAATCTGGGTCTTCTTCCTGGCTCGGGGGGTGCGTCGTGGCCGGGCATCTCTTGCGCGATGGAAGGCATTGTTCACCGCGGAGGTCGCGGAGAGCGCGGAGGGGAGAAGAGGTTGGTTGGGGGCGTGGGTGTTGGGGCTGGAAGTTCACAGTGGTCGCCCTCTCAACACCCTCTCTCTTCTTCTCTCCGCGCTCTCCGCGACCTCTGCGGTGAAACTTTTTATTCACGAATGAACACACGCCGCTCAAGTGCCATTGCTCGGGGAGCGATGGAGATGTCTGCAACGTGTGTAACGGTTGTGCCGTGTGGCGCACCCCGAGCACGCAACAACACAGATGCCCCTTCCGCTTGACTCGGGATGTGTGAGTCCTTGCTCGGGGCTGCAATGGAGGCTCACATGCCCATCGTTCCCACTCGTACGCAAGATCTTCTGGACTGGCTCGACCTGCACGCGCCGGTCTGGGTCGAAGAGGCAATCAACATCGGTCTGACCACGCAGCAGGCGGGGGCGTTCAGCACGCTCGCGACTGCTGCACGCACCAAGTACAACAACCGCCTTGCGGCGGAAGAAGCGCTGCGGGTTGCGACCAACGAATCGCGCGAGGCTATCGGCGATGCGCGGCGTGAGGCGGCGGACTTGATCCGCGTCATCAAGGGCTTTGCCGTCAACGCACCCGACCCGCTGGTGGTGTACAACCGCGCACAGATTCCGCCGCCTTCGATTCCGGCTCCGGCGCCGCCTCCCGCCCAGCCCAGCGACATGACGGTGGAACTCACACCCACGTCCGGCTACATCACGCTCAAGTGGAAGGCCGCAAACCCCGCCGGGACATCGGGCACGAGCTACATCATCCGCCGCCGAACCAGCCCAACCGCCGCATTCGAGTTTATTGGCGTGACCGGCAGCAAGGAATACACCGACAGCGCGTTCGTTGCCGGGCCGGATAGCGTGCAGTACACCGTGCAGGGGCAGCGCGCCGACAGCGCGGGGCCGGTCTCGGAAATCTTGACGATCAACTTTGGTCGCGGGCCAGGGATTGGTGGGATTGAGAGCGTCACAACGTCAGGCAGCGGCATGAAGCTGGCGGCTTGAGGACGCGAGCGAAAAGCAGACAACTGAAAACTGAAATGAAAAGGGTCGGATGTCACCATTGACATCCGACCCTTGTTTTATTTCAGCGTTCAGCTTTCAGTTGTCAGCCATGCGCTTTACTGCCCGCACAGCGTGCACGGTCCTTCGCTGAACTGCACCAGGAAGCTGTCAATGTCGCAGGGATCAAAGATGCTGGTGTCGTTGTTGAAGTCAATATCGTTGCAGGTTGCCGTGTCCGGGATGCACGGGCCTTCGGCGTAGACGCTCAGGAAGGCGTCGATGTCCTGCGGGTCAAACAGGCTGGTGTCATTGTTGAAGTCAATCGAGTCGCACACCGGCCCGCCGCCCCCCGAGATGAGATCACGGTCAGCTTGGTTCACTGCGCCGTCGCAGTTCACGTCACCCTGGCTCCAGACGGCGCCGCTGGGGACGTCGGTCGCCGCGAGTGCGAGGTCCGCCGCGTCGGTGGTGCCGCTGAGGTTGAGGTCGGTGATCTGCGTGCCCAGGATGCCGGTCACGAGTTCGACGACGTCAGCACAGTTGATGACGAGGTCGCCGTTGATGTCAGCGGAGAGGTCCGTGACGGCCGCCTCTGAGGTGTCGCTGGCCCAGTTGACGTTGCGGTCGGGGCTGCGGTTGAGCTGCATCGAGACGTAGTCAACGTCGAACGAGTTGATCACGCCATCGTTGCCGATGGGGCGATAGCCACGGGTGGTCTTGCCGCCGGTGCGGAAGATGTCGCCGCGTGAGTCGCCGTTGGCGTAGGCGCCGAAGGCCTTGGTGGTGCCGAAGAAGTTACCGCCGAACGCAAGGTCAACGGCGGTGAAGCCCTGCTTGCGATCGACCTTGCCCGTCACCGGATCAACGGCGAGGCCATCAGCCCAGTAGCGAACGTCACTAGTGTCGGCGGTGCCGCTTGGGAACGCGCCAGCGGTGCGACCAAAGTTGCCGTCGGCGTTGAAGTCGCCCAGCAGTTCGATGCAGGCGTCGCCTGCGGATGCGCCGGCGATTGCACCGGAGCCTGCGGGCGCGACCCACACTGCGCCGCCGTTGCGCTGCTGCCATGCGGCAACCATCTGCGCGGCGTCATCGAGGTTGCGGAGGCCGTCGCCGTTGAAGTCACCGACGATGCGGTTGCGGGTGAGCGTCGCGGCGTTGGCTGAGAGCGTCGCGCCGCCCTGGCTGCGGAAGTCAACGGTGTTGCCGTCGCTGTAGGTGCCGACGGTGAGTGTGATGCGGGTGGGGTTGGTGCCGTTGAGGCCGCGCGGCCCGACGCCGAAGGTTGCGTAGTTCGCTGCGAGCTGGTTGTACACCAGCGTGCCCAGCGAGCGCGTGTTCGTCTGGATCGCATTGACGAAGTCGGGGTTGGCGGGATAAGTGACGCCGTTGGCCTGGGGCAGGTAGTCGCAAGAGCTGATCGCGATCAGCTTGGTCGCAACGAACTGACCCGGGGTGAAGTCGGTCTCGGGGACGCCGCCGGTGCCGTTGAAGGCGTCGATCGAGCGCTTGAGGTTGTTGACGATCGCCGCGGCTTCAACGTTGTCCATCGCGGTGTTGGCCGCGAAGCCCGGGTTGAAGTCGTCGGCGAGCACGGTGGTTTCGCCGATGCCGCGGACGTACTGAGGCCAGCCGAAGCCGCCGCGATTGGCCGGAGCCATGAGCGGGTTGCCGATGGTGCTGACGACGGCCTTGCCGCCGACGCGCCAGCCGTCGATCGTCAGGTTGCCAGCGCCGCCGATGTCCGTCTGCCCACGCAGGCCGTTGTCGAGGATGCGGTCGGTGGTCGGACGAACGAAGTCAGGCGTGCGCCCGCCCAGGTTGTTGCCCAGCGCGAGAATGTCGCACGCGAGGCGCGCGTTGGTGTCCCAGCTATCGCCGCCGACGTAGCCGATGGTGAGGCGGCTGCCAAGGCGCATCGTGTCGCGGACCTGGCTCGTGCCCAGCTTGTTGCCCGGGATGAAGTTCGCGCCGCTGCGGTTGGCGTTGGTGCCGCTCGCGCCGCTGCCCGTGCCGTTGCCGATCGGGCCGATGTTCTCGCCCAGACCCCAGGAAGGGTCAACGCCGAAGGAGTTCATGAACCCGTTGTGCGTGCCCGAACCGATTTCACGCGTCACCATGTGAATGTTCTCGCCGTTCTCGCGACGACCCGTAAGCACGAGGTGCTGCATGTCGGTGTAGGTCATCTGCGAGAGACCCACGCCGTAGTTGACGAGGGGGACGATGGGAGCCCACGCGATCTGCGTGTCAAAGATCGTGCGATTATCGGCTTCGCTGGGCTGATCAATGCTCGGGCCACTGCCGTAAATCTTGAGGCCGAACTGGAGGTCAACCAGACGGTTGCTGCCGACGATGTCGTTGCCCGCGGCATCGGTGGAGACGCGGCTGTTGGTGCCGTAACCGGACGTCGCGGGCTGCGCGAGCGGGGCAGCCGTGCCGGGCTGCGTGACGCCCCAGAGGCTGTCAACGTCGATGGGCGCGATGTTGTTCTGCACGCCGCCGCCGCTGGGGACACCAGCGCCCTGCCAAGCCGTTGCGAGGTAGGAGCCGTCCGTCGTGCTGCGGAAAGGAACTGCGGCTGGGTTGGCGTCTGTGACGGCCCAAGTGACGGTGTTGCTGAAACCCGAGAGCGCGCCGATCATGAATTCGCCGTTGATCGAGGTGGGCGAGGCGAGTTGGTTCATGTAGGTGTTGGTGATGTCCGTGCGGGGCGTGCCGGTGGCGTAGTCGTTGAACGTGACTGCGCCGAAGGGAGTCACAACGACGTTGCCGTCGCCGCGCCCGCCCCAGTACACGAGGCTTTCGAGACCATTGACCGAGCCGATGGCGCGATACTGAAGAACGATGCGGTTGGAGGTTGGGGTTGCGACCGGGAGGTAGGGTGCGCCCGGACCCGGATCATCAGGCAGGTTGATGAACTGGTTGTCGGGGATCGCAACGATGTTGCGGGTGTGGACGCCGTCCATATCGATGTCAATGTAATCGTTGCCAAGCTGGCGGGCGGACATGACGTTCTGGAGCAGGGTTGCGCCAAAGACGTTGACGACATAGGGCTGCGCGTTGGCAACCTGCGTCACCGTCGCGGCACAACCGCACGCCGCGGTCAGGATCAAAGCGATGTTCTTCTTGTGCATGATGATTCTCACTCTTCTCAAACAAACAATCTCACTGCCGCTGCACGGGGCACAGTGCTCCATGCCAGCGGCTTCTCGTCGTGTGAACTCAGGTGAACAAGTGAATGTGGGTCGTCACTCAGGTTGCGCGAAACTTGCGCGCAGCGTGTGTGAAGAAATCCACTTGCCCTAGAAACACACAAGGCCAGTTTTCACTGGCCTTGTGTGCGTTGCGTTGTCTTACCGTGGTATCGTGACTTTGTTGTTGCGTCCGGTCATGCTGAAGAATCTGTCGCCCCACTCAAACTTCTTGAGGGTTTGTGCGACGGCTTTGTTTTCAACGTGTCCGTCAACATACGCAAAGTTCGCAGAGCCGCCGTACTCGTCCCCGCCCGGGTGGTGGCGCCCAACCGCCGCCGCGCCTGTTAACGGATTGCCGATGATCCCGCCCGGCGCGTTCTTGCGGAACTTGCCGCCATTGTTCTGCTTCCAGAGTTCTTCGTCCGCCGTTGCGCCCGCGCCCGTGCCCGTGAGGTTCAGGTAGCGCCACGCGTTGTTGCTTGCGAAGGTGTCGGGCTCAGCGTCGGGGCGAGCGGACGAGCCGCCCGAAACCGAAGTGAACACGTTGATCGAACGGTGCGCCTTTGAAATCCAGTTGTTGAGCTGCTGGCTCGGATCAAAGTCCGAGTCGTCGCCGTTGAGCCCAACGGTGGACCATGTGCCGTTGGTTGCAAACTCAGTGAGCAGAATTGTGCCCGAACCGCCCTTGAGCGAGCCGTCAACCGCGGCGGGATCCACAAAGCGATACTTGCGGGCTGAGCCATCGCCTAGGAAGAACTTGTTGCGAGGGAAGATCGCGTCGTTGCCGGTGAACGCGAGGCGAGTGACCTGTCTGTCTTCCACGTTGGTCGACGTGTACAGCGCTTGACCCGACTCCATGAAGTCCCCGTTTGTGCCGGGGTTCGTGCGCGGCGCGCCGCCACGGCTTGTCGCCTGGCAGCGGAACGCGTCATCCGGCACGTTGCCTTCGTCATACAGCAGGTACGACCAGTGAATGTAGCCGTTCGCTGGGTTCGTGCCGACCTGTTCGTCAAGCTTCCACGCATAGCCCGTGGGCTCATGCGCGTACACGTACGCCGCGGGGAAGAACTTGTACGCACTGGTATACATCGTCACCGACTGCGCCACACTGCGCATCGACGCTGCGCACTTGACCTGCCGGCTGCCCTCGCGGGCGCTGCCGAGGCTGGGCAGCAGAATGCCGATGAGCAGCGCGATGATCGCGATGACCACGAGCAGTTCAATGAGCGTGAAACCGCGTCCTGCTGATGCCACGTTCGGGCGAACTTCAAACCGGGGAGTGCGATGCATCTCGATTCCTTTCAGCGTGCAGCGCGTACTGACAGCACGACCGCGACTGCGGACCTCTTTGGGATCCAAACTCAATCAATCAACCCACAAAATAACGCAACAAGTTCTCGCGTTGAGAAACTCAACATCGAGTGCGTTGTTTGTAGCCGAATCGCATCAAACCTGCAAGCCCTCAGCCGCGTCTTAACACAACGTGTCGGGGCAAACGCCGCGATGTCACGCTGAAATCACAGGCGAAAATGCACATCTTGAAGAATGTGTGTTTGTTGTGTTAGCGTTCGATGCTGCGCAAAGTAACGCGCACTTCCTGTCAGTTGAGTGGCTGGTTGCCTCAAGAGTTGCATCAGTCCGCTGGCTTTGCAGTGGATGGATGCGATTCGCAGAATGTGTGAACAAAGTCTTTGAGGAAGTAATTGACGTCACGGACAGATCGCATCAATCTGCTCGCAAAGCCGACCAGATTGATCGCACGGAGCGGGGCCACCTGCCTAACTTGAAGGTATCTCCACCTTCATCGTCGTCCCCTCCCCCCAAACACTCTCGACGTTGATCGTCCCTCCGAGCGTCTTCACGGCGTGCTTCACGATCGAGAGTCCAAGACCCGTGCCGCGATTAGTGCTCGATGGTGCAACGCCAGTTCTGCTTGCTTCGACTTGATAGAAGCGTTCAAAGATGCGTGCCTGCTGCGCGAGGGGGATGCCGACCCCTCGATCAATCACTTCGATTCGTATGTCATCATCCTGTCGAGTCGCGACGACGCGGATCGTGGTGCCCTCGTACGCGAACTTGGTCGCGTTCTCGATGAGGTTGCGGAGGATCAGTGTGAGGAGTTTGCGATCGCTGGTAATAGAGTTTGCAAGAGGCGCCACCTGCACGTCGATCGTGAGTTTTCGGCGCGTGCAAACATCGTGAAACGTGTCGCGGATGGACTCGGCGAGCGTCATGAGCGAGAGCGACTCTCGGCTGACCGGCGCATCGGGGGATTCGAGGCGCGAGAGGTCAAGCAGGTCTCGCACGAGTTCCTCGAGGCGTTCGACATTGTTGGAGATCATCGCGGACAAACGTGCGCGCAGGCTTGTTTCTTCCCAGCCGCCGTCAGTGAGTGTTTCTATCGCGCCGCGGATGCTGGAAAGAGGCGTGCGAAGTTCGTGGCTCGCATTGGCGACGAAATCCGTCTTGAGTTGTACTGCCAGAGCCAGTTCGGTGACGTCGCGCAGCGTGACGATCGCGCCGGAGGCGGATCGCTTCACGAGCGAATCGGTCACGAGCACGAGCGGCAGCGGGGCGGTCAGGACTTGATAGATGCGAGGGCCGTCCTGCGTGGCGAATCGCGCCTGCGAGACGATGCTCTTCCCGCGAAGGGCCTGCGCGTGCTGGTCAAGCACGTCGGCGCGCGTGAAGAGGTTTTCGATCGAGAGATGCTTGAAGGAGGTTCGCTCGAAAAACTCCTTCGCGGCTTCGTTGGCGAGAACCACACTGCCCGAGTCGTCGGTCGCGATGCTCACGGTGTTGGCGGCGTCAAAGACGGACCGAAGATTCGCGGTGGCTGCGGTCGCGGTCGCGGCCTGTGCGGAGATCGACGCCGCGGCTTGCTGGAGCGACTGGGTGAGTTCGATCGGATCGCGCTCGTTCTTGCGTTGCATGGGTTGATCGGCTTGATCAAGCGCGGCCCACAGCGATCCCGTGACAGCGCTCATGCGGGACAGCCACTCCTCGCGGGGTCTTGCAACATGCGCAAAGTAGATCCAGCACGCGATCGTGGCTGCGATGCCGGCAACGCTGAGGTACTGCGAGGGTGTTGCGCCGATCGCGGCGGCGAGAGCGCCGAGCAGCAAAGGTGCCCAGATCAGCACGATGCACAGGAGATCGTGCTTGGTGATGGAGCGGCGCATGGGGGGTTGTATGCGTGGCAAGGCCTTCCAGGCCACGCGCGTCGCGAACTTAGTTCGCCGTGGACGCTTCAACATCCTCGCTGTGGTCCACGTCCGCCGTGGCGCGATAGCCGACGCCGCGGATGGTGCGGATCATGTTGGCCTTGTCGCCCAGTTTCTTGCGGATGGCGGTGATGTGCACGTCGATGGTGCGTTCGGTGACGGTCACCCCGGGCCCCATTGCGCGGCTCATCAGCACAGATCGATTGAGCACGCGATTGGGCGATTGCAGCAGCGTGCACAGCAGGCGAAACTCTGTGAGCGTGAGTTTGATGGGTTGGCCGTCAACGGTGACTTCGTGCGTTGCAACATCGATTTCGATGCCGCCAAGTATCAGGGTCTGTGCGTTTGGAGCCGGACGCTGCGTTCGGCGGAGCACGGCCTCGATGCGGGCTTGGAGGATTCGCATCGAAAACGGCTTGACGATGTAATCGTCTGCGCCGGCGGTCAGGCCGACGAGTTGGTCTACTTCAGTGCCCTTCGCGGTGACCATGATGATGGGTGTGTCGGACATCGCGGGGTTGGAGCGGATTCGGCTGGCGACCTCGGTGCCGGACAACTCGGGGAGCATGACGTCCAGCAGCACCAGGTCGGGCACTTGGTGCGCCAGCGCGTCCAGCGCGGCTCTGCCGGTGGTCGCGAGCGTCACGTCGTAGCCAAACTTGCGGAGATTGATGGAGAGCAACTCAGCAAGGTCTTTCTCATCTTCTACGACAAGGATGTGTTTGAGCGCGTTCATGTTTTTTGCACTTTGACGATTGAATCAGTGTTGCGTGCGTGAACGAGCTTCGCAATCTGACCTATGTTGTTGCAAAACAAAGAGTTACGGCGACAATTTAGACTGAACTTCTATGGTGAGAGGACAGTATGACGCTGGCAGTCAATGTTTCGTTCAGGCAGTGTGAATATTGTAAATCACTGTCGCATCGATGGTTGTGCAGAGGACGCGCGGATTTGACTTGTCAGGTTAGGACTGGCGGGGCGTGTGAACTGAGCATAAAGCATTGACTGGCAATGTGTTGCATCAAGTTGCGCATGCCATCGCGCACTGCTTGCGCCAAAACCGTGCGAGAAAATGTGTGCCAGAGTTATGCGGACAGGCCGAAATCATGCACAAGCAACTGCCAATCAGTGGCAAGTTTGATAGTGACTGCTACCATCGCTCCCGCCTGGTTGTGCTTGTTGAGCCATCCTTGCACGCAACGAAGGGCTTAAAGGCCACAATGATGCGGGAACGATGCGGGAATCTGGCGAATGATGAAGTGAGGTTGGTTGGAACTTCAATCCTTGAATCGGCATCACAGCGTGTCTACAACGTTTGCCGTAAAAGGGATTGCAGCTCGGGGCTGCGGAAGTGAAACAGAGTTGGAAGTCGAGAGTATTGGTTTCGTTGAAATTTGATTGAGCTTGAATACTGTCAACTGTCACAAACTTGTTCTCGTTTTCTTCGAGTGCAGATGGGTGCGTTTCCCGTCTGGAACTGTGGAGTTTCGGGGGGCTGGTGCCCCCCAGGATGTACCCACCAGGTTTGAATCAAGAGTAACTTGAAGCAAACCTAGTGAGTGCGAACTTTGGTATGTCCGGAGGCATTTCCCCACCGGAACTTTCAGAAGGAGTCTTTTCGATGGTGCAGAGCAGAACGCTTTTGGTGGTCGCGGGCACGACGCTTGGTTTCGTGACGACGGCCTTCGCTGGAAACAACGACCTCGTCGCAGATGCTGGCGCTCGCGTGAGCTACCAGGGCGGCGGCTCGTACAGCGGCAATGGTTTCAACATTGCTGATGCGAGCGGCGACAACCGCCTCACGCTGGGCGGTGCTGTCCAGACCCGTTTCAACATCAACAGCCGCGATGACGGCGCTGTCGGCGATCAGGATGACCTGACCACCGGCTTCGAAAACAGCCTCGTCCGTTTCCGCGCGAGCGGCACGGTCGTGACCCGTCAGCTGGGCTATAAGGTCCAGATGACCTTCAGCGGCAGCGACGGCGTCGGCGCAGTCGACGACGCTTTCGGCACGTGGGACTTCGGCAACGGTTGGCAGGCCAAGTGGGGCCAGTTCAACCTGCCCGTCGTTCGTGAAATCATGATCGGCGCTGAGGATCACCTCGGCACCGACTTCTCGGTGACCAGCCTGTTCTTCGGCCAGGGCTATAGCCAGGGCCTCCAGTTCGGCTACACCGACGCAATGTGGCGTGCGATGTTCGCGTTCAGCGACGGCGCAGGCACCGCCAACACCAACTTTGACAGCATCTCTGAAGCGGACTACGCAATCAGCGCTCGCGTCGAAGGTCTGGTTGTCGGCAGCGATTGGGAACGCTTCAACAACTACACCAGCTGGCAGTCCACCAGCGGCGACGGCATGCTCTTGGGCGGTGCAGTGCACTTCCAAGACGGCGGCGAAACCGGTGGCACGAGCGACACCCAGGTCTTGATCTACACGATCGACGGCCAGTGGGAAGGCCCGGGCTACAACATCACCGGCGTCGTTTACGGCGCGAACACCGACACCGGTGGCGGTGGCGATCGTTCCGACTTCGGTGCGATGCTCCAGGGTGGCTTCTTCTTCAGCAACCAGGTCGAAGGCTTCGCTCGTTACGAAGGCTTCTTCCTCGATGACGACTTCGCCACGGCTGACAACGTCAACTTCCTCTTCGCAGGCATCAACTACTACATCTCGCAGGAGAGCAACGCCGCGAAGTTCACCGCACAGTTGGGCTACGCGTTCGACGACACCACGGACATCTTCGGCAGCACCGTTGGTGGTCCGAGCCCGCTGAACGGCAGCTACAACAACGGCTTCTTGGGCCAGACCGAGGACGGCGAAGTCGCCCTCCAGGCCCAGATGCAGATCGTGTTCTAATTCGCTGGAAGGACTCGTCCTTCCCGTGTGATAGACAGATCAGACTTGTTCTTACACCGACGGCTCTTCACGGAGCCGTCGGTTGTTTTTGGATGAGATGACGAGATGGTGAGACAGCGGGGTGGGTCTCCGGTCGGCCGCGCGTCGGTTCGGCTGCAGACGAGACGCCCCACGCCACCAAAACCGAGATCGTTCTAGGATTGCACCATGGGACAAGGCGCACACAAGGCGGACGCAGCATCATCGCGGGCGGCGGCGACCGAGATAGTGCGCACGCTTCGCGGGGCTGGGTTCGCCGCGCTGTTTGCGGGTGGGTGCGTGCGAGATGAGTTGCTGGGTTTGACTCCCAGCGACTACGACGTCGCGACCGACGCTCACCCGTCCGACTTGGCAAAGCTGTTTGCTCGCACGGCGGAAGTGGGGGCGCACTTTGGCGTGATGCTGGTGCGGATCGGCGAAGCGGTGATTGAGGTGGCCACGTTTCGGGCGGACGGTTCGTACTCAGACAAGCGCCGCCCGGACAGCGTGCAGTTCAGCACGGCGCTGGAAGACGCGCGCCGGCGCGACTTCACGGTCAACGCGCTGTATCTTGATCCGATGTCTTCGGACAGTGTCGCCGCGGCGGCGGCTCGGTGGACGACGGGTGGAGCTGTGCCTGCGGTGTGTGCGCACGCCGGGGGCGTGGTGATCGACTACGTCGGCGGCCTTGAAGACTTGCCCAGAAAACTGCTGCGGGCGGTGGGGGATGCTGACGCGAGGCTTGCGGAAGATCACCTACGGGCGCTGCGTGCGGTTCGGCTCGCAGCGAAGCTGGGCTTTTCGATTGAGGAACGAACGCAGGACGCGATCCGCCGGCACGCGGGCAGTTTGTCCGGCGTCAGTCGGGAGCGCATCGGCGATGAAGTGCGCAGGATGATGGAGCCACCATCGCGTGCAGTTGCGGTTGGGTTGTTGCGAGCGCTCGGGTTGGAAGATCCGGTGCTTGGTTTGCGACAGGTTACTGACTACGAAGGTCCATCTGCTGCGGATCTGTTCCCGCTGGTCCGCCAGCTGCCGGCATCGACGCCCTTTGGTGTATGCGTCTCGGCGTGGGTGTGCGATTTGCTAGACACAAGCTTCATGACGGACAGCGAATTCGCGAGCGAGATTGTGAGAGTTGTGCGGGTGTCGCTTTGCCTGAGCAACGCTGAGCGGGACGAACTGAACAGCACGCTGCGCGATACGCCAAGATTGTTCGCAGAATGGTTTTCGATGTCGGTCGCCGGGAAGAAGCGGATGATCGCAGGCCCGGGTTTCGCTGGCGGGGTTGAGTTGGTTCGAGGCATGGATGCAGCAATTGCCCGGAGAATCGATGAAGAGGTCCGAAAACTGTCTGGAGACGGGGTCGGCGTTGCACCTTCGGCAATTTTGACGGGGGACGTGCTGGTGGAGATGGGGTTGCGTCCGGGACCAGCGTTCAAGACGATTCTGGACGCGGTCTACGACGCGCAGCTTGAGGGGAGAATCAAGGATTTGCAGGAAGCACGGGAACTTGTGCGGCGGTTGCGGGTCTAGAACTGGTATGCCGGCGCATCGCGCCGGGGGTTTGTGTTGAGTCATCAAGGACGGGCGGCGCGGGAGCGATGGGCTTACGCTTGCCATATTCAAGTGAATTCAAAGACTGAGTTTGCGCATAGGAGACCGGCGATGAACGAGCGTGCGAACCTGACACTCAATCGGATGCATGGAAAAGGCCTGCGGGCGATGTTGATGGTGGGCCTGATTGCCGGTGCCGGGCTGGCGGTTCTGCCGGCGTCCGCGCAGGACGTGAAGAAGGGCGACGCGGCGAAGGCCTCGGCGGCTGCGGCGCAGGACACGCTGATTTTCCGCAACGGCAACACGCTGGTGGGGACGATCGTGAGCGAGAACGACAAGAAGGTGAAGTTCAAGTCGAAGGTCAGCGGGATCGAGTTTGAGACTGAGTACGACAAGAGCGAGATTCTTGACCTCAAGCGCGCCGCGAAGAAGGCGACAGGCAAGGGCGAGGCAGCGAAAGCTGATGACGCAAAGAGCGTCGATCCGGCGTCGCTGGTCGTGAGCGGGGCGAACAAGTCAATCAAAGATGTTGATGACGGGCGGACCGGCCCCAAGTACTACTACGTCAGGCTTGCGGGCAAGTTTGGCACTGAGATCACGCAGACTCCGATGAAGGAGGCCGTGGATGACGCGTACGCGCAGGGCGCCGAGATTTTGATCTTCGAGGTTGACGCGGATTGGAGTTCGCCGGACGCTAACGAGGACATCAAGCAAGAGGCGCAGCAGATTCAGCAACAGTTCGGGATTTTCCGCGCGGTGCCGATCAACGACGTGTTCGTGAAGCACATCCCGTCTGTCTACGGCGAGAACCGCCCCAGGGTCGTGTTCTATCTAAAGTCGGCTATGGGCGGTGCGGCGTTTGTCCCGATGGTGTCGTGCGAGCGGTACTGCTCGCCCGACGCCAAGTGGGGCGGCATCGGCAATCTGAGCTGGATGTTTGGCGGCGGCAGCCAGCGCGTGCTTGAGAAGTGGAAGGCCGCAGCGCTTCAGACTGCGCAGGGCTTTGCGAACTGGGGCTGCGTGCCCGAGGACATTCTCCGCGCGATGGCCCGCATCGAGCATGTGCTGAGCGTGCGGTACGTGGACGGCAAGCCACAGTTCTTTGAGGGCTATCCGAGCAACCCGGGCGAGGAGCTTCTGACCGATGACGGGACCGAGGAATCCGAGCGGGACACGATTGATCAGCTTGCTCGCTTCCAGGGCAATGACGTGCTGCTGCTCACCGCTGAAAAGGCCGAGAAGCTTCAGCTCAGCAAGGGCACTGTTGCGTCCAAGGAAGAACTGCTTGATCGATTGGACCTGACGCTGTCAGGGCGCGCCGTTGACGCTCGCTCGGAGCGAATTTTCAAGAACTGGTCGGACGGCCTGGAGCGCGCAAAGACCTCGCTGGGCAAGATGCTGCGTGACTATCAGGAAATCCAGGTGCAGGGCACTTGGGAAGAACGTCGTGCGGCGCGCGGGCGTCAGATGAGGCTGCTGGACGAGATGATCACCATCGTCCGTCGGTACGGCGAAGGGCTTGATCCGCGCTGGTGCCAGGAGAACGGCGTGCCGCTCAACGGCGAGGGCGAGCCCGACATCAATGGGTATCTTGGCATCAAGGACCGCATCAAGACGGATCAGCAACTCGACAAGCGCTGAAGCCGTTTGTTCAGTGAAGTTCGCAGTATTCAGAACAGTTTAACTTGATTACACGAAGCCCCTCATGGGCAGCGAAGGAGCAGCAAGTATGGTAAGGACACTCTGGAAAAAGGTGGCGGCGTGCATGACGTGCGCGGCGATTGGGATGGCGACGATGATGGTCGCTCCCAGCGCGTTCGCGGCGGACAAGGTCACGCTGAAGGACGGGACCATCCTCGAGGGCACGATCACGCGCGAGGTGGGCGGAATCGTGTGGTTGAAGACGAAGATCGCGGGCATCGAGCAGGAGAAGATGATCCTGCCCGAGGAACTGAAGACGATCGCGCGCGAGGGCGAGGCAGTGGAAAAGGGTGCCGAGGCAGAGACCCTTGCCAAAGTGGGTGACGAGAAGGACGAATTGGGCGCGATGACGGCGGCCGTGCTTTCGGGCGAGGGTGAGGAGCAGACGTACAAGCCCGGCGTGCCCAAGGCGATGGTCCTGACGATGGGTGACGAGGAGAACGGGCACACGGTGGGCATTTACATGACGGCGGACATTGTCCGGCGCGCATTGCCGACAATCGAAAAGGAACTTGGCACGGACGGCACGGGCATCCTCGTGATCCGCATTCACTCAGGCGGCGGTCTGCTGCTGGAGATTCAGCGGTTGAGCGACTTGATTGAGTTCGAGCTCAAGCCGCGCTTCCGTGTGGTTGCGTGGATCGACCACGCGATCTCCGCCGCGGCGATGACAGCCCACTGCATCGAGGAAATCTACTTCACGACCGACGGCGAGTACGGCTCATGCACTGGCTTTGCGGGCGGTGCGGATCGTCCGATCGAGGGCTATGCGCTTGAGGAAGTGCTTGCCATGATGGAGAAGATTTCTGATCGTGGCAAGCACGATCACCTGATCATGCGAGCGATGCAGATTCAGCAGCCCTTGTCTGCGACGGTGTATCCGGACGGCAGCGTCAAGTTCTTCCCGGACACCACGTCGGGCGAGATCGTCGTGAACCGTGCGAACGAGAAGGTGCAGGAAGTGCTGACGTTCAACGCGAATAGTGCGTTGAAAGTAAAGTTCTCGAGCGGCACGGCGGACTCGCTGGCGGATCTTGCACGCCTCATGAACGTGCCTGAGATTCAGTGGGTGGGCAAGAAGGTCAAGGGCGTGCCGTGGCCCATCAGCAAGGCCGAGGAAATGCAGATCAAGTTCCGTCGCCAGACCAAGGAAGACGCGAACTCGCTGAATCGCCTGTGGGCTCAGTTCCAGCGCAAGCTCGCAGCGGCACAAGCAGCGCAGCCACGCGACAGGCCTTCGTTCGTCGGACAGGCGCGTCAGACGCTCGAGCGGCTCAAGGCGATGTTCCGGAACAACCCGAATCAGAAGCTGCTGATCTTGGGCGGTTCGAAGGAATATGAGCGCTGGGTTGAGGAGCAGGAGCGGATTCTGCGGGACTTGCTGAAGTAAGCAGAGATTGAAAAGTGCAAGAATCGATTCAACCCCGGCGAACTCGCCGGGGTTTTTCACTTTGTGCGGGCAAGATGCACTTGGGTGGTCAGTGGCACGGCTGGGCGCGGGAATCCGTATGATGCCGGATGGACAAGACATCGTTCGTTCCGCAGCATCTCGACGCGACCAACTTCGAGGCGCTGGAGCCTCTGTTTCAAGGGCTGTTGAGCCGGCCGGTGAGATCGGCGGCGGAACTTGAGCAGTGGCTGCTTGATCGCAGCGAGCTGGGCGCAGCGTGCAGCGAGGCGCGGGCCAACCTGTATATCACGATGACGTGCGATACGGAGGACGCGAAGGCGGCGGAGGCGTACGCGGCGTTCGTCAGTGAGGTGGAGCCCAAGCTCAAGCCGCTGACGTTTGAGCTGGACAAGCGGTTTGTGGGGTTGGCGAAGCAGTTTCCGCTGCCGAGTGATAGATATGGCGTGCTGGAGCGGGCGACTCGGGCTGAGGTTGAGTTGTATCGCGATGAGAACGTGCCGCTGGAGACAGAGCTTGCGCTGCTGTCGCAGAAGTTCGAGCAGTTGGCGGGGTCGCTTTCCGTGCAGTTTGATGGGCAGGAGCGGACGTTGCCTCAGATGGCTCGGTATCAGGAATTGCCTGAACGAAGTGTGCGCGAGGCGGCGTGGCGGTGCGTTGCGGAGCGGCGGCTGAAGGAAGTGGGCGGGTTCAACGATATTTATGATCAGATGCTGGGGCTGCGCGATCGAATCGCGCGCAACGCGGGGTTTGCGGATTACGTTGGGTATGCGTATAAGGCGAAGCATCGGTTTGATTACACCACGCGCGAGTGCGTTGCGTTTCATGATGGAGTTGAGCAGGCGGTGGTGCCGCTGGTGCGGAAGTTGGATGCGGAGCGTCGCGCAAAACTTGGCGTGGAGACGCTGCGGCCTTGGGACTTGAGCGTCGATGTCAAGAATCGTGGGCCGCTCAAGCCGTTTGTGAATGGTCGGGAGTTGATGGGCAAGAGTGTTGCGGCGATGAAGAGCCTTGACCCGAGGCTGGCGAAGATGCTTTCATCGCTGGGCGATGGCAGCGAAGATCGTGGGGCGAAGGATGGGGCGTGTTTGGATTTGGACAGCCGGAAGGGGAAGGCGCCGGGCGGGTATCAGTACATGCGTGATCGTTCGCGGCGTGCGTTCATTTTCATGAATGCGGCGGGTTTGCAGAAAGATGTCGAGACGATGGTGCATGAGGCGGGGCACGCGTTTCACAGCATGCTGTGCGAGGGTGAGCCGTTAGTGGAGTATCGGCACAGTCCGATTGAGTTTGCTGAGGTTGCGAGCATGAGCATGGAGCTGCTCAGCATGAAGCACTGGGCGGCGAGCGGTTCGTTCTATGACGGGAAGCCCGAGGAGTTTCGGCGGGCGTGTCGGGAGCAACTGAAGCGGAGCGTGCTGCTTCTGCCGTGGATCGCGACGATTGATGCGTTCCAGCACTGGGTGTATGCGAATCCGAAGCACACGAGGCAGGAGCGCGAGGCGCACTGGCTGTCGCTGGATGCGCGTTTTGGGAATGCGGTCAGTTGGCAAGGCATCGAAAACGTGCGGGCGAACCTGTGGCAGCGGCAACTGCACTTGTTCAGCCATCCGTTCTATTACATCGAGTATGGGATTGCGCAGTTGGGGGCGTTGCAACTGTGGCTGATCAGCCTTGAGCGAGGCGAGACGACGGCGATTGACAATTACACCAAGGGGCTGAGTCTGGGCGGGAGCAAACCCTTGCCGGAGTTGTTCAGGGCGAGTGGGTTGGAATTTGATTTTGGGGCCGGGATTGTGAAGCGGTTGGCGGAGCGGGTGGAGAAGGAGTTGGAGAAGGTGGGGGAATAATCGGCTGCGCCGGGAGGAAGTCATGTTGAGCGGGTTGAAGAAATATTGGCGGGAGAACATGCGGTGTCCGGCTGAACTGGAAGAGGAGTTCAGTTGGATTCGTTGGCGGGCGTTTTGGGGTTGCTGGTGGAAAATGTTGTTGATACTTCTTGCTGGCATCATTCTTGGTGTCGTGCTTTCGCTACAACTTGGTTTGCCAGAGTTTGTCGGGTCGGCGTTGCGGTTTGTGATGTTTACTTCAGCGTGGATGGTGTGCATCTATGTTGTCCGGCGCAGCAGCCGTGGCGAAGTGATGAAGTTGCTTCAAGAGAAAGGGTTTTGCGCGTGTCGCAGAAAGCTGTCGAAGAATGATCTGTTAGTTCCATGCCCGGACTGTGGTGGAAAAGTGTCAGTCTGGGCTCGGGTTCACTTGTGAGTGTCTCGGGAATCAGCGGCTGTGCAAGTCAATTGTTGTGGCACGAGATGAGTTGAATTCGAGCGCGACGATTCGCTCGAAGACTCGCTCATCGTCGGCATGGGGGAGAGAGTCCAATGAACGCATATCGCCCGAGACTTTCAGTGAACAGTGGTGAGTGGCCAGCGGAGTTGGTTGCGCAGCGGAAGCAACTTGTGCGAAGAGCGACTTTGGAAGCGGTTTGTGCGTTCTTCTTTCTGGCAAGTGTTGTCTTGGGGCTCGTGTCACAGCCGTCGCTGAAAGGGTCAAAGTTGGTTTTCTATTTGGTGTGCGGAGCAATTGGAGCCGTATGTACGATCGCATCTGGAATGGAGGTACGGCGACGGACACGAAACAATGTCGCCCGCCTGCTTATCGACAACGGCTACTGCGTCTGCGGCTACCCGTACCAAACCCAGGGCATCATCAGGTCGTGTCCGGAGTGCGGGAGGCAGTGGACGGAGAGGGCGTTGCCGAGGGATTGAGCTTGTTGTGAGGTCGAGCGAGATGATTCGCAAAGCCTCATCGTCGGGATGACTTGGAGTGGACTGAAGTGGATCAGAAGCTGCCGAGATTGTTGCTGGATAGCGAAGATTGGCCGAAGGAACTCGATGTCAAGAGAGCTTCTCTTTCGCGTCATGCGCATCGGAAATCTTGGAAAACGGTGGCGTTGATTAGCATAGTTGCTGCAATTGTAACCGGGGCATTGTGGATACCGACTCTCAACAAACCAAAATGGACTCGCATGGTGATTTTCGGCGTGGTGGCAATGACAAACTCAGTTGCGTTGGGCTTTGTGCTACGCCGTCGAACGCGCGACGATGTTGCCCGACTGCTTATCGACAACGGCTACTGCGTCTGCGGCTATCCATTCCAAGCGCAGGGCATCATCAGGTCGTGTCCGGAGTGTGGGAGGCAGTGGACGGAGAGGGCGTTGCCGAGGGATTGAGGTGCTCGTGGCACAGGCGTCTTCGCCTGCGACGGACGTCAGGCGTCTACCGTCACAGGCGAGGACGCCTGTGCCACCATCTGACACGAACCAATCACTCATTCCTTCTCAACTTCACATGACCCCCGAGCAATTCCGCGCGATGGCGGATGAGGCGGCGGGGTTTGTTGCGCGGTATTGGGAAAGCCTGCAGAATCACCCGGAGCGGACGAATGTGTTTTCGCGCGTCAAGCCGGGTGAAGTGCGAGCAGCGCTGCCGAAAGTGTTTGATGAGAGCGCCACCGGAACCACGCGCGAGCCGCGGGCGATGATTGAGGAGATCACTCGGCTGATCATGCCCGGCATCACGCACTGGCAGCATCCGGCGTTCTTCGGTTTTTTTCCGGCGAACGCGAGTGGGCCGGCGGTGGTGGGGGAGTTGCTCGCGGCGGGGCTGGGGGTGCAGGGGATGTTGTGGGCGACGAGTCCGGCGTGTACGGAGCTTGAGACGCATGTGCTGGATGAACTTGGGACGGCGATCGGCTTGCCAGCGACGTTTTTGAGCACGAGCGCGAACGGTGGGGGGGTGATTCAGGGGACGGCGAGCGAGGCGGTGTTGAGCGCGTTGTGTGCGGCGCGGTGGCGGGTGCAGAAGGCTGTGGCTTCGCCGCATCTGTGTGTGTATACGTCTCCGCAGGCGCATTCGTCTGTGGTGAAGGCGGCGATGATCGCTGGGCTTGCGATTGGGCCGGAGGATCGCACGCACGTGCGCATCATTGATGTGGATGCTGATTGTCAGATGCGCGTGGACTTGCTGGAAGCGGCGATGCGGGAGGATGTGGGTGCGGGGCGAGTACCTTGCTTTGTGTCGGCAACGGTTGGCACGACGGGGAGCACGGCGATTGATTCGATACGAGAAATCGCAGCGGCGATTCGGCGCACTACGTCACCCTCCGAGCACCCGCCGTGGCTGCATGTCGATGCCGCGCACGCCGGGGCCGCGTGCATTTGTCCGGAGTATCAGATATGGCTTGATGGGATTGAACTTGCGGACTCGTTCTGTTTCAATCCGCACAAGTGGCTGCTGACGAACTTTGATTGTGATTGCTTCTGGACGCGCGATCGAGCGAGTCTGATTGGCAGCATGAGCATCACGCCGGAGTACCTGCGGAATCGCGCGAGTGATGCGGGCGAGGTGTTTGATTATCGTGATTGGCACGTGCCGCTGGGGAGGCGGTTTCGGTCGCTGAAGTTGTGGCTGACGCTGCGGTGGTATGGGTTGGAGGGGCTGCGGGCGTATATACGCAATCACATGACGCTCGCGGCGGAGTTTGAGGCGATGGTGCAGAGTGATTCGAGGTTTGAAGTTGCGGCGGTGCGGACGATGAACTTGGTGTGTTTCAGGTTGAGGCCACGGGCGGGTGAAGCGCCTGCGGTGACGGACGCGAGGAACAAGGCGTTGCTCAACGCGATCAATCAGTCGGGGAGGGCGTACTTATCGCATACGGCGCTGCCGATGCGCGGAGAAAGGGCCGACGGGGCCGATAGGGCTTATGGGGCGACTGGCGCTTGTGTGTCTTCCGCGTACGTGTTGCGCATGGCGATTGGCGGGGTGTTTACTCAGCGCAAGCACGTGCTGGATGCGTGGGCGCTTGTGCAGAGACTCGCGGGCGATGTGAAGTAACGCCGGAGTCCAGATTGGCTTTTACTTGCCGTTTCTTTTTGCGGGTGAAGGCTTGGGGTTTGGCGTTGTAGATGGTTTTGATTTGTCCGTTTGGGGCGTGCCTGCGGGTGCTGCTGGCTTTGCAGCGCTCGGTGTTGCAGCGGGGCCAGTGGGGTCGTCTTGAACTCTTTCCTTGGTGTATGGAACTCGCTCAATGCTGCGGAACTCGTTCATCTCGCGTTGGCTGGCTTTGCGGCCTGTCACGCGCCATTCCATGCAGCACGCGCTGTACACCTTGGGCGCGGACTGCATGCCGAAGAGTGACGCGGGAAGGTTCCAGTCGGCAACGCCCGGTTTCCAATACTTCCACTGAGTTCCGAATCGCGTGAGCGATTCGTATTCTCTTCCCACGAACTGCACGTCTTTGGGCCAGAAGTTGGTGGCAAGCGCCACGATGCTCTCGGAGTTGTCGAGTGTGCCGAACTTCCAGGAATTGCCGCCCGAGCCGGGATCGATCGGCACCCAGACCAATTGCTTGAGTTCGGGATCGAAGGTTGCGAACTCAACCCAGGCAACGACAGTGGCTGGGCGAGAGGACATGACGCCTTCGTAGAGCGTGCGTTCCGGGACTGCGGGCATGTTCGGGCAGTTGGGATCGTCGGGGCCCGTCGCCGGGCGACCGGGAAGAACAGTCTTCGTTTCAGTCCTGCGATACCCCGAACGCGGATTGAAGGCTTCTTCGATATCCGGTTCATCAAGCTCAACACCAATCACAAGGCGAGCCGGGACATTGAACTTGCGCAGCGCCGCGACCAGAACCGCGCATCGCTCAGGTTCAGTTCCGATGCCTTCGTTCCACACGTTCAGAATATCTCGAACGGGAATGCCGTAGAACGTATCGGGGTCAACGTGAGGATGAAATGTGCCGGGCAGGGACGGGCGAGGTTTACCTGACTCAACGACTTGCCGGTATGGCGCGGCACGTCCCTCGTCTGCGCTCCAAGGCGTCAGCGTGTCGTCGCGGTTGCGGATCGCATCGAAGACGACTGATGCAAATCGGTACGCAAGCTCGGAGGGGACGGGAGCGTTGTTCGGACTGATCTTTGCACGATTGGCGATCTGACCCACCATTT
>CAZEZV010000016.1:0-27277 GCA_964516725.1 uncultured Phycisphaeraceae bacterium
GACGCAACGTACCGGGGGTGTCGCTCGCAAAGCCTCGCTCCACACCCCGGCTACTAAATGACAGGCCTTCAGCCTGAAGAAACAGCATATCTGAAAGGCATTCAACGTAAGGGAGGGCTTTTCATTCCATCTATCCTCTCGCTTCGTGCCTCCTTGCCTTTCCTCCTACTTCTTCCTAAACAAATCCTGCAACCCCTTCTCAATCAACTTATCCGGCCGCAGACTTTTGATAAACGTCTTCCCAAACAACTCTAGATCAGGCCCCGTTTCCGGATCATCCATCGATCCCTTCGTCCGGAACGGCAGCATGCTTGCCGCATCCAGCACGGGCACCGCATCACCCAGAATCTGATTGAGTTTCCCGCCCGCGCCGGTATTGAACAACCCCGCTGCTTCATCCGCGAGCGCACCGAGTGGAATCCACGTTACGACGTCCACGCGCCGATTCACAAGGTCAACAGTCCCCTCCGTCTCCATCGAAAACTCTCCCAGCGGCACGCGCCACTTCGGATACGTCGCGACTCCATCCGTCACCGTGATCGTCAGCGGCTCCAGCCGCTGCCCAGCCACGCCGCTCGTCTTGATTTTTGCAAGATTCAGCAACTTCGTAAACTCCGACCCCGCGCCAAACCGCAACTGCCCAGGATCAATTACGACTACACCGCCCAGCTTTGAAAGATCATTGCTCAGCGGCACGCGCAACCCCGTCGCTGTAATGCTCGCGGGTCGATCTTCTCGCATCTTTTCAAACGTACCGAGCAGCGGCAAGCCCTTCACGACGCGACCCGCCAACGCCGCCGAAATTTCCAAGAGATTCGCAGACACCGGCTGATCACACACCAGCACGGCGTCGCTGATATTCCCCTTCACACTCGCATTCGCCCGCGCCGACTTCGCCTGCAAGTCAAGCAACCCCGGCGCAACGCCAGCGATGGGCTTTCCCATCAACGGATACCGCTCTGCAACTAAGTTGAGTTCAATCACAGGCCCCAGCGCCTCAACCAAGAGCCCGTCCTTCTTCGCCAACACATCCACCAACGCCGTCGGCACACTTGGCATCGCCCCGCGTGCGTTCAGCAGCGCCCCATCCATCGAAAACCCACCATCCGCCCCCACCATGTTCGTCACACTGCCCGTAAGCGACACCTGCCCACCCCCGCTCTGCTCCGCATCTTCTACCTTTACTTGATCCATCGTCAAAGCAAAGTTCAAAGGCTTGTCCGCCGATCCCGCTGAACTCGCCCCAGAACTTGCACCGGTTTCCAACGTCAACTTCGTCTTATTGACATTCAACCCCTTGTTGTCACTCGTCCGCAGCGCCAGCGAAGGAATATCCAATTGCATGCTGACATCCGGCGCCGGTGCCTTCGTCACCGCGCCAGCGGCTCCACCCGCCGCCTTCGGCAACACCAACTTGTTGAGCGAAATATCAATCGTTGTCGGCTGCTTCAGTGCCAACGCCGCCTGCACCGCCTCCTTCACGTCCTTCCCTGAAATCGGAATCGAAGTCGTAGGCTTGAACAACGCCTCTACAAACGACGGCTGCGCCTGCACCGTAAATCTCGCCGGCTGAACCAACTCAATCCGATCCGCAAGCGACCTGACCTTCAAAGGCCCAGTCGTCGTGACGTTCGGCGCCGTGATCGCAATCTCCGCCAGCGTGTCGTTCTTCACCGAATCAACATTCGCAGTGAGCTTGACGCTCGCCGAATCCCCCAGCGCCCCACGCACCAATCCGTCCTTCCCAAGCAGCGTGTCGATGCTTCCCGTATTGATCTGCGAGAGATTCGCAATCATATTCATCTGCTGCGGCTTGCCCCCCGCAAGTTGGAATGTCCCATCACCACTGAGCACCGCCAAGTTCTCATTCTGCTGTCCGAGCACATTGCCCTTATACGTCGCCTTCGCCGTACCACCCTTGCCGCCCTGCTCCGCCGAAATCAAACTCGCCACCGGCGCCTCAACATCTAAAACGAAATCCTCAATGCCCGCACTCGCCCGCTGCGTCTCGCTCGTCTTGATGTTCCGCACCATCACACGCCCCGGCAGCGCAATGCGAGCCTTCACAACCCCCGCCTCCGCCAACTTGGGCTTGCGATCCTTGTCCAGCGGAATCGTGAGAGGCGACACCGTCGCCACCGCTGTCGCCGCCGAAGCCAACTTCGGCAAGTCCTTGTTCTCCGGCGTCAGCCGCGCAAACACCGCGTCCGCGCTCTGAGGCGACAGCGTGCACCGCAACTCACACTCACTCATCGCGATGCTCGCCTCCGACAGCATCGCCTTTGTATTGAACTTCATCGCCCCCGAATCCGCTGTTGCTTCCAGCGCAAGATCACCGCCAGCGCCTTTCTTCGTATTCGCCCGAATCGTCACGGCTTGCCCAATCACGTCACGCAACAACGCCACAACATCCAAAGGCGCCGCACCACCTTCCCCCTCTTTCGCCCCCTTCGCCCCTTCCCCCACAAACATCCCCATCATCCCCACCGGCAAGTTCACAATCTCAACCCCGCCCTCAGGCCGCAGCGTAATCGGATCCGCCACCATCCAGCTTTGCTTCGCACTCTTGTCCGTATTTGCAATGACTACCCCAGGCACCGCGAAGTTCGCGCCTATTCCCGACTCCTGCCCGCCATGCCGAATCTTCCCCTGGACCGCCGCATCCACCGTTCCACCCTTCTTGAGCGAAAACCCACCACCAAACTGCGGTACATCCACCGTTCCCAATATCGTCGACGAAGTCTTCCCCGCCGAATCCACTTCCATCTTGGTCAACGTCAACCCCTCGACCGAAACCACCACCTGCCCATCCGCCGCTTCCATTCGTGGCGACTTTTCCGGCGTCAGCGGCATGTTCAACCACCCAATCTTCACTGAAGCCTTGCCAGGCGCGCCTCCCATCGAACTCACGCGCCACCCACCACCCACACCATCGCGCGTGATCGCCTCCGCCAACCGCCCCGCCGCATCCACTTCAAACACAACACCCTTATCGCGTGCAAGCAACGCATCCTCACGCAGCGTCAGCGCACCATTCCCACGCATCTGCGCCGAGTTCACCGTGAAGTCAATATTGATCGGCGGCGTCCCCCCCGAACCTCCCGCACCCACTTGCGCAGCAGAGCTCACCGCCTTCAAGTCCACATCCAACGTCGGCCCAATATCCCGAGGCAAGTCCAAGTTCATCCCCTGGACAAAAGGCTGCGCCACCGCAGTCGCAATCTGCCTCACCTTCACTGACGCATTTACGCCCGAAGGCAGCCCCTTCACCGGCGCACCCGCAGCATCCAGCAACCCGGTCAGCGACGCCTGCACATCAATATCCCCCGCCGGCTGATTGTTCAAAGTCGCCGTCGTCTTCGCGCTAATCGTCGCTCCCTGCGCAAAGTCGCTCGCGCTGAAAGTCGCTGCCAGCGGCGCAATCTTCATCGCCTGCGTCTGCCCACCCGCAATCACCGTTCCGCGCACCTCGGTCGTCGCCACCGCCACATTCGCCGATGCGCCTCTCAAATCCAAAGCCTTCCCACCCGTCGGCAGCACCAACCGCAAGTTGTCAATCGTCACGCTCGCGTCCGGCATCGCCTCAATCTTTGTCTGCGCATTCTGCGCAAGTGCCGCCCGCAACGCAGGCACCAAGTCCGGCACCGCCGCACCCTGCAACGCAATCATCAGTGGCTTCGCAGTCGTCAATACCCCATCCGCAATCCGCAGCTCCCCGTTCGCATTCGCGCGAGCAGTGACAAACCTCAACACCGCCGTCGCGTCCTTCATCGTGCCATTCGCATCAATATTCAGTTGCACACTGTCGCCCAACGACTTCGCCAGCGGCACGCCCACCCCGTTCTCATCCTTCACGACAGGCCCCACGATCGCATCGACAAGCGACATCGGCAGGTTCGCAACATCCACCTTCGCCTTTACCGTCGCCTTGTCCAGCGTCACCACACCAGAGCTATCCGCCCAGTTCGCCGCATCTATATCAACGTTGATTCTGCCCCCCGAACCGGCCCCACCTGTCGCCACGCTTGAATTCGCATTCGCCACCAACTTCGCAACCAAGTTCGTCGTCGGATCGACCGTCGCGCTCCCTTCCACGCCCGACAACTTCACCGTCAACGGCGTAGCGCCAGCGCCCGCGGCACTCTCATCGACAAACGTCGCATCCAAGTTCTTGATCGACAGCCGAACCTTCAACCCCTTCGGCAACTGAATCGGCTTCCCCGCATCCTTCCCCGCCCCAGCGCCACTCCCCGTCGCTCCTGATCCACTTCCCGCTGCGCCCTGCTTTACCATCAACGTCTGCACATTCAGCGTCCCGTCCTTCGCCCGGACAATCTGCGCCGTCGTGTCCTTGATCTCCACCTCTCCAAGATCAAGCCCGCCCGAAATCAACCCAATCAACCCCGCACTCGTGCTCACCGTCGTCGCCAAAACCGGCTGCCCCTTCTCATCGACCCACGAAATCCCCTCCACGCGCTGCGGCCCGCCCCACGAAAAAGACGCCGACTTTGCAGACACCTTCCCCTTCACAAACTTCGCCGCGTTCGACGAAATCATCCCAGGCGCGACCGCCCCCGCAATCGTCGGCGCAAGCAACATCAAAAGCCCCACAACGACCACGAGCCCCACCCCACCCCCAACCAAAACCTTCTTCCCCTTCGACCACTTCTTCCCACTTCCCTGCGTGTCATTCTGAGCCATGTGAACCAACTCCTTCATCACCAAACAGCGACCTGATAGTGCTGCATCATGCAGTATGCATCGCCAAAGTTCCCATAGTACGAACCCTGTATGAACAACGGTTCATCTCTTCAAATCACGCGCGTGCACCGCGTGTACGCTCCCACCCTCACATGCAGCCCACCCCTTCCATCCTCGCCCCCCTGCTGCAAAAATCCCTCGCCAAACGAAAATCCCTCATCACACCCGATGCCGCCTTCCGCGCTTTCTCAGGCCCCACCGAAGGCCTCTCGGGGGGCGGCGTGTTCCTCGACATCTACGCCCATGGCGCAACCCTCATCACCTACGAGGGCACCACTCCCAAAAACTTCAACCCACAGCACGAAGCCCAAGCCGCGCTCGAAGTCCTCGCTCACTCCCCACTCCGAACCCGCGCTATCTATCACAAACCCTTCGCCCGCGACCGCTCCAAACTCGGCGGCCACCTCCCCGATATTGTCACGAGTCCCAGCCCCATCGCCGGCGAAGAACTACCCGAATCCCTCACCATCCGCGAACACCATTGGAACCTCGAAGTCCGCCTCTTCGACGGCTTGTCAACAGGCCTGTTCTTAGACCAGCGCAGCAACCGCAAGTTCCTCCACGACTGGATCACCAAACGAAAGTCTCAAACTCGTGCCACCGACAGTGCTTTGACTGTCGAAGGTGAAACACCCCAACTCACCGTCCTCAACACCTTCGCCTACACGTGCGCCTTCTCCGTCGCCGCCGCGGCCGCCGGCGCACTGACAACCAGCGTCGACGTCTCGGCCCGCTACCTCGACTGGGGCAAACGCAACTTTCTTCTCAACAACCTCGATCCCGCGAACCACCGCTTCGCCCGCATGGACACTTTCGAGTTCTTTGACTACGCCCAGCGAAAAAATCTCACCTACGACTTCATCGTCCTCGATCCCCCCAGCTTCGCCGCCGCAAACAAAAAGCGCGGCACCAAGGCCTGGAGCTCACTCGCCCACTACGCAACCCTCGTCGCGAAGGCGTCCCAACTCCTCCGTCCTCGGGGAGTCATCTTCGCCTCGACCAACACGCAAGAACTCTGCCGCCCGGGCCGCCTCGAACGCGAAATCGAAAAAGGCCTCTCGACCTTCCGCCGCCGCCCCAAGTATCTCACGCTGCCCGCAACCCCCATCGACTTCACCATGGAAAAAGACCGCTTCGCCGCGCTCGCGTTTGAGAGCGCTTGATGCACGACACAAGCAGTCTCACGCCCAAAGCTATCTTCACCTGCAATGGCCTAAGTTAAAACGCCCAGACATACGCCGGGATGCAAATAATCACGCGCGCATTGATCGTCCGTGGGCGTTGGAGGGAACTTCACTCGGAAATGAACTTTCAACACAGAGAACACGGAGAGCGCGGAGAGAAAAAGGGTGTGAGCGCACGGCTTGCTCCCGCGCGTGCAAATGTTAACGAACGCCACGTGCGAGCGTGGGCAACAGCCGCAGCGCACCTGCGCCCCTTCGGGGCTGCAGAGCCCTCCTTGACAGTCGGGCTGCATGTTGGCCTCTGCGCGCTCCGCGTGCTCTGTGGTGAATGCAGAGGCACTGGGGACTGGGCATTGGGCATCGGTGAAGACAGACGCGGCGGGAGTGACTCGGGGGGCGGCGTTCGTGAGTTAGGCCGCCGCGTTGCACTCCGGGCACGGCGCATTCGCGGCGAGGCCGGTGCGGTCGTAGCCGCAGGCGGGGCACGCCCCGATGCGTTTTCTTCGCTGCGCGAGTGTGTCCATGCGCCATGCGGCGGCGGTGGCGAAGATCGAGATGATTACGAACGGCCAGAGCGGCACGCTGAGCACCCACTGGAAGGTTCTCTTCTCGAATGCACCACGCCACTCAACTAATCGCACAGTTGGCAGGCCATAGTCAATTGTAAAGGGCAACGGCGGCACGGAATTGTCATGTCGAAAGATCATCACAGCTCCGGACGCAGCGATCCATGTATTCTGTCCGAAGTTTATTTTGGCCCAGAACGAATACGCACTTCCCAGCCAAACGAACAGCAGAAGGACAGACAGTGTGAGCCCACCCCACTTGAAGAACTTGCGGATGCGTGGGTGTGGCTTCACGGTGACATGGTACGAATTCGCCCGCGCCGTGGGTTACGCCTTGGCGTTGCACTCCGGGCACGGCGCGTTCGCGGCGAGGCCGGTGCGGTCGTAGCCGCAAGCCGGGCACCTTCCTTGTCGCTCCCGCGTGCGTGCGTGTCGACGTTTCTTCCACGCGGAAATGTCATGACGCCATGCGACTGTGGTCGCACCGATAGAAAAAGCGACGATCGGCCAAAAAGGAATCCAACGCACGGAGTCAGGCATTGGCGACTCGGGGCCGGAAAGCCAACGAATTGCGTACGGAGGGCCGCCGTCCCATCGCAGTCCAAGGAAGTTCGCGGGAAGTTCTAATTCATACGGCGCATGCCAAACGCAGCCCCAGTTGACACTCCACGTCTGTTGCGAACTGTTCGTGTAGGAGACGCTGATAAACGCACTGCCCACCCACACCGTTAGCAAAAGCACGCTCACCACCACCCCGCCCCACTTGAAGAACTTGCGGATGCGTGGGTGTGGCTTCACGGCTTCATAGTACGAACTCGCCCGCGCCGCGAGTTATGCCTTGGCGTTGCACTCCGGGCACGGCGCATCCGCCGCGAGGCCGGTGCGGTCGTAGCCGCAGGCGGGGCACACCCCGGGGCGTTGACTTCGCTGTGCGAGAGTGTCCATGCGCCATGCGGCAGCGGTGGTGGCGATGGAGATCGCGACGAAGGGCCAAAGCGGAATGATGTATGGCCCCGCTCCGCTTGCCAACGGCCACTGTGGAGACCACACAAGCTTGGGTTTGTCCACTCTGGAATGCCGCACGCCGCTACCCCGGCGCTGTGGTCGTGATTGCGATCGGCGGTATTCCAGATAGCCTTGAGTGAGCGTCAGCGAGTCTCCCGATTGGCCGTTATACCGGTACCGGCTGACCGCACTTTCGAGGATCACCACCAACAACAGCACACTGACCACCAGCCCGCCCCACTTGAAGAACTTGCGGATGCGTGGGTGTGGCTTCACGGTGACATGGTATGAAGTCGCTCACCGATGCTGTCAACCATCTTGCCTCTCTTCGCTCTCTGTGTGCTCTGTGTTTCAATGCATTGAACACAGAGAGCGCAGAGAGCGCGGAGAAAAGGCGATGGCTGGTTGGGCGAGCGCGGGTGGGCGTGTGGGGTCGGTAAGAGGGCGGCTAGAACTGGTCGGTGCAAGCTCATCGTACAATCGCACGATGCAAAGTCTTCTTCGGATACTGACAGCGTGTGTGGTTGGATTCGTGTGCGTGCATGCATGCTGCCACGCTGCGCTGGCACAGCAGGCGATCACGGCGCGGGAGCGAGCAGCCATCGAAAACAAAGTCCGCGAGCACCTCAAGCTCGCTTCGGATGCAGCGCTCGGCCCCGTCGAGTTTGGTCGGGTCGCGACACTAGACCTTGGCGGCGTCCCCATCACCGACGCTGGAGTCGCGTGGCTGGCTGACCCCGACACAGGCTTTAAGGCCCTGACCGAGCTGTACCTCTGGGGTACGCAGACAATAGACGCGGGGTTGAAAGAGCTGGCCCGCGCGGACACAGGACTGTCGGCGCTGACCACACTGCACATATACAACACCCGGCTGACGGACGCGGGGTTGCAGGAACTCGCCCGCGCGGACACGGGCCTGACGTCGCTCACCACACTGGACCTTCTCAACACACAGGTGACAGACGCTGGGCTGACGGAACTAGCCCGCCCGGAGACCGGCCTGAAGTCCTTGACCACGCTCATGCTCCGCGATACACAGGTGACTGACGTAGGGTTGAAGGAGCTTGCCCGCACGGACACGGGACTGATGGCGTTGACCACGCTGAATCTCCTCAACACCCATGTGACAGACGCCGGGGTGAAGGAGCTCGCTCGTGCGGAGACGGGTCTAACGGCGTTGACCACGCTGAACCTCAGCTACACGCAGGTGACGGACGCAGGGGTGAATGAACTCGCCCGTGCGGAGACCAGCCTCAAGGCCCTGACCTCGCTGCACCTCGGTGGCACGCAGGTGACGGACGCGGGACTGAAGAAACTCTCCCACGCCGACATGGGTCTGAAGGCTTTGGTCGACTTGGGCCTCAGCTACACGCGGGTGACGGACGCAGGTGTGAAGGAGCTGTCGCGTGCGAAGACGGGCCTAAAAGCTCTGACATCACTGAGCTTATCTGGAACGAAGGTGACGGACGCAGGAGTGCAAGCGCTCGCTCGCGCGGAGACGGGCCTCAGGGCTCTGACCGCGCTGAACCTCAGGCACACACAAGTGACGGACATCGGAGTGAAAGAGATTTCCCGGTCGGACAGTGGCCTCAAGGCCTTGACCTCGCTGGACCTCAGTGGCACGAAGGTGACGGATGTGGGGGTGATGCAACTCGCCCGCGCGGACACAGGCCTCCACGCCCTTACCACGCTGGATATCGGTTGCACGAAGGTGACGGACGCGGGGGTGAAGGAACTTGCTCGCGCGGAGTCAGGCCTCAAGGCCTTGACCTCGCTTGGGCTCTACGACACGAAGGTGACGGATGCGGGGGTGAAAGAACTTGCTCGCGCGGAGACAGGCCTCAAGGCGCTGACCACGCTGGACCTCACTTGGACGAAGGTGACGGATGTGGGGATGAAGGAACTTGCTCACGCGGAGTCCGGTCTCAAGACTCTGGTCTCGCTGGGCCTTCACGACACACAGGTGACGCGCGCGGGTGTAGAGGCGGTGAAGCAACGTTGGCCCGGTATCGAGGTCAAGCGCTAGTCACTCGCGTGCATGTTTTTCTCTGCGCTCACCGCGTTCTCCGCGTTGAATGATTCGGTATTCGTGAGTTACGCCTTGGCGTTGCACTCCGGGCAGGGCGCACCCGCCGCAAGCCCGGCACGGTCGTAGCCGCAGGCGGGGCACGCCCCGAGACGTTTTCTTCGCTGCGCGAGTGTGTCCATGCGCCATGCGGCGGCGGAGGTGGCGATGGAGACGAGCACGAACGGCCAGAGCGGTACGTATGCGTACCAATCGAACATCGAGCGGCCACACTGCACCGACCAGTCAAACCCCCGCGGCGAGACTTCCCTCCAGTTGAGTTCATGGCCAAAGGCTGGTTCGCGTTCGTGGAACAACTGAAACATCATCCGACCATTGCTCACGCTCAGCGACCACCCCGGCGTGAGCGCGGAGACGGCCCACCAGTACGCATTCCCCACCCACACTGCAAGCAAAAGCACACTGACCACCAGCCCACCCCACTTGAAGAACTTGCGGATGCGTGGGTGTGGCTTCACGGTGACAGGGTATGAAGTCGCTCACCGATGCTGTCCATCTTCTTTTCTCTCCGCGCTCTCCGCGTCCTCTGCGGTGCATGCCTTTTCTTCTTCCCGCGCAACGGAGTCTTACGCCGCCTCCCGAGCGTGCTTCGCAGCCACCGTCGCCGTGGCGACGATCGACCACAGCCCCTTTTTAACGCGCGTGTAGCCCCAGCGGGCGATGGAGACGGCGATTTTCCTCCCAGCCGCCCTCGCGTATTCGGCGCGGAAACTCGGCTTGGTCGCCACGGTCAGCAACGAGAAACCAGGCACTTGGGACTGGGCAATGGGCACTGAAGAAGACGAGATGCCCGAGCCGCTGCCTTCTAAAGCGCCCAGTGCCGGAAGCCCAGTTTCTGGCTCCACCAGTTTCACCTACACCTCGGCCCCGAGCACGCCCGCGGGTTTCGCGCGGCGGGTCGGCGTGGATTCGAGTTGAACATGGGTGTCATCGGACTCGGCTCTATTGCGGAGATCGCTGTTCACGCCGGACATGTGCCAAGCGCAGCAAGACGACGCCGATGACGATTGCGGCGCTCCACGCTGCCACCCAAGCGATGAGTTCAGGACGCGTGTCGAGCATCCTGCCAGCGACCTTGATCGGAATGTTGAGGATGCCACCAAGCGTCAACGCCCCCAAACTCCCCATCACGACGCCCATCCCGCACAGCAGCCATCCGAACGCGAGCAGTTTGTGCCGCATGGAAGCACTCCTTTGGAATGCCCAATGGTAGTCGAGCCGCGTTTGCTCTACGGTCGCAGGAGCACGGCGCGAAGTGGCAAAGGTGCACAGGACCCATTGATGAGGGCGAGCCCCAGCAGTTCTGACGTGGCGCTTTCGCTCGTCGCGGTTTGGTCCTCTCCGACCGCCGAGACCGTCGCGCTCCACGGCCCGATCGCCCTGAGCCGCGTGACCCAGCTCGCGAGGGAGTGAGGCGTCACGCCCCGCGACTGCTCGAAGGAGAGCACGGCCGCCCCACTCGTCACGCTCTGCACAGAACAAAATGTGTTCACGTTTGCGGCCGCGTGGGTGCCGCTCTCTCAGCACCTTGTCCGCATCGACTCCCGCGCCCGCTCCTGGGCTGCCGGGCTCGCAAACCCCGACGACGTCGAGCGCTCCCAGGTCTTCTTCAGACTCTCGATCGCATCCGGTGTCTTGCAGGCGGTGTCCCCGTGATCGACCTCGATCGTGCCCAGCCGCTTGGCCGTCGCCGTTGCCGCCTTGCGGAGCGCGGCGTTGCGGCAGCCGATCGCAATGAGCGCGTTGTTCATCAGGTACTTGTGCCGATTGCTCGCGGCACGGATGCCCTTCTCGATCTCCGCGAGCCGATCCGCGAACCACGCATCCGGCGTGGCCTCATCGATCATCGCCATCGCGCCGACGGCGCACCATCCCGCGGACTTTGTGGCATCGTCCTTTGAGGCGAGCCACTTCTCCGCCTTCGCCTTCCCGTGCGGCCCCTCGGCCGCAATCTGCCCGACGTACCCGCCCCACACCCACGCGATCGGCGTCGCGGCCCACGCGTCGAGCACCTTGGGAGGGAAGTTCGCAGGGTCACAGACCTTCGCCGCGAGGTTGCGGGCATCGAAGTTGCCCGTGTCCCACAACGCCTCCGCCAACTCCTGATCGATCTTGATGCGATTGAGGAGCTTCTTGAGGTCGGCGAAACTGACGCCAAACATCGGTTCGGATGCGCCGTGCCGTGTGTAGGTCTTGCGGGCCTGCGCGGAGCCGGCCCCTTCGAGCGCGGCCATCGCTTCCTTCAGGCTCATGCGGGGGCGCACGGGTATCACGGCAGCGGACTTGGCCGGCTTCTTGGGTGATCGTGCGTTCTTGGTCTTGGGCATGGTTGCTCCTCCTGCGTTGCAGGCGAACGAGCATACGCCGCTGACACAGAACCACCGCGCCGGATATGTGCGGGGCCCCGCGCGCACCCGCGTGATCCGGCAGTCCGCCGCCTCCGCCGTCGGTCCCATCCTTAAGTATCACGCCGCGATCGTCGCCGCCGCCTGCTCGCTCCACGGTCCGCGCTCGCCCGTCGGCGTGACCCAGCGGCACCAGTAGTAGGAGTTCTGCCCGCCCTGGGCTGCCTGAAAGTTGAGCGTGTAGGGGGCGTTGGTGTCGATGGCGACAAAGCGCAGGTCGGTTTCGGTGCTCGGGGGCGTTTCGCCAACCTTGTTCCAGATCTCGATGCCCAGCACGCCCGCGGGCTTGGCCTTGCGCGTGGGCGTGGCCGAGTCCACATACCGCAGCGTGTGCTGCAGACGGTTGCCGCACTCGATGCTGACGATCGGCGCCGTGCTGGGTGGGCCGCTGGGGCCGTTGTTCTGCTCGACGGTGATGCCCAGAGACTCGCGTTCCGCGTCCGACACTTGCGGGCTGGCCTGCAAGCGGCGCACGAGCGAGCGCATGGCCGAGACATACGCGCGCCGCGCGTCGTCCTTTGCGGCCTTGGCCGCCTGGGCCGCGTTCTTGGCTGCAATATGCGCCGGGAAGTTGGTCGCCCAGGTCGTCTGCGCCGTGGTGATGGGCGTCATGTCCGCCGCGACCAGCCCGAGCGCGGCGAGGTTGGCGTTCGCGTACGTCACAAAGTTGGATTGCCAGACATTGAAGTCGGCATCGGGCCCGGGAATGTAATCAGCCATGAGTAACTTCCTTTCGGAATGGGCACCCCCACGCTCCGCGTGGGGAGTCTTTCGCTTCCCGTGCGAGCACAGTGAGCACAAGTGGATTCGGCGGCTTGCTCACTGCGCGCTGCACACGATGCGCACCGCCGCTCCCCCAACACCCAAGCCGTCAATCGGTGCGCGGGGGAGAGTTAGAGGAGCATCGGCGCAAGCACAAGCCATCTTGAGGGATTGCCGGAGCAAGAAAACAAATTGTGCGTCAAGGTTCAAACCACAACGAGCAATTCGTTGGGAGTAGATGCTTTTGTCGATTTTGTCGCGAGCCGCATTTGGACATCTAACGAAAAATATCACCGTTCAACGAGCAGCCGATTGGCCCGCTTGCTTCTTGATGGTGATCCTGCTCGATGTCACCCCAAACCATGATAGAAGCGCCGAGAATGTGGACCGGTGCCTACGAATACCGACCAACTCATGCGTCACCGTTGGATTCTCAACCTCGTTGCCGCAGTACTTGGCAACGGCTGTATCCAAATCCTTTGTTGTTGCGACAGCAACCCACATCCGCACTCGTTCGCACCGTTCCGAAACAGCGAGCCATTGTGGGGTATTCCGAAAACGATTTTCAATTGCCGCGAGCTTTTCTTCCGGCACTTGGAGGTTCGATTGTGCCCAAGAAAAAGCCTGCTTGATCTCAGCAAATGCGGTGTCAAGTTCCGATGCAGTGCAGGTGGTCATTGAATTCCTCGTGAGCATGCACCCGGGTGCGGATAAGCGAGAGGTGGTGATGTTAGCCGTGAACAGCCGCGAGGCAAGATACCATGATTCGTGCTTGCGTGCAATGTGGCATAACCAAGGAACCGCACAATTGACAGAAAACGATTGCGATTTGTGTGCCGCGAGAGGGTGAGATTGTCGGTTATCGGTGTGAATACGCCGACTTCTTGAGAAGCCATAGCTTGCAGGTCATGCTCCTGCTCAAGGTCGAAGTGGGCGAAAAGGCCTTGGCAAGAATTTCACGATATCTAGCACTTTTCTGCTTGGCCGCATGAGTTGTTCTGGAAATGCTTCGTGAATTGTCTCTACCGCATCTGCAGCGGCCTTGCAATCGCCTAATTCTTCAGTCGCGAGTTCTTCGATGATCGTGCCTCCCAAGAACGAGGAAAGCGATACGCCCACGATGCGAGGTTGATAGTACACAGGATCAAAGCGGAGTCTTGCCCGTGTGGCCGCGTTCGGCCGCGAAACGTGTTCCCAGGCAATCGCGTATGCGTGAGCCAGCCAATACTCCATGTCCTGACTTGTCTCTCCATCTCGATAGTCCGCGTATTCAAGGCGATGCTCAGCAAGCCATGTGCAGAAGTCAGCACCCCGATAGAGTCCTTCAGCAAAGGTGCATCGCTTCGCAGTGTGTGCCGGGCAATGATCGAGCGCTCGTGTAATCACCGGTCTAAAGTCGTTTCCAATGCAATTGGAAAGGAATTCTGCTTGGGTGAATGCTGCCCCGCAGAGAAACGTCAACCGGGCATCGTCGCCGTACCGATCCGGCATCGCTTTGATGAGTGCAACTTCGTTCCACGGTTCAGATGAGTTGCGCAGACGACTCGTTCCAGCAGGTGCTTCGACCATCCCACAGAATCGATTGAAATTGTTCAAAGTTGGTTTCGCGCCATCTACTTGGCATTCGTCAAACTTTGTCTTATTGTTCCCGCTGTTCAAAAACTTGTGGAACTTGTACTGGGCTCGTTCGATCCAACTCATGTCCTCGACTTTGATGGACATACCACACTTTTTTGCGTACGTCAAGAACACCACTGGCCAGCGGTGGATCGGTACAGACTTTTTTTGATTGTCGTACAACTTCCCGGTGGTTCGATCGAAAATCGACCGCAGCGTGTCCTCGTCGTTCTTGGAGCGAGGTGGCCACAGCCGCATGCACATATTCCACAACTCAGACTCGAACACTTTTCCGATTTTCTTATCGTCGAGCAGTTCCCAGAACGGCCACGCATCGTTGATCCGATTCGGGTATGTGTCTCGGATGAGCTTGCGCAGCGCCTCGATGGCTGGATCAATATTCTTGTCTGGCTCATGCGGCTTGCGGCTAGTCATATTCAAGTCCTTTTTCGAATGTAAGGAAAGAACGCCGACAACAAAAGCAAGCCCCCAGCGCTAGCCGGGGGCCCATATATTATATCAGTGTTTGTCATGACCATTCATGGAAGCTGAGCGTCCATGCTGCTTTCCGCCTTCAGGGTGCGCTGGGCGCTTTCCCACACTCTTCGCAGGCAGATCTGTTCCCGCAGCCGAGCCGTGAGCGTGTCCCGGTCCGGCCTGACCTTCGCCATGCGAAGTTTCCGCATGGCCTCCAGTTCGCCCTCCTGCCACAGAGTGCGGGTCAGCCACCGGCGCACTTCCCGTTCCGAAGCCGTGACCACCCAGGTTGCCGAGCCGACCGCCGTACTCGGCGTGGTCGTGTTCGCCGATGTGGTTGTGCCGGTGAGGCAACTCCACCGCCTTGGGGTGGACTTGCCCCTCCTGCGCGGCAGCGCCATACACAGGCACGACCGTGAAGCCGATCAGCGGTGCCCCGTTGTGTGAAGCGGCGGCGGGCGGGCTACCGACATTTGGCACCAGTTGCTGGGGAGGAACGCCGGTCGCGGGCACACCGACTCCACTCTGCATCGCGGCGCCGTGTGGCACCTGCGCGACCTGGAAGAAGGTTGCGCCGGTGTGGCCGGAGTTGGCGTGCGTGTGCTGCTGTGTGTGGATGAAGTGCGCAACGTGCTGGTGCGTCAGGCCACCGTGCACCACACGCTGAACCATCTGTACGACGTGCAGCGCCTGACTCGCGGCGTGAACGAGACAGTGCGCGAAATGCGCCAGGTGCTGCGGAACACCGAAAACCGGCGAAGTGACCGAGGAATCCACCACCACTTGGCAGCAGCATTCAACCGCTCCAAGAACGTGACTAAGGGCGTTGTAAACTGTGCCATTGAGAACTCCAAAGATGAGGTGCTGCTGGTGCGCCATGGAAACAGGGAGGTGGAGAACTGGCGCGTTGATAATCGCGTCCACCTCAGACTGAGAGCGAAGAGACTGCTCCCGAGCCAAGTCGTGCTGGAGCAAAGTGCCCAGCGCAACCGGACGGATATACGCAGCCATGTGACCGAGGTGCGCGAGCGCCGCGCCGAGGTGCTGACTCACCATCGGGTGAGCCAGTTGAGGCTGAAGCGAAAGACCGAAATTGAAAGACTGTCCGTTCATGCGAATCTCCTTGACGGGCTGTAACCCTGAATGCGCCGGGTTCCTGGCACACGCCATGAACGCTCGGCTCACCCTTGACAACGCTCGCTGGCGGAGGGAACCGGGAAATTGGATCGTTGATTTAAAAAAAGAGTGCAAATCAGTGGTCGCATCCGGCGTGCCGTTATTGGCACACTTGGAAATTGCCGGACGGAGAGGCCAGCGTGAAAGCACCGCGATCAATTGAAAGAAATGTGCCACAAAATCCAATTGGTTTTCGGGATTGGGTGCCTACGTCTCGTTGTAAAGGTGTACAGGGGCGAGCGTCGCCCCGATTCCTTCCGGTCCTCGTTTCCTCCCGAGGAGCATGCACATGATGACGCCGCAACAAGTTTCCGTCCCCCCGCCCGCCACCGATGCTCACCATCCGCCCGACGGTGCCCAGCATACTGAGGCCATCCACACCGGCGAGGCTGCAAAGCACGTCGCCGAGGGTGCTGGTGGCCGTTTTCGTCCCAAAGCAACCGTTGTCAGCATCCTTGCAGTGGTTCTCACGGGCGGGTATTGGATTGGAAAAGACGTGTTGGCGAACTTGACCAGCAGAACAAGCCATGTAGAGCCGTTGCCGATTGCGGTGCCTGTGAAGGTGAAGAAAAACGGCCAGTCGGTTGACAAAGGCTACGTTATTCGCGTACTCAATGGGCCGTCATATCCCTTAGACGACTTCGGCGAAACGACCATTGACGCTCAGTACCGGGGCGATGACTACGAAGTTCTGGACCAATCGGGGAAAGTGGTGCACACGGGCATGATTCCCGACACTACACGCCTCAATATAGAACTGACTTGATATGGTCAGTTGCATCTCCGCTGTTCACCGCCGCGCAAATTCACGAGCCCCATGCGGGCTCGTTGTGCTTTTGACGGGCGTTGGTCTCGATTGTGTCACACAAGCCGCTGTATTACGGCCGCGGTCTTTGCCCTGAGGCATTTGCCATCAGGGAAACGGCTAAAGGGTCAAATGATCAAATGGCCAAAGGGCACTTGTGAAGCCGAGGGCGGGCCGCGATGTGTTGGACGCGTGGGGTGATTCTTAGGGTCGGTAGAAGAGGTAGGTCTTGGCTCAGAGAGCAAATCTACCAAAGCGAATCCTCCCCACGCGGAGCGTGGGGGTACCAGTGGTGTTCCCCGAACGACTCGGGGAAGTCCGCTCGGGGGGCGGGGGGCACGCCGCTGGGGGGGTGGGGACGTGCAGTGCGAAGGTGTGAACGTGCGACAGGGCGGGGGAAAGCAACAGTGCGAGCGTGCGACAGTGCGAAAGGGCGGTGGAGTGCTCCGTTGCTTTCGCACACTCGCACACTCGCACTGTCGCCCCCCGCCCCCGAGTTGTGTACTCGGACTCAAGTCGCCCGCTCGGGGGGCCGATGCCCTTGGGGTGCATGACTACATCCCTAGAACCGATGGCGACTTCTCCGCGTGGGCGGGGCAGTTTGTCAATGGGGCTTCGGAGTTCTTTGTCGCGCAGGGGCTTGACGACCCCATGATCCTTGAGTTGCAGAACGCCTACGGCACGTGGATCATCAATTACAGAGCCCAGGTCGCCGCGCTGAACGCGGCCCGGGGGGCGACGGAGACCAAGGTCGAAGCTCGGCGACGGTTGGAACGCGCAGCGCGGCGGGTGGGGGGATTCATACAGACATATCCGGCGACGACGGATGCGGATCGTGCATTGATGGGGATCACGGTGCGGGGGACGCGCACGGGCGGGACGCCCGTGCCACCACACGCACCGCTGATCGCCGCCGAGCAATCCGCCCGCTTCACGCACCGCCTGCGGTTTGTTCCGCCCGAGGGACAAGAAGGAATACAAAAACCTCGGGGCGTGATGGGCGCCGAGCTGTATGTTGCATTGGCCCCGCCGAACGCGCCGCCCCCCGAGCACGAGACAGACTTCCGATACGTGCGTGCGATCACGCGCGATGGCGTGCGCGTGACGTTTTCCGCCGAGCAGGCCGGACTGATTGCGTACTACAGAGCGCGGTGGCTCACGCGGACGGGCGATGTCGGCGGGTGGAGCCCGAATACGACGGCGATGGTCGCCGCGTAGAGAGAACTCAAATTGCCAAATGGCTAAATGGCCAAATGGCCAAAGGAGTGGGACAAGGACGCATTTGGACATTTGGACATTTGGCCATTTGGAAATTTCGAGTTTCGAGCGACGAACGAACCGCAGGTGACCCCCATGACCGACAAAGACCCCAACATCTCCTCCATGGCCGAGCAAGCGGTGGACGCTGCGCTGCGGGATATGGAACAGAACCGCAGGAAGAGCAAGAAAGCCGCCAAGAAGGTCAAAGACAAGGCGCCGGCCCAGGCTGTGAGCGCGGACGAGGCGCCCCGCGCGGACGCTGTTGCTGAAGCGGGCGCGGCGGCGAGCAAGGTGCATGCGAGCGGGGGCAAGGGTGCGAAGGTGAGACAGGCGTGGTCGGTGGCGAAAGAGGCTGCGCTCGCGGTGTGCGCGTGCGGGCTGGTCATTGCCGCTGCGCTGCTGGGCGTCCGGGGATTTGAGAAGAGCCAGTTGGAAGACGCGCGGCGGAACTATGTCGAGGTGGAGGCTGAGGCAACCCAGGAAGCTCAGCGGCGCGTCGAAGCCGTGTTCCGCGAGCTGTACCAGAATCTGCGGACCATCGGGCGCCTGCCGGGCGTGCGCGGCATCGACCGCCACGCAAAGCACTTTTCCCAGGACTCGCGCAGCACGGTGCAGGAGATCTACAACAACCTCGCCCAGAGCGTGCCCCTCTCGGAGTTTTACATCGTGCCGGTGGACATGGAACCGGACGTGGTGGACCCGCACACGGGCAAGCTCCAGGAGCCGATTGTCACGTTCGATCACTTGATCGTCGGGAAGATCGGCGGCGATCAGGCTGTCCGTCGCGAAGGCGAGGGCGACGAGCACGAGCACGCGGAGGAGATGGAGGAAGTGGAGATCCACGAGTACCGCCTCATGAAGCGCCAGCTCGCGCTGTTCAAGGAGAAGTTCCCGACCGAGTCGAGCTTCGCGGGGCTGGAATATCCGGCGGCGTGCGGGCCGCAGGTGGTGACGTGCGACAACTCCCACTTTGATCCCGCCAAGCCCGACGACGACGATCGTTCGGGGCTGGTGTATTCAGTGCCGTTCTACGGACCCGACGGGGCGCTCAAGGGTTGCATCAGCGCCGTGGTCTTGACCACGCGCCTTCGGGGTGTGATCGGAGACAGCGGACGAGCGCTGGTGCATCGCGGGTACGAGTACGCCGTCTTTGGAGCGTCAGACCAGTCGCCCCAGGGCCCGGCGTTGGCCCACGAGGCGGACGTGCGCGCGGGAGAAGTCGCCAAGGGCCTGACCTACGCCGAAGTGATCCCCGCGAGCATCCGCGATATGGACAAGGGCTGGGTGCTGTGGGCCGCGGGCAACGAGCAGGACCTGCTCGCGTCCGCCTCGATGAAGCGCCTGGAGCGCGATGTGTACATCGCCAAGGCGGGCGTGATCTCGCTGCCTCTGCTGCTGCTCTCGATCTATGCGCTGGTGCGCCGCAACCACCTGCTGGTGAGGCGTCAGAACGACGTGCTGATGGCGAGCGTCACGGAGCGCACCAAGGAACTGGAAGCCTCCAAGCACACGGCGGAATCCGCCAACCTCGCCAAGAGCCGGTTCTTGGCCTCGATGAGCCATGAAATCCGCACGCCGGTGACGGCGATTTTGGGATACGCCGACATCATGCGCGAGCACAACGGGCCGCCCATGTCCGCCGTGCAGCAGGCCCAGATGCTGGACACGATTCGCAACGCCGGGCGGCACCTGCTCATCGTCATCAACGATATTCTGGACTTGTCCAAGATCGAAGCCGAGAAGATGACGGTGGAGAAGATCGCGACCCCGGTGTGCGAGATATTGCACGAGGTCGAGAGCCTCATGCGGGCGCGGGCGCTGGGCAAGGGCGTGGCGCTCAAGGTGCAACTTGCCGCGCCCATTCCGGATTCCATCATCAGCGATCCAACCCGCCTGCGCCAGATTCTCTTGAACCTGACGGGCAACGCCGTGAAGTTTACAAGCGAAGGCTGCGTGACGGTGACAGCGCGCCCGGTCGTGGGCAGCGATGGCACGAGCAAGCGGCTGGTGATCGACGTGGAAGATACTGGTCCGGGCATGTTCACGGATCAGGCGGGCAACCTGTTTGTCGCATTCGGGCAGGCCGACACCAGCATGGCCCGCAAGTTCGGCGGTAGTGGGCTGGGCTTGATCATCAGCAGCAAACTGGCGGGACTTATGGGAGGCGCGGTGACGCTCGAATACACCACGCCCGGCAAGGGCTCGGGCTTCAGGCTCGAACTGCCGCTGGACGCAGTCGAAGGCGCGGCGATGATCTCGAATCTCGACGCCGTGAAGAGCAATTCGTCCCTCGAAAACGAAAACGGCGAAGTCGCGCTCAAGGGCCGCGTCTTGCTCGCGGAAGATGGCCCGGACAACCAGCGCCTGATCGCGTATCACCTGCGCAAGGCGGGGGCGAGCGTGGAAGTCGCCGACAACGGACGCATCGCGCTCGAAATGCTCGCCGTCGCGCAGGCCAAGGGCGAGAAGTATGACCTGTTGCTCACCGACATGCAAATGCCCGAGGTGGATGGCTACACGCTCGCGAGCACGCTGCGCCAGCGCGGCAGCATGATCGCCATCGTCGCCCTCACGGCGCATGCGATGGCCGAGGATCGGGCGACGTGTCTGCTCGCCGGCTGCGATGACTACGCGAGCAAGCCCATCGACAAGGAAAAACTGCTCGCAACCTGCGCGAACTGGATCAGCAGACCCAGCGGCGCGGGGCGGAAGGCGGCGTGAGTTGTGAAGCAAGACGCGGCATTCGGCATTCGTCATTCGGCATTCGTGAAGAACATGCCCGAACGCCAATCACGAATGCCGAGCCCGGAATGCCGAATGCCGAACCCCGATGAAGCATGATCCTCGTCACAAGGAATGCCGAGTCATGCGTTCCCCCGTTATCACCACCCTTGACACATCGAATATGCTGAACGCATGATGCTCTCTCGATTCTGCGCGTTGAGTGTGCTGTGTGGCTTCCCGGCAGTGGGGCACTCCCAGGTTGTGTACCCGCTTCTCCCTGACTGGCAATCCACCGACACGCAGGTCTCGACCGGCGGCGCACTGGTCGACCTCAACCGCGACGGCTGGCTCGACTTCGTCGTCGCCAACGGCAACGACATCCAGCGCCAACGCCTCGTCGTCTACTACGGCGTGCAAGCGCCCAATGGCTCGGGCACATTGCACACGACTCCGAGTTGGCAATCCGCCGACATCGGATACCACGGACACCTCGATGTCGCCGACGTCGATGGCGATGGATGGATGGACGTCGCGGTCGCGGTGTTGCTCGCCGAGGGCGGGCCCGCCGCGAAGTTGTATCGCAACGTGAACGGCACGCTCACGGTCAATCCCGTGTGGACGTCTGCGTTGCTTGGCGACACGTTCGGCGTCTCCTTCGGCGACATGAACGCCGATGGCAGGCCCGACCTCGCGCTCGGCGCTGGTCAGGCATATGGGCAGTTTGGCCAAGCCGCGTACTTGAACCCCGTCTACCTCAACGTCAACGGCCAACTGTCGTTGACCGCGTCGTGGACCACCGGCTCACCCATCATCTCGATGAACTGCCTGTGGCTCGATGGCGACAATGATGGCTGGCTTGATCTGTGGCACGCGAAGGCCAATGACGACGCGGTCATCTATAGGAACACAGGCGGCACGCTTGAGGCCCAGCCCTCGTGGCGGACCAATGACAGCCAGAACCAGTTCACGCTCATGGCCGCATGGGGCGACACAAACAACGACGGCATTCGCGACCTTGTCATCGCGGACAACAACCAGATATTCGCGGGCTCAGGCCGCTTCCGAAGATACTTGGGTTCGCCGGGCAGCATGTTCGACACCATCGCGTCCTGGACGTACCTGGATGGGTACACCTCCGCCATCGCCATTGGCGATGTTGATCGCGACCTGGACAACGACCTGTGCACGGGCGAGTGGTTCGGGCGCACGCGATACTTCGCCTTGCCCGCGAGTGGTGTGCTGCCCGCGACGCCAACGTGGACGAACACGGGCACCGCGACCACAACGGTTGAGAAGTTGATTTTGGGCGACATCGATCGCAACGGGATTCGCACGCGAGAATTGTACTTGTCGGCGCACCTGCTGCTCGGGTCGCATCGTCTGGTGCCGCTGCCTCACCAGCCTATTGAAGATGTGCTGGAAGTGCTCGTGGATGGCGTTGCGCTGAGCACGGCGCAGTACACGTATTCGCGAGACCAGGCGTGGGTGAGCTTGGGCGTCACGCCTCTGGTTGATGTTCGCGTGCGGTATCGCTCGTCGATTTCGCTGGACCTTGCGGTCACCAACTGGGACAGCAACCGGCCCAACCAAGTCTACTTTAATCGCAAGTCCGCGTGCGACTCAATTGACTTCAACAACGACGGTTCGCTCTATGACCCGCAGGATGTCGACGCGTTCATCTCCATCTATTCAGAAGGCCCGTGCGTGCCGGACACCGCGACGTGCAACGACGTGGATTACAACAACGACGAGAGCCTGTTTGATCCGTGCGATATTGATTCGTTCCTCGTGGTGTATAGCGAGGGGCCTTGTACGCTGTGCGGGGAGTGAGGCGACGTGACGAAGTCACTCCATCAACCAACGACAACAAACTTGTACTCGGCGCTTCCATTGCAAAATTCTTTGTGAAACGCGCTGACAACTTGGAATATTTTCGATTCGCATCGCTCAGTCCGTTTTCTGATGCGGGGTGTTTCCGTCACTTTGAACAAAATTCTGTTGTCACGCTGGCGTTTCTGCCGCCTTTCAGTATGATGCCACGGTGTTCCCGGAACGCTCCGGGCTGTGTGTGTTCTCGCTCTAACTGGGCGAGGCTTTGAGGAGAGACTTATGAAGACTTCGACGCGTTCTTCCCTTGCCGTTTTTTGTAGTGTCGCAGGGCTCGCCCTCGCGGCTTCCATGTCCAACGCCGCGATCATCATCTATTCAACGACGATGAGCGGCCCCAACGAAGCGCCGCCGAACGCTTCCCCCGGCATCGGCACCGGCACCCTGACCTTTGACACCACCGCGAACACCATGCGCATTCAGGCGACGTTCTCCGGTTTGCTCGGCAACACCACCGCGTGCCACATTCATGCCGCGACTGCCGTGCCCGGTGTCGGCACTGCGGGCGTCGCAACACGCCTGCCCTCGTTCATCGGCTTCCCGCTGGGCGTGACGTCGGGCTCGATGGACGACACGTACAACATGGGCTTGTCGGGCAGTTGGAGCGCAGCGTACATCACCAATAACGGCGGCACGCCCGCGTCCGCGGCCGCTGCGTTCATGAACGCTGTTGCTGGCGGTCGTGCATATCTGAACGTTCACTCGTCAGTCTTCGGCGGCGGCGAAATCCGCGGCTTCTGGCAGCTCCTGCCAACCCCGGGCGTTCTGCCGCTCGCGGGCATCGCCGGGCTGGTCGTTGCCCGTCGTCGTCGCTGAGGGTCGTCCCCTCCGGGGCTTGGGACGAGTTTGACAATGTACTTCTCTAAGCACCCGTACGACGCTCGCTCCGCGAGCGACATACGGGTGTTTTTTGTCGTAGAGGATTGATGGCACGGCTAGTGTCTTGATCGAAAGGGCTTTTATGTTGAAGTTGATCTCAGTATTAACGACCGCCGCGCTCGCCTCGTCAGCACTCTCGCAGCATCATGCTGAAGTCCTGGTTGGTCACAACAGCGCGAACCAACTCGTGCCGCACATCCACGAGGCGCAGCCAATCGAAATCCCCGTGTCGAACATTCCCGGCATCCCGGGCTACGCCACGGGCCTGATCGGCTTCGAAAGCCTCGCGATCGAGCACCCCGAAGATGACCTGTTCCTTCTTGTATCCACAGCGCACATCACCGCGATGCTGACCGGCATCGACGCTGGCGCACGCATCTACGACAGTGGGGTGCCCATGATCGTCGGCGGCGTCATGGACTTTTTCGCCGTGCCGTTTGACTATCACCCGATCTTCTGCATCCCGGACGAACACGCGCACCATGGCGAAGAGTTCACGCTGCGCTTCGTGCTGCACGACTTGTCGGGCACATATACCGCGAGCGACGAGTTCACCGTCACCATCACGCCCGAGCACACTGGCCCGCACTGCGACTCGATTGACTTCAACAACGACACAAGCCTGTTTGATCCACAGGACATCGACGCGTTCTTGTCGGCGTATTCCGAAGGACAGTGCATTCCGCAGGCCGCGACATGCAACGACATCGACTTCAACAACGACGACTCAGTCTTCGACCCATGCGACATCGATGCGTTCTTGCTGCAATACGCAGAAGGCCCGTGCACACACTGCGGCGAGTGAGTCGGATTCACAATGAAACTCGCGCCACCGACTGCGGCTTTGCGCCGTCCGTGGTGGACTTGGATTCAATTTCGTCCATCAGCAGTTGCCCGAACTGTTCATTCTTTGTCGCGAACTTCGGTGCAATCACACAATGAACAAGACTCCACCGATGACGCAAGCCGTCATCGGCGAAACATCAAAATCAAAAAAAAGCCAGCGAGCACGGCACACATGCTAGGCACATGGCTCATCGCTCGCTGGCGCTCGGGGGGCAAGATTTACTACACAGTCAGTATACCACACACCGTTGCAAAAGCAACCCGCTGATACACTTTTTTTTATGGGATGATTGACCCAGTCAGGGCATTTACCTTCACGCTGCGCTCGCGGTTGCCACTCCAGATTTTCACTTCGTAAATCGCGGTGGCGCCGACAGTTTCCATCTCGATCTTGGTCACGTCGCCAGGGCGGAATGCAACCGCATTCTGCATTGCAGCCTGGTAACCGATCGGCGTGGCCGTGCCGATTGCGGTGAACACCGCAGCAGCATTTGCAGCGTCTCCAGTATCCATCGCTTCCGTTTCCGTCCGGACGATCGCGCCGCTCAGCAGGTTGAAGCGGAACTCAGTCGCGTTCGCGGCGTTGGGTGCAACCGTTTTCACTTCAAACTTCGGCGAGCGGCTCTGGCGGAAAAGTTCCGCTTCGAGCGCAATGCTGCCCGCGGGCTGCGACGCAAGGGCCGTGTTGATCGCGGTGTTCAAGCGCGCTGCGTTGTCGCCCAGGGGCACATTCCCGCCGCCGTTGTTGCCGCCACCATTGTTTCCACCACCGTTGTTTCCACCTCCGCCCGAATTTCCGCCGCCGCCGGAGTTTCCGCCGCCGTTGCCGCCGGAATTCCCGCCACCATTTCCGCCCGAGTTACCGCCGCCGTTGTTGTCAACGCTGCTGCTGACGACCTGGCCCGTGATCGGATTGATGCGGACTTCGGCCTTGGTGCCGTTGTTGAGCACCGTGACCTTGTACACGTAAGTAGTCCGCCCGCTGGATTCGATGCGGACGTCGGTTGCCTGTCCGCCGTTGCGGTTGGTTACAGCGATTGCCGCGGCTTGATTGAAGTTGACGGTGAAGGCGGGCAATGCCGCCGCGAGGTTCGAAATCGCGCGTGCGTCGTTGGTGCTGAGCGACTGGGTCCGGCTGCGGACGACGTTGCCGTTCAGGACGTTGATTTCCTGGCGAATGCGGTCGCGTGCGCGAGACGCGCCGCCCTCCGTCTTGTACACAAACCGCCCATCCTCAAACTCAATCTGCACGCGGGTCACGACCGAGTTGCCAAACGTGCTGGTCATGCGGTTGGCCGCGGTTTGAAAGCCGACCATCGCGCTGTCGGCAGGAAGCGTGATGCCGGGCGGCAGGTTGTCGGCGCTGACGGCGAGCGCGGGACTGGCAACACCAGCGAAGGCGACGAGCGTTGCGGCGATCAAGGAACGTGAGAGGTTACGATTCATGCGGATCTCCTAAGAAAAACTCAAAACAATTGGTGGAAAATGCTGTGTGTGCCGCTGCGGAATTTGCCTCGCAGCATGCCGGGCTTACTCCGGCCTTCCCGGACTTGTCTGCATGCGACGCATGTCTGCGGAGCCTGTCAAAAACCAGAAGAAATGCGTCGATCTAAACTCCGCTTCAAGTTATCGGGATGTGCGGCCGGACAAGCGATCAAAGGAGGACCATGACCGATCAGCCGACGCAGCCAGCCGAAGTCCACGTTCTAGACGCACAATCCCGCATCTCCTTCACGCCAGACGTGCAATGCACCAACTGCGGCGGGAGCCTCGGAGGCTTGGCGAGTTTGGGCATGTGTGCTGAGTGCGGCTCATCACAACCCAACGCGACGTTTGCACCAATCGATCACGACTGCTCGTGCCGCGACTGCGGATACGCGCTTCGGGGGCTGCTGCCGACCAGCGTGTGTCCGGAATGCAGCAAGCCGGTTTGGCAATCGCTGCGTGGAGACTACTTGAGATATGCGTCTGCCGAGTATCTCTCACAACTTCGCAGCGGGTTGAACTGGTTTCTGAATGGCGTCCTCCTATTGATCGCATTTCCGTTGGCCACCGGAGTTTTGCTTGTGCTTGCAGCACGTATGTTCTCGTCCATATGGCCAGGTGTGCGATCCGTAATTTTTCCTCTTGCGTTTTTCATTCCTTGGTCGTGCATTGCATGGGGAATTTGGAAGTTCACGACGATTGACCCGACGTATGAAGGCGGTGCCGATCCGAGCGGAGCAAGGAAGGTCTTGCGAACCACGCTGCTCTGCGGCGTGGCGCTGATCATTATCAGTGTCATAGCCGAAGCATTGCACGTTCCTGCGTGGATCACAACGTGGGTCATCGGAGGGCTGGAACTTGCCGCGTTTGTCACGGTCGTTTTTTCGATGCTCTTGTATACGAAGTGGCTGTTCGCTCGTGTGCCCGATCAAACTTCAGTCCGTATTGCCGCGATACACATATGGTTGTTGCCGACCCTTGTGCTCGGAAGCACCGCGATTGTGATTGCAGGGGCGACGATTCTGCCTGCGGTTAGCTGTTTTGGATCTGTTCTCCTGGGCTTGTCTTGGCTGGGCTCACTCATCCTCTTCTGGAACATCCACGACCGCCTTCGAACCTCCATAAAACTTATTCAAAAGTCACAGTTTGTCGCTACCACAGTCGTTCCTACGCTTTAAGAATTGCCCCGATAGCGGAGCGTCTGCAACGCGGCGGCATTCAGTCAAGGAATTCCCATGCAACTGTTCTCTCGGAATCTGTTTCGTTCCCGCCGCATGCACCGCCTCATGGGCGGCGTGATTGGCCTGTCCCTCGCTGGCGTCGTCATGATGACTCCGGGCCTGCTCGCTCAG
>CAZEZV010000017.1:0-26675 GCA_964516725.1 uncultured Phycisphaeraceae bacterium
TCACGCCCAGTTCCTCACGAGCGATGCGTTGAATGTCCTTGCCGCGGAGTGTGCAAGGTCAGCATCCACCCTGCGAGTTAGCAAGACCTGCAAGACCTGGGTGACCCATGCCCGTTCTCCCTCTCATCCCTTCGTACCTGCTTCCCATTCCTGCAAAGTTTCCTGCTAGCTTCTTGCAGTCGCTAGAACGCAAGCTGTTTCCATGACCTGCACTAGCGAGTAGCCTTGCGGTTAGTTGTCTTTGCTACTACAATTGAGCATGGCGCATCAGACAGTAGAACAGTCGGATTATGAGATGTATCTGAAGGATGCTGAAAGCTGTTCCTTCCCGATAGACGTGAGTTGTGTCGGGAAGGGCGTGGTGAAAGGTCGGCAGGTACTAATCGATCATCCGCCCATCAATGAAGTGAAAGAGGAAGGTGCTGGCCTCATCAACTTGTATGACTACAACCAGTACAGCACTGCTCAGATAAAAGTGATACAGCAATTGACAGAAGCTTTTGACAGGCAGATTTGGATACCACGAGTAGCTAACGCCAAAGTCTTTAGACGCACAACTGATTACAGAATTATGTCTGCAACAAACTCGGGTTGGACGGACCATCTACTCCTGGGCTATACGTTTCGCGTATTCCTTCCAAAGCGATGATTGGCTACTACGAAGTAGCGGTGCTCAACCGCTTGGAAGTATCCTGACCATCTGTCTTTACAAAAAAAGCCAAAGATAAATGAACAAACCCACCAAGGGACCGTAGATCAACAGCATTCCGACCGTAATCAACATCTCCCGAGTGATAAACGAGCCTCTTTCTGGCCGTTGAAGTGGGGTTTTTTTAGACTGATGCGCAGTGGATAACTCTTTGCGAGTAGGCATCTCTTGCTCCTCACAACTTCTTAACAAATGTGTTTTTCTAGTGAACGCTCATGCACAAAAGAGCGTGATGGGTCACCCTTTAGTACGTGCACCCTATTTTCAAAGATCGCGCATTGATGGGCGCTTCAGCACAAGTATTTTTTACTTATGTCATAAAGCGTTTGTGTACAATGGTTTACGACGAAGACATTTTGGTGGTCCGACCGAACATTATGGTTCGCACGTTCCGTACTACGACTGCAACTATTTGAAGTTTTCAGGTACAAAACAGCCCAAAAATAACGGCAAAAAGAGGCTATTTCTAGCCTCTTTCTTCATTTTAGATAGCTGTTTTCAACTCCAAAGCGTGAGTGGTTCCGCCTTCACTCTTCGCTTCCTCGCTGTTGTTTGCGGCTCAGGTTGCACAACTGGTTCAACAATCGGTGCCTTTTCCTCGCTCTCTTCGCTTACCGCCTCTTCCTCGCCCGTATCAGAGCCACCATCCGCAAAGCGCATTAGGCAACGTTCAGCCATCAGAGCAGATGAAACGTTCTATAAACAGTTGTAGCGGCTTTCTGTTTGTTGCAGTTCAGCAATGCAATAGCACAGCACACGCCGTCATCTTCGCGCGGCCCCGCATCGATGCGCTGCTTGAGACGCTGCGCGTTCTCGCCGCGGATCTTGGGAGCACCGCCGCGTCGCGCCCTGCCTCGCAACGCATCGATGCCACGGTCGCGATATGCGTACGCCCAGTATTCGACGGTGCTCTTGGCCATGCCGAGCAACTCAGCGATCTCAAGCTTCTCGTGCCCACGCAGCGCGAGCAACGCGACGCGATAACGATCGCGTTTGTCGGCGTGCCTCTCGCACGCGATCAACTCCTCCAGCCTCGCCACGTCGCCCGGTTCACGCTCGCTGATCCGCATGCGGCCTCCTTGCCGCGCCCATTATCGCCGATTTTCATGCTTCGCGCAACCCCAACGTGCGCCGTACGCGCCCGTAATCTGATGGGAATTCGTATTATTAGGGCCCGCAGTATTCGTCCAAGATTGGTCGATGCTCAACTGCTTTTCTGCTCAGAGTACTTGCAATACGGTTCTTGTCGTGTGAGTTCTAGAGCGGCACCGGAAGAGCCACTTACCATCGTCGTCTGTCAATTATTCCACGTGAGTGAAATCGGACGGACATCAGCGACACGGGAGCGGTTGCTACGCGCTCCACTTCCTCGACAAAACGAAGCGAGTCTTGTGTAAGTTGTTCAACGCGGGCGGCATCACGGTTCTTGATGTCGATGTAGTCCACAAACGTAAGCGCTATGTCTGTTGGAGCGTTGAGCGAGGCAGATCGACGAAGCAGCGCCCAATCAAACTCGCTGACTCGACGCTTTCGCTTGGTTGTGGATGTCTTTTCAGCCTCTCTCAGTTCGTGCTCTGGGATGCCAGACCTTCTCGAAACTTCATCCCAATCAATCTCTAACGACATTGGGCCGGATGTGCCATGCGCAGGACTCTCAACGCGAATCGGATAAGTCCGGCAAACCATCACCACTTTGCGAACTCTGTTGGGAGAAATGCCCGCATCAGCCAAGCAGCCAGCCACCGTTGTATCTCTTGAGGTAACGTATGGATAGTCACCGTGATACAGGCTCAAGCCTGTTCCTTGTGTTCCTTCCAGCATGATCGCATGACCTTTGCGGTAGTGCCGATCCAGCACTTCGGTAGCAGGTCGCACAAACGGGGTCAGCTCTTTGATGTTGGCGGCGATCGTGCATGCTTGCCGCGAACGGTCCCGTTGGAGAATTCGTCGTGCCGAAGCTGCGCCGACTCCTTGGCCGGTAGATCCCATCGCAACGGCTAGACCCTTTTCGTTGGCGATGTCTTCATCGGTTATGACCATCGCTTGCGGGTCGATTGAGAGTCGATCTTTGTCGATTTGGCAATCCGCGATTTCCTTCTGAAGTGTTTTTACGTGGATGACCGAACCGGCAGTGAGCACAAGTTCCGCATCCGGGTTGTTTGATGTTCCACTAGGCAGCAGGCGGTACGTGTACGGCTCTGGATCTTGCCAAACAGTGTGCCCAGCGTTCGGACCTCCGACTCTCACCAACAGATCGTATTCTGGTGCTAAATAGGCGGCAACTTGCCCTTTACCCTCGCTGCCATACTGCCCTCCAACCAGAACATCAACAACTCTCTCAAAATGTTTGCCAAACAGTCCAGCGTGACTCGCGGCACGCAACAAGATATCCGCTTCCGTGCATCGATCGCTTGACATCACTACATCCGCGATTTGACCGAGATCGCCGACAGATTGTTCCGTTGCGTTAGCAAGCACATCCTTGTAGCTCGGGAGCTCTGTAATGTCGCCGCGAGGACGATTCAAATAGCGTTTCGACAAAGTGGCTTCATCTGCCCGCAGATGAATGTGAACAACGCGGTTTCCGTATCCGCGTCGAATAGCCTCAATTTGACCTTTGATGCGAACAGAATCAAGAACCACAATCGCATCACTCTGGTTGTCGCCATCTGATCCCAGCCGTTTCCGAAGCGCTGTCAGTACCCAAGCACCGTCGGATTCCCTATCCAGCGATTCGCCAGCTTCTTGCATGGCCCGCCGCTCGGATGGCACGTCAGGCTTGAGCGCTTTGATGCACTCTCCGGTTTTGACGTGAATCGCGCGGAATTGAAAAGCCAGCGCTCTTGCAAGAGTTGTCTTGCCAGCGCACACTTGCCCCGACAACAAGATGATCCGATGTGGCATAGTTCCCCATCTGCGAGTAGAAAACTTACTTCTTCCGCCCTGAACCGGGCGGAAGATCGTAGATCGTAACTGGAACGCTATGAGCGACAATCTCTCGCTCAATAAGTTCCGCTACCACCTCCCATTTTCCACCCGCTTGCCCGCAACCAATACGAGGCATGTGAACAGAGGCACCCATCTGTTGTGCGCGTGCTCTGATTGCCGCAAGGCATTGCTCAAGGGCTGGATATCGAATTCGTGGCGTTTCAGAAGCGCCAAACCCCTGTTGAGCGACCATGCTCGCTACGACAATTTGATCTTCACCATAAAAGTGCGTGTTACCAAGTTGCTGATTGCCAGAAGTCTTGGCCCAGACACGAAAATCAACTTGCGCAGGCGAATACTTGATCGCAACCTGCTTAGCGAAACCACCTCCCCAAGTTTGCGACCGGTCATTGACCACGTGGGCAATCAACTTCGGACCATTACCGCGAGGTTGAAGCGCGTCACCGTGAAGGTACACAATTGTCTTCGTGCTTGAAACGGTGTCGCTCGGATCGGACAGCAATCCAAGCACCCTTGGGAACATGCGGCCGGGGTAGGGTGGCGTTCCAACACACTCAACATGCAGCCGATGGTTTGCGTGCCATACTTCTTCACCCTTTGCCGTAAATCCAATGGCTGTGCATTCTTCTAGGATGGTGCCTTCGCGGAGGTATGAGCCAACTTGAATTGCCTGCGTCCAGCTTGTCGAGGGCACAACGTAGTCGATGCGATATCGCCCGTCATAGCTTCCTTGTTCCGCTCTGGAAGCAGCGAACAACACGCAGGGCGTTCGCGTGAGTCGAATAAATCGAAGCAGAAGAGCTTCAATCGACACATCGTACTGTCGTCGAATCTCCATCAACTCGTCGATCGACACTCGCTTTTCACGCAAGTCGGGAAAACTCCCGATAGGCATGATCAACTCGGCGGCAGCAATGTTGCAGAGCATTTCCAACTGCCACTCGTCGCCGCGAATCTCTTCTTTCTGCTCGCGGTTACGAATCCGGTCGGCGCAATCGGGAAAAAACGTATGAGCGATTTCGTGCGCGATTGAATAACGTATCCGTCCTCTGGGTCTATTCGGGTTGAATTCGATTTTTATCTGGCCATCGGCCACTGGAACCGTTCTTGCGTCAGGAATGTCCTCTCGTGGTTCAACGTCGATTTTCAGACGTGCGGCAAGTTCGATTGGGTCAAACGGAGGTCCGCTCCACCCGTCTGCCATAGCATCCAGAGTCACTTGCTGCGCTCGTTTTACGATGTGCGCAATCGGATCGTCATTCGTTTCAAGCGTTGCAACAGATTTGTTCGTCCAGCGATCCGTATCCTTTGGCATGGCGAGACTCCGTTACTGAACAATATCCTATCCTCGATGTCCGCCTCCGCCACTTGTGAACTTGAATTGGGAGGGTGCCATGCCGCTTGACTTGCAGAAGTTTGTTCGTACCCGCCCGTTTCTTTTCCACCTGACCGCCCGCCAAAACCTAGAGCACATTCAGAAAGACGGCGTGCTCAAACCAGCGAACGATTTGTTTGCAGAGTCCGGCAATCCCGATCTAGTGAAAAAAAGACGACGTGAGAGCGTCGTGATTTCAATTGGAAAAAAGCAAATTCACATCAGAGACCAAGCGCCGCTCCACGCTGGAAACATGTCTTTGCCCAAGGAATGGTCATTCGAGCAGTTTGTTGCCCACTTGAACAAACACGTGTTTTGGTGGCCTGGCAAAAAGTCTGGACCAATATCTTACGGCTTGCGGCACTTTGAGCGTTACGTAGCCGATGACAACGTGGTGCTGGTGGTGCCAACTCCGGAGTTGATCGCTGCAAACAGGGACGTTCCGGTGACATTTTGCAGGTACAACTCAGGCTCACCCCGTTGCACTGGCGGGAAACCATCGCCGAGAGGCCCCAACACGTTCCAGGCACCATCCAATTTTTCGGGTCAAGCAAGCTCAGTGATTGAAGTCACTTTCGCAGGAGCCATTCGTGTTCCCAAGCAGCATCTTCGCGTCGAATCCCCTTCGCATTTTTTGATTCGGTGATGATGGCACGAGTGCGCTTTTCGTAGCCCAACATAGAATTCAAGAACAACTTGATTGCCAGCGAGCTTTTGCCACACTGTCCGTCAAACTTCGCTCTACGAAAGGTACATCTTCGTTCCCGAAGCGTCAACAAGTCTGCGCATGGAGGCGGCATGATTGTCTTCCTCAAAAATTCTTCGAACGCTGAACAAAAAACCACCCTGCTTCGGGAAGCGTGCCGCGTAGGCCTTGTTGAGTATTGTGTCTATCGTAATCGCGCCATGAGCAATCCCGAAATGCTTCGCAGGGAAGTGGAGCAGAGCCGTCAAGAAGTGGTTAGGCTGCAGCGAGATAGGGCAGCGAAGCTACGCCAGAAGGCGGACGCAGAGAAGCGCGCAAACAACGCGGCCCAAGCGGCCCTGAAATCATCGAGCGCTTCGACGTTGCAGAGCAAATTGCGAGAGGCTGACCGTTACGAAAACGAGTCAGCACGGCTTGGCGGTCAACTTGCGGATATCGACAAACGAATCGTGACGGCCAGCACGAGGCTTGCGGACAAGGAAAGCCGCTTGGCCAAGGCACAAGCGATGGCGACGAAGCAGCAAGCAACTTCTTGGCAGCAATCTTTTCAAGGACAGCAACGCGCGATGGCTGCTACGAACCAATCACTTTCCACAATGCACGAACGCCTGAGACGGCTTGAAGAACTGCCGCAAGTGATTCAGGTTCTTTTTCTCGCCGCCAACCCTATTGATCAAGATCAACTACGCCTTGACGAAGAGGTGCGCGCAATCACCGACACGATTCGCAAAGCGAAGCATCGTGACGCGGTGGCGCTGCACTCGCGTTGGGCGGTACGTCCGGCGGACGTGCTGCAAGCAATCAACGAGCTTTCGCCAACCATCATTCACTTTTCAGGACATGGCGGAGACCTCGCCGAAATCGTGTTGCAAGGTGAAGGAGGAGTATCCAAGCCTGTATCAGTTGCAGCGCTGGTTTCAATGATCGCGTCGTCGTCGTCTTCCGCACAACTTGTGGTATTCAACACCTGCTCTTCCGAAGCCTTGGCTGTCGCAATGGTGGAAAAGGTCGATTATGCGGTTGGAATGCGTGGCCCGATCAGCGACGAATCCGCCAGATTATTCGCAGCCCAGTTTTACTCGGGTATTGGTTTCGGAATGTCGATTCAAAAAGCGTTTGATCAGGCTGTTGCACTGATGATGGCGGAAGGGCAGCAAGATTTCGATGTTCCCATGTTGCTTGCAAAACAAAGCATGGATGCGGCCAATACGCGATTGGTGCAGAGTGATCATCTGATGCCTAGGAGCGATTCATCACCGTCTGCTTCCATTGAAGCGTACCGAGCCTATTTGAAGGCCGTTGATCGGTTGATGCATGGGTGCGATCTCTATCGAGGCGTATCGGAGAGTGTTGAGGAAGCGGCAGAACCACAGCTAGGCGATCTCCCGGTTGATTTGCTTGGGCTTGCGAAGTGGCACACGGAGCAAACCCAAGTTATCTCAGGGCGTTTTCACGATCTTGATGACGCTTTCCGTGGGTTGACCCATGCGGAACGTGAGCCAATCAGGCTTGCCAGGTTGCGAGCCATTCATCAACAACTACGTGAGGCTTCCGCTTTCCTCGTGTCAGCCGAGCACGAAGAACTGCGATCTAGCGTGACGGATTGCCAAGCCAGAATTGCTCAGGCGAGGATCGAACTGGAAAAACTGTTTGCCGAAGTCATGTCCACACGTTGAACATTCACGATTTACCTAGAAAGCGCCCGGATGCGCAAAGTCCACGCTCAGTGACCCCGGAATGACCTCGGTGATCGATAGAACACCATTTTATAAATCATGACGATATTATCCTTGCAATTTGTCCAACAAGTGGATAAATTGCATGGATGATTCCCAGACTTGCCCTTGACAATGTTATTGCAGCCCTTGGCCGCCAAGCGGCGGTGGCACTATTGGGTCCACGCCAGGTCGGCAAGACCACGCTGGCGCTTGAAGTTGGGCACCAACGCCCGTCGGTTTATCTTGATCTCGAAGACGCCGATGATCGCGCCAAACTCGCCGAACCCAAGCTCTTCTTCGCGGCCCATGAAAACGCGCTGGTCATTCTTGATGAAGTGCATCGCGTCCCGGAGTTGTTTCAAACCTTGCGTGGCGTGATTGATCGTGGTCGCCGCGACGGGCGCGGCATTGGTAGATTTTTGGTACTCGGTTCCGCCGCCATTGACCTCCTGCGTCAGTCGGGCGAATCGCTCGCGGGCCGCATTGCGTACCTCGAACTAGGCCCGGTGCGTGCCGACGAATTTTCTGACCCGCAACGTCTGTGGTTACGTGGCGGATTTCCCAATAGCCTCCTTGCAGAGAATGATGCCCAAAGTCTCGTGATTCGGCGCGATCTGGTGCGCACGTACCTTGAGCGCGACGTACCAATGTTCGGTCCGCGAGTGCCCGCCGAGACGCTTAGCCGTCTTTGGACAATGATTGCCCATTTGCACGGCACGCCCGCCAATGGCTCGGCACTCGCCCGCAATCTTTCTATCAGTCCGCAGAGCGTCAGTCGCTACGTCGATCTGTTGTGCGACTTACTGCTAGTGCGGCGTCTGCAACCCTTTCATGCCAACGTCGGCAAGCGGCTTGTGAAGTCGCCCAAGTTGTTCATACGCGATAGCGGTGTGCTGCACGCGCTGCTTGGTATCGGTAGCCTTGACGCCCTGCTGGCGCATCCGGTCATCGGCGCGAGCTGGGAAGGATTTGTGATCGAGAACTTGCTCGCTGTAGCGCCGTTTGGCACGCATGCGTCGTTCTACCGCACCGCTGCAGGTGCCGAAGTTGACTTGGTTCTCGAACTTCCTGGTGCTAAACGCTGGGCTATTGAGATCAAGCACGGCACAGCCCCGAAGCTAGGTCGTGGGTTCCATCAGGCCCGAGAGGACTTAGACCCGACGCACGCGTTCGTGGTTTATGGAGGCGAAGATCGCTACCCCATCGGCGATAGCGTGGAGGTTATTTCGCTGCGAACATTGATGAACGAACTCAAGATTCTGCACTGATTCTCTTGCGCGCTTTTGGCGCGCAGCATGTCCGAAATTCACTTTGCGGTTGCGTTCGTCCATGTTCCTGACACGAGAAGGATTTTTTCCTGCTCGTGGGGGCTGACTGCGTTGGTGTACTACTTCGACAAGCAATCGCACTGCCTGCAAGGGATTCCAAGCCCAGTTTGCTGCGTGTCATGCTTGCATTACATTGAATCGCGCAGTTCTTTAGCCACGGCGCGTACAGTAACGGACACTTGACGACTACGTGGTCTCTCGGTAGGAATTGGTGCATAATCGCCGGAATGTTCGCAAACAACATCAACATACATGCCACGACCGTCTCGCAATCCTCAAACCGAACCCGTGGAGCAGTTGCTCAGTGTGGTTGAATGGTCCAAGCAACTCACGCCTTGGATGCAGGATGCGCTGCGCCGACTCCATCAGACTGGCTCAATTACGTCAGCCGATGAAGAAGAGTTATTGCGTATTTGCCTGGGCCAGCACGGGATTGTCTACCGCGATCAACGCTCCGTTACGCCCGTTCCGCTCGCTGATTCGGACGTGCCCACACTTAGCAGTAGTACGCCTCCAGCGACTCTTACCCGACTGTCGAACGTGGTAGGTGTCAATGCGCTGGCTGCGGGCCAACGACTGGTATTCGGCCAACACGGAATTACGATCGTGTTCGGCGGTAACGGGACGGGCAAGTCGGGATACGCGCGGGTGCTAAAGCGCGCTTGCCGCGCGCGCCACCGTGAGCAGAACATCCTTGGTAACGCCTACGCGTCGGCACCGACTCAACCTGCATCGGCGTCAATTACCTATAGGTTGGGTGATATCGATCAGCCCCCGATGCACGTGGAGATTGCTGCGACCCAGCCTGTTACCCCGCTTGCCCGCATAAGCGTGTTTGACGCGAATTGCGCCCATGTGTACGTGGACGAGTCTCATGAACTTGCCTATAGACCGCACGCGTTGGCGATCCTTGGCACTCTTGCCCGCACCAGTCGAGCCCTTCGGATCAAAATTCAGGACTGGCAAAGACGGCTCAATGATCAGGGTCCCTTCTGGCTTGCGTTGAATCCAATTCCTTTTCGGCCATCGACAGAAGTTGGTCGAGCAATGGCGCGGCTTCACGATGAGACAGTAACAGGTGACGTTGAGCGATTGGCATCATTGCCAGCTGATCACGAACAGCGTGTAGCCGACCTCAAGCGAGACCTTGGTGAGCCCCCGGAGGAGTCAATCAGGCGAATACGGCAACTGCAGTATCGTCTGCAACAAGAATCTAACAGAGTCACTCAGCTACTACAGACCTTCGCCGACACTAGTGTCGCGACGTACAGGGGAAACATGCAAGCGACGATCGACGCTGCGGAGGCTGTAAGATTGGCTGCGTCAACAGCGTTTTCGGAGGCTCCATTGCGTGGAGTTGGCTCTGAGCCGTGGCGCCGAATGTGGGAGGCGGCTTGTGAGTACGCTCGCGCTGAGCAAGGTGCCCGTTCGAGGTTTCCTCCCACTGAAGAAATCGGTCGCTGTGTTCTGTGTCAACAAGAACTTGATCAAGCAGCACTTAGTCGACTACAGAAATTCGAGCGCTTTGTTCGCGATAATGTTCAACGGCAGGCTGACGAGGCAAAACGTGCATGGGAGTCTCATCGCCGTACATACGTCGATCAACCCATAGCGAGTCAGGTGATCCGAACTATTCACGACTTCGTTGCCGTTGACCTCCAAAGACCTGCCAAGGCAAAGTTGGTCAAGAGGCTCTTGATCGCGCTGAAGTGGCGGCGGCGACGTCTGCTGCGATGTCACACCGCTGATGCCATCGATCAAGTGGCACCAATCACAATTCTGTCGGAAATGTCAAATCTTGCCACGGACATATCCGGTCGGATTACCGAGCTTTCGAAAGTGGCGCAATCGAATGATCGCCGAGTCTTGGTCGATCGGTTACACGAGTTGGAAGATCGCGCTTGGTTAGCGGCAAATGCCGCAGCGGTCAGAGATGAAGTCAAGCGGCTGGCAACCCTTCGCAACTTGCAAGCCGCCTACGACGACACCAATCCCGAACCCGTCACGCGCCGAAGCACCGTAGTTGCGCGAGCGCTAGTCACCGACCGGTTGCGTGACGCGTTCGCCAAAGAGATACAAGACCTGAAGTTGGCATACCTGCGGGTAGAGCTTCGCCAGCGTACCGGGGAAATTGGCGAGGCAAAATTTGGCATTCAGCTTTTGCGAAGTCCAGACACAGCCGCCGGGGACATTTTCAGCGAAGGGGAGTACCGCTGCATTGCGCTCGCTGCTTTTTTGGCAGAACTGTCAACTGCTGACGAGTCGTCGGCGATTGTGTTTGATGACCCGGTGTCGTCACTGGATCACAATCACCGCGAGCACGTAGCCAAACGCCTCGCAACGGAAGCCACCAAGAGACAGGTTGTCGTTTTCAGCCATGATCTGCCGTTCGTATTCATGCTCGACCACTATGCCGAACAAGCTCGCGCGAAGCGGCAGTACCAGCATGTGTCCCGGGCTGACGAACTGGTTGGGATTACGGGCGATAACTTACCGATCAAGCACCAACAGCCGCAACAAGCCATCGTGAGCATTCGCAATCACCTCACAAATAAGCGAGACGCGTTCCAACATGGGCAAACCGAACAGTGGCCGATGGACGCCAAGGGAATTGCGAATCAGCTTCGAGACTGTTGGGAATACGCTGTGGAACAAGCTGTAAAGCCAGTAGTTAGTCGGTTCACGCACAAAGTAGCACCGACCGAGTTGAGAAAAATTCGAGTGCTTACCGAACAGGATTGCGCCGATGTCAGTGAGGGTTACGGTCAATGCTCACGATGGTCGCACAGCGACAGCCCCGAACTGGGGGTACCGGTGCCCACACCCGATGAACTTGGTGCGGAGGTAGATCGTTTGGCGAATTGGCTGACGAGGGTTGCAGCGGCACAAGCCGCAGTAAGATAGTTTCAGGCGGATTGTTGGCCTTGCAGCACGATAGCACCCAACTAGTCCGCACTTGGCGCATGTGTGCCTCAATTAGGCGACCACATCTTGCTGCTTGGGTATGCTTCGAAAATTGAATTGCCGCGAGAATCAAGTCCCTATGCTCGTTTTGTTCGATAGTGAGTTTTCTGGCGCGCAATATGGTCACATTTCACTTTGCGGATGCGCCCGTCACCGTTCCCAACGCGCCAACGAATCTGCCTACTGGGGCGGCGTGCGGCTGCTTTGAGCGGCAATCATCGGCAAACGGCGGCCAGCCGCGCTTTGCGGCGATTTCTCCCGAACGTAGTGCTCTACCGGGCTGAGCTATACTCCGATTTACTGCTTCATGCCATAGCAGGAACTTGATTCTTTTGCAAGCTGGGTGTGGGCTGCGTGATGGGAGCGATGCTCCATCGGATGATTTCTGGCGAGCTGGATTGAGTAGCGGATAATTCGCTCTGGCGCGCGTTTGGCGCGCACTGGCGCGCAGAATCGTTTTGCGTTGACGGTTTGGAAATCGCCGTCCCGAACAACGCATCAATCGCGCCAACCGCTTGACCCAAAAACTCCGGCCTGCGTTTGGCGTACACCTCTTCTGTGATGCGGCTGGTGGTGTGCCCGAGCATCCCGCTAATCTCGCGTATGGGCACTCCTGCTGCTGCGAGCAATGTTGCTCCGGTGTGGCGAAGCACGCCCGGCGTCACGTCTTGAAGTTCGGCTTCCTCGCATGCGGCGGCGAAAGCTCGTCGGATGCGTTGGATGGACTGGCCATGACGTTCGATCACATAGCCGCTTTGCGAACTCTGCATCCATTCCTGCAAGTGCGGCCTGAGTATCGAGGGGATGGGAACTGTCGGTCTGCGCTTGTTGGATTGCACGCTGTTCGCGGGCATGAAGTTGATCCGATTCCATTCAAGGTCCACTTGCTCGATTCGCAACCTCAGCACCGCCGTCACACGCTGCAGCGTGCAAACCGACAGTATGACGAACCGCCGTAAATGTTCCTCATGGCACGCAGCAACCAACCGATCAAGCTCCTCTTGCGATAAGAACCGATCACGCGGCTGTGGCTTGGGTAAGAGTTGGATATGGGGCAAGAAAGCGAGTGTGCCGTTTCGTTGAGCCAGCCGAGTCGCCGATCGCAGAATGTCGAGGTAACGATTGATGGTGCCATTCGACATCACCTTGCCGGTGTTGAGCCTGCGTTTGCGGCACCAGGTCACGAACTTGGCTTGCATCGCGGGCGTGAACTCACTCAGATACACAAGATCGCCCACCGGCCCAAACTTGCTCCAGATCGACAGGGCGTAACGGGCTGTTGCTTGCGACGGCTTGCCATGCAGCGATTCGATGTAGTCGCACAGCACGTCGATCACGCTGGGGCCAGCGTGCGTGTGCTTCATTAGAGTGCCAGCATAAGCAAGCAGCGGTGGGGCAGGGGCTGTAGACGAATGCTTGTTTTCCACAAACCGGATCAACTCGCGCTTGGCTTCTTCAAGATCGTTTGTGCGCGTTGAGTGGCGAAGTACGCGTCGCGTGCCCGGTCGGCACCAATAGACGTACAAGTGCGGCGTGTCGGCGCGGCGAATGAGCCAGTGCTGGCCATATTCAAAGAGTCTTTTGTCCCCCATGCAGTCCCGTGGCCCTCTTGCCGCTGTTGCGTGATAAACCGTTGCACTTCCTGCGGCTCAAACAGCAACCGCCGCCCGATCCGAACCGACGCGATGCGTCCCGTCCGCCTTTGCCGATGTACCGTGTCCTCATGCACCCGAAGCAGCGATGCGGTTTCGGCAAGCGTGAGCAATCGCGGAACCCCATCCAGCGCGCGCTTTGGGTCAGATGTCAACGTGGCGCGACCATCACGCGCCTGTGGCGCAGGCGCGATAATGGTGTGGTGGGTGTTATTCAAGTTGAATGCAGATTGGTCGCTGTTGCCGCTTGTCATGCGAGCGATGTACGGGAACTCGCCACACCTGTCATTACCTTGTTGCCAATGCGGGTAGAGTCAAGGAGAGATTTTCGGGAAAGGCGAATGCCATCGTCGGCACGATCAATCTTGTGGGGGGACGCCCCCTCCCCCCACGCCCCCCTACCCCCCGAGCGCCCAGGGGCAGTTGGTAGTTCGGGAGTCTCTTGGTGTTGCAAGGAGGAGATTTGTGCCATACGTTGGATTGAGATGTACGTGCAATTACCGGCGTCTGCGGTTGAATCCAAGAAGGACCCCAAGACCCACGGCTGAAGCAACGCCTGGAGCGGGAATGAAGGTGTAGCAAATTTGCACGTTCGCTTGAACGAACGTTGGGAAGTTCGTGGACACATTTGTGCCACCGCTTGCAAACGAAGTTCCAGTTGCCGTCACCATCAGGTTTGCCGTACCAACGCCGGTGAACATCGCAAGAAAACTTGGAGATACGCTTGAACCCGGAGGAATGCTTGACCCGCCTGTGATTCCGGCTGTCTGGTTGTATCCTGACGGACCAGCAAAATCGAGTGTTCCGTCAAATGCAGGCAGATTGAGTGTCGTATTGCCCGTCGGGATTGTATTTGCGATCGGGTTGCCGTTTGGGTCAAAAAGCGTGAGGCTCGCCGCAAGATTGAGCGTTACCGTTGCCGGCAGGTTGTCCAAGTTCTCCGCTTGCGGGAACCACGCCGCTCCGCTGCCAAACGTCCAACTGACTTGCGTTAGAGTGCCAAGCGATGGATCAAACAACGGCACATTCACAAACCTTGTCCAGTTGGTTTGCGTCGCGCCCACACCACCGTCATGACAAATTACCTCGGCTTTAGAGGTGGTTGCCATGCAGGCCAAAAGAACCGCCGCGCCATAGGACATGTGTTTCACGTTTTCGCCCCTTTCACTGTGTATCTAGCGTCATTGCCGTTGCCTTGATCCGACGCTCCAATACTTCGGACTCATCACCCTCAGATGAGCGCAAAGTCTATCCATGCCGGGCTTGCAGCGATCAGGCGATTGCCAACAAAGGGGTTTACGAGAATGAACCTTGCAACTCACTTCTGAATTTGCAAACCATATGAAACATACACAAAGTAGCCCGCGTATCATCTTGCTCAGCGGGTGAACGCATCCGCATTCGTCAACAACAGCCGAGTTCTCATCGGCACGAGGTGCGTCCCAGGCGGACATCGACAATTGCATAGCTCACTGGTTCTTCTCGAACAGTTTTCTCCTTTTCAGTGAGGATGCCGATGCTTTCAAGCTCTGCGACGCTTTCCAAACACATATTGCCCGCGACAACGCCAACAGGCGTTGGTTCGCCGTTGCTGCTTGGCGTTGATGATGTTGCCAAGTTGCTCAATGTCTCCGCCCGAACCGTCTGGACCCTGACCGAATCCGGCGAGTTGCCGCATCTGCGGATCGGTCGCAGGGTGCTGTACCCCGTCGATGCACTACGCCGCTGGGCGGAGGCACGGACACAGGGCGGATCGGTCACGCCACAGGCAATCACGTAATTTCAATTTTCTCGCGCCGCGTTGGCAACAAGTCCTTGTGTAGCCGCGCTGAATGCGTCATGCAGTTTCCCCACGCTTCAACGCGCATGTTTTCATGCGCAAACCCATTGTTCAAAATAGGTCAGTCTCCATGGCTTCTCTCAGCAAAGAGTCCCACGGCGGCCGTCAGGTGCAGTTCTTCGACACCAACGGCAAACGCCGCTCCATCCGCCTCGGTCAAATACCCGTCAAACAGGCGGAGGCGATGCTCGTGCGCATTGAGGCTTTGATATCGGCCAGGGCAGCCAATGCCAGCCCCGATGCATCCACCGCTGCTTGGGCAGCAGGGCTTTCCGATCACTTGCACGAAAGATTGGCACGGGTAGGACTACTTGCTCCGCGAACCGAGCAGCATGTCACGCTTGGGAGTTTGATCGAACGGTTCTTTGCCGCACTCACGATCAAGCCATCCACGGCGAGAACCTATCAAACCGCGTGCGATCATCTACGAGAGCATTTCGGGGCAGGGCGCATTATCAACACCATCACACCAACCGAAGCCGAAGGGTTCAAGCGGGCGATGCGTGATGCGGAGTTGGCTCAGGCGACGGTGGCGAAGTTTGTGAAAGTGGCACGCCAGATATTCCGCCGTGCGGTAAAGCTCAAACTCGTCAACGAATCACCGTTTGGCGAGGTGATTGCAGGCAGCATGACCAACACGGCAAGGTTGCGGTTCGTGTCACGGGAGCAAATAGCGAAAGTCATGGACGAATGCCCAACCAACGAATGGCAGCTTCTGATCGCGCTTTCACGGTTCGGTGGCTTGCGATGCCCAAGCGAACATCTCGCGTTGCGTTGGCGCGACATTGACTGGGAAAGGGCGAGGATCACCGTCACCGCAAGCAAAACCGCTGCCCATGCCAATCGTGAGACGCGGCAGATTCCGCTCTTTCCTGAAATCGTGCCCTACCTCGTGCAAGCTCGTAAGGAAGCACCACAAGAAGCCGAGTTCGTGATGACGGATCGTTACAGACGGGCTGGCGTCAATCTTGGTACACAACTTAAACGCTTCATCCGTCAAGCCGGATTGACGCCATGGCCGCGAGCCTGGCACAATCTCCGCGCCTCCTGCCAAACCGAACTTGCGGCAACGTACCCGTTGCATGTGGTGTGCCACTGGCTTGGGAATACGACGACGGTTGCAACCCAGCACTATCTCAGCGTCCGCGATAGCGACTACGCAAGTGCGGCACAGCCAGCGAAACTTCTGAATGTGGGTGCTGAGAGCGGGGAAGTCGATTCGGCATCAGCCACCGTGAAACCTGCAACGATCTCCGACGCCGAAGGGCTTGCAAAGCGGCTCCTAGAAAGCCTTGCCAACACACGGTAGCTCCGTCCAAAAAGCCGTATTGGTGACGCCTTGTCTTTGCCCATTCCCACCCAGTTGTGGTGGCTTTGCAGATTCTTGCGCGTAGTCTCTCACTTGATCACAAATTCAGATGTAAGGCTTGGGAAATCAAACGTGAATTACCCAAGATTGTGATCGCTTCACGCGTGTTTTGCGTATGACTTTGTCGACGCTCGAGTCTGGCGAGGATATTTACTAAGCGTACGACAACAAGAGCGACAAATCGGAGATACGGCGTGAAGAAGAAGGTAACAGACAAATCGAGCAAGAAGACCACGTCGAGTGCTGGGTCCAAGAAGATCGCATCTACTCCGCCGATGCCTGCTACGGCATCAGCTACAGAGTCGCGTGAACAACCCTCGCCTTCGGAGACGGAAGTCAGACGGCGTGCGGAACATCGCCACGATGAAAGGGAAACAGATCGGCGAATCGCCCGCTATGACGCGGCGATTGCTGCGAGAACCCGGGATGCGGGAGAGAATGCCGGCCCTGTGACGGAAAGAATGGCTATCGCGGCCCATTTGCGTGCGAAACCCGCGCTGCGAATCATCGCTGAAGGTGATTCGTGGTTCGACTACCCACTCGAAGGAGATCCGTTCCGTGCTGGCGATGTGATCTCACGGCTTGAGGACATCATTCCTTATCCGATTCTGAAAGCGCTGCCGACACGAGGCGATGAAACTCGCTTTATGCTTGGCGTCAAGCAACGGGCGAAGTTGAAAGCGCTGCTTGAGGATCGCACGAGAGATTTCAATGTCTTGCTGTTTTCTGGTGGCGGCAACGATCTCGTGGGAGATTCACTTCGACTCTGGCTACGCAAACGTGAAGCCGTGAATGGCAACGTGAAACTCGCGCTCAGCGACGTTGGTTTTGGCGGCCTTCTGAACCTCGTGCGCATTGCGTACGAAGACTTGCTCGACCTGCGCGACGAGATAGTTGCGAAGTCTCCGGGCAGGTCGATCAAAGTTTTCTTGCACGAATATGACTGGGCGATTCCCTCTGGAAGCGGTGTGTGCGGCTACGGTCCGTGGCTCAAGCCATCTCTTGATGATAGAAATTGGCATGATCCAAGTGAAGCCCGCGCTGTCGTTCAAGAGATGCTGGTTCGGTTTGCCGCCATGCTTGGTGACGTTGCGCGTCAGTACACCGATGTGATCGTTGTGAAAACGCAGGGCACGTTGCAGGACTCGGAATGGCACAATGAACTTCATCCAAACCGCGCGGGATTCCGAAAGATTGCGGCCAAGTTCAAACGAGCCCTCCAAGAGGCTTTCCCCAGAGCGATTCCAGATTGATGCTTTATGCGTGCGACTGTTTGCAGAATCGCCACTTGGGAATTCGATTGCGGTAGGGACTACTTGCCGGTGAGAAACGACAGTGACAAGTAAACGCATTCCCTCCCGCGTGGAAAGGTCACGAAATAGCTTCGAATAAAGCGGTGCAGAATCCGGTGCAGTACACAGCCGAAACAACTCGCATGGACTCGAAACAGAGGAATGGGCGAAAATCTCAAAGTGCCGAGTCACAACCACTTGCGAAATCTTGCGATTCCCTTCAAATCGAACGAACGACCCCGGCAGGATTCGAACCTGCGACCCCCGCGTTCGAAGCACGGTGCTCTATCCAGCTGAGCTACGGAGTCAACGCTGCATTGTAGAACCCTGCGCGGCGAAGCACAGGTCAATAAAGGATTGCGACATGTGCTGCCACTTCGGCTTTGCGTTGTCGCCCAGCGAGGTTGTTCGGCGATCCGCATCGTATCATCGAGCGTGAAAGACCTGCTCCGCATGATCGACGCAAACGCCAACCGGGCCCGGGAAGGGCTGCGGGTGATGGAGGATGCGGCGAGGTTCGTGCTTGATGATGCGATAATCGCGGAGCGGTGCAAGGAAGCGCGGCATGGGGTGAGCGAGGCGGTGGCGTTGCTTGGGATTGATCAGGCGCGGCTGCTGGCGTCGAGGGATACGGCGGGGGATGTCGGGGTTGGGATCAAGGTGGAGGGGGAGCAGCGCAGGGACAATCTGGCGAGCGTTCTTGCGGCGAATGCGGGTCGCGTGACGGAGGCGCTGAGGGTGTTGAGCGAGGTGGCGAAGGTGATGGGGGGTGAGGGGGTTGGAGCAGACCAGAGGCCCACGCCATTGGAAGGCGTTGCTGCGGCGGTGGTGTTTGAGCGAGTGCGGTATGACGTGTATGAGATTCAGCGGGCGTTGACGCTTGCGCTGGGAGCGGGGGACGGCAAGAGACTTCAGCCGCGGGTGTGTGTGTTGGTGACGGAATCGCTGTGCGTGCACCACTCGTGGCGGGAAGTCGCGCGGCGAGCGATGTTGGGCGGTGCGGACATGATTCAACTGCGTGAGAAGGAACTCGAATCGCGGGAGTTGCTTTCGCGGGCGAAGGAGTTGGTGGCGCTGTGCAGGGAGCATGGCGCCAAGTGCGTGATCAATGATCGAGTGGATATCGCGATGCTCAGCGGCGCATGGGGCGTGCATGTGGGGCAGCGCGACTTGTCGGTCTTTGATGTTCGCGCGATGGCGGGGACTTCGCTGCGAGTTGGGGTGTCAACCGAAAACATTGAACAGGCGATCAAGGCGTGTCGGGATGGAGCGGATTACTGCGGTGTTGGACCGATGTTTCCAACGACGACGAAGGACAAGCCGCGGTTGGCGGGGGCGGCGTACTTGCGTAGTTATGTAAGTCATGAGCGAATAGGAAGTGTGCCGCACCTGGCGATTGGCGGAATCACGCCTGAGCGCATGCCAGAACTAGTCGCGGCAGGGGTCAAGGGTGTTGCGGTGTCGAGCGTGGTGTGTAGGGCAAGGGAGCCTGGCGAGGTGGTGGGGGAGTTGAAGCGGGCGATGGGAATTGAAAGCGATGCAACGATGTAGCGATGCGGCGTTGTTTTCTAGGTGTTTTGTGCATCAAACCGGGGTCGTCTGCTTGACGCTCTCTCGCCCTCCTACCTTCCCCCATGCCAGTCACTTTTCAGCAGAAGCAACTCGCAAACGGGCTTCGGATCATCGCGGAGGTTGATCGCGGTGCGCACACGGCGGCGGCGGGGTTCTTCGTGAAAACCGGTGCCCGGGACGAGGCAACCAAGGTGATGGGCGTGTCGCACTTTCTTGAGCACATGATGTTCAAGGGGACGGATGAGATTTCGGCGCAGGAACTGAATCGGCGCTTCGACGGCATGGGCGCGCGGAGCAACGCGTACACGGCGAACGACATGACGTGTTTTTATGCGCACCTGCTGCCGGAGGCGTTGACGCCGGGGCTTGACCTGCTCTCTCGCATGATGCGGCCCGCGCTGCGCGAAAAAGACTTCACGACGGAGAAGGGCGTGATCATCGAAGAGATCGCGATGTACGAGGACAATCCGTTCTGGCTGTTGTACGAAGCCGTGCTGGAGAAACACTTCGGGACGCACCCGCTCAGTCACAAGGTTCTAGGCACGCGTGAGTCGATCACGAATCTGAAGCGCGATGAGATGCTCGCGTACTTCACGAATCGGTACAGCGCGGACAACACGGTGGTCGCGCTCGCGGGCAATCTTGACTTTGAGAAGTGCTGCGATGACATCGCCGCATTGTGCGGCTCATGGAACGCAACCCGCGTCTCGCGCGACACCAGTGAACCCGCACTCGCGGGCGGCGAATTCACGATGCGGAGTGCGAAAGTAAGCCGGGGATATGCGCTGGGGTTGTGCCGCGGGCCAGCGATTGCGGATGATCGCAAGTACGCAGCGAGTCTGATCGCGCAGGTGCTTGGAAATCCCGACAACAGCCGGCTGCACTGGGCGCTGCTCGAAACGGGCATTGCGGAGGAAGCGCAGGCCGCGGCGGATCCGCAGGACGGCTTCGGGCAGTTTTATGTGTACGCGAGCGGCGACCCCGACAATCTCACGGAGATTTGGGAAGTCACGCACGCGCAGATGCACGAACTGGATCGAACTTTGACGCAGGGCGATCTGGACATTCTGCTTCCAAAGACGGTGACGGCGGCGACGATCGCGGGGGAGAGGCCGCACGATCGGATGCATCGGTTGGGGCGGCTGTTCACCAGCATCGGCGAATATCACACGCTGGAGCATGAGTTGGATCGGTTGTCGCGAGTGACGTTGGACGACTTGCATTCGTGCTTGCGGGACTTTCCACTGACGCCCGTGACTGTGGGGAAGTTGGTGCCGGCGGTGTGAACTCGGACACACGCCGACGACGGGGGTGAGACTCTGCGAATCGTCGCGCTCGAATTGTCTGCGATGTTCGGTTCTGCGGGTTGCTCGAGCGCGACGATTGGCTCGAAGACTTGCTCATCATCGTCATGGCTCATACATTCCATCATGATCGCAAAGCGCTTCCAATCATTCGGCCAGTCGATCTTTGCCGAGTACACGGCGCTTGCCATCAAGCACAACGCGATCAACTTATCGCAGGGCTTCCCGGATTTCGACGGACCAAAGCTGGCGAAAGACGCAGCGATCGCTGCGATCAACGCCGGGCACTCGCAGTATGCGCCCATGACCGGCGTACCCGTCCTGCGCAACGCGATCGCGGACAATTGGAACAAGCGAGGGGCGTTTCAAGTTGATGCTGATTCGTGGGTGACTGTCACGTGCGGGTGCAGCGAGGCCATCACGTGCTGCTTTGCGGGGATGCTCAATCCGGGCGATGAAGTCGTGATCTTCGAGCCGTACTTTGACTATTACGCGGCGGGCGTTGCGTGGGCGGACGCCAAGGCGAAGTATGTCACGCTGCACGCGCCGAAGGAGCCTGGCGGCTCGTTCTGGTTTGATGAAGACCAGTTGAGAGCGGTGTTTTCGACCAAGACGAAGGCGATTGTTCTGAACACGCCGCACAATCCGACCGGAAAAGTCTTCACGCGAAGCGAACTTGAACTCATCGCGAAGTTGTGCATCGAGCATGACGTGGTGTGCATCAGCGACGAGGTGTATGAACACCTCACGTATGACGCCGGGCTACCGCACATTTCGATTGCGACGCTGCCGGGCATGAAAGAACGAACGATCACGCTGAGCAGCCTGGGCAAGAGTTTCAGTTTGACGGGGTGGAAGGTGGGTTGGAGCATTGCGCCGCCTGAGTTGTCGGGAGCGGTGCGGGCGGCGCATCAATTCAACTCGTTCAGCGGCGCGACACCTCTTCAGCACGCCGCCGCCGCGATGATCAACGCCGCGGGTATCGATGGCGGCGAGACGACGCGCGAACTGCGGAGGCTGTTTAGCCGCAATCGCGATGTGCTCAGCGACGCGCTGCGGCGAGCAGGGCTTGAGGTGTACCGCAGCGACAGCACGTACTTCCTGATGACCGATCATTCAAAGGTGTCGAAGCGGCTCGGGTTGAATGGAAACATCCCTGGCAACAAGTCGGCGGACCGCGTCTTTTGCGAGTTTCTGGTGCGGGAGATAGGCGTCGCCGCGATTCCGCCCAGCGTGTTTTACGAGCACAAGGAGTTCGGATCACCCTTGGTACGGTTTGCGTTCTGCAAGAAGAGCGAAACGATTGACGAGGCAGCGAAGAGACTCGCGCAGCTGCATGCAGCCCGACCGTGAGGGAGGGCGGCCAGCGTGATGTATCCACTGAAGCAAGCCCATGGAATGCGAGCGGTGGCATGTAGCAGCGGTCAGTGTTGAACGCGGCGTGTGCTTGCGACGCGCGGGGTTGGGCGGTGATGTATAGTAAAGAGAACCGTTCGGCTCGTCATGTCGTTCGTGTTGAACGCCGGTGTGCAGAAGATTGGCGGTACTTGTGACAGCATCACTTCCTTATCCACTATTGTTCGAGCCGATCTTGCTGGCAAAGCCTTGGGGCGGGGAGCGCCTGCGCGAGTTCGACAAACAGATCGCGGCTGGCGCGAAAGTTGGTGAGAGTTGGGAACTGGCGGATCTCGCGGCCACCAGCACGAGCGGCGCGGGCGGCGCAGCGGCATGTACAAAGATTGCAAATGGGGCACTTGCGAGCAGCAACTTGCGAGCCGCCTGTTCGCTGTGGGGCGAGAAGTTGATGGGCGATGTCGCTCGTGCAAGCGACGGGGGCTTTCCGTTGCTCATCAAGTTTCTGGACGCGAGAGAAAATCTGTCGGTGCAGGTACACCCAAGCCCTGCGTACGCGCGGGCGCACGCGGGTGCGCACCTCAAGACCGAGTGCTGGTACATCATGAGCGCCGAGCCGGGTGCGAAGATTTACAAAGGCGTGAAGGCCGGCGTGACGCGGGAAGCGTTTGAAAAGGCACTGCGAAAGGGCGACGGTTCGGCGTGTGTTGACTTGCTCGAATCGGTGCCCGCCGTCGTCGGCGAATGTCACAACTTGCCCAGCGGCACAGTCCACGCGCTCGGCGCAGGCGTGCTGGTCGCCGAAGTGCAGACCCCCAGCGACACAACGTTCCGCGTGTATGACTGGGGACGTATCGAAAACGGCAAGCCGCGGCAGTTGCATATTGAGCAAAGTCTGGAGTGCATCCAATGGGAGCAGGCACGCGACGCAACGAAGATTCCCAACGGGCAACGCCGCGCGACGCTGGTCAGTACGGGGTACTTTGATGTTGAAGTCGTGCGCGGGCCAGCGCTCACGGCTGAGACAGGGGCTTCCTACAAGGACCGCATGCTGCGCCCAGGCGCAACCACAGCGTTCCCGCTGCGAGGCAATCCCGCCGGCAAGGAGCGGCCCATTGTGATCATGATGCTGGGCGGACACGGGACGTTGGCAACCAACGGCTTAGAAAACATGGCAATTTCATCCGGGCAGACGGTGCTGGTGCCCGCGTGCCTTGTGCGAGAGGCGACTATCGAAGTGAGCGATCGCGGGATGGCGATTCTGGCGTCACCCAGGTGATAGTGGAACCAGATCAAGTTCATCGGCAACCAAGCGGGATGCACACAGCACGCATCAAGCACATTGCATCAGCGACGCGTTCCAGTTCGACGACCGCGTCGACTTCATGCTCCACTTCGTGTCCGTCAGCACACCTAGGAGCACTCAGCAAGCCTTGGTCAATTGTTTCGTGGATTGCACAGATAACTGCGGCTGTCATCCTCGCGCAGACGCTGTACTTTAAGTTCACGGGTGCGCCCGAGAGTGTGTACATCTTCAAGACGATGGGCATGGAGCCCTGGGGCCGGTACGCAAGCGGAGTTGCAGAGCTCATCGCAGTGGTACTGCTGCTCGTGCCCGTACCTCTCATGAACGCGATCGGCGCGGGGCTGGGATTGGGTGTCATCGTTGGCGCCATCGGTAGCCATCTAACCAAACTCGGCATCGCGATTCCGAACTTTGACGGCCAAGGCAATCGAATCGCGGGCGATGACGGTGGGCTGCTTTTTGGGCTTGCATGCCTGGTTTTCTTGGCGTGCGGTGTTGTTCTTTGGTTGCGACGGGACGGCCTGACGGTTCTCGGGGCGAAACTGGCGAAAACTGGAAAAAGCTGAAGGCCGTGTTGGATTTCCAGGCACGTGCGGCGTCTTCATTCATACAACATGGGCATGCACGTCGCGTGCTTGTGAAAGTGAAAGGATGCCCGATGAAGATCGTTTCCCGTCCGGTGTTTGCTGCTGTGTGCATCGGTTGCGTTGCGCTCGTACCAGCGGCGATGGCGCAGGCTGTAGTATCCCCAACGCCCTCAGCGAATTCCTTGCCGACGCCGCCTTCGATTCCCGGCAAGAGCAACGCCGCAATTCTGTACACAAAGGCGTGGGAAAGCGTGACGCCCGAGGTGCGCAACGCGATGAGCTATCCGGAGACCGCCGGGCACGACAAGGCGCTGCGCGACAATCAGGCATATGTCGAGTCGCTCCTGCTCGCGGCGGAGACGAGCGACTGCGACTGGGGGCTCGCGTTTGATGCCGGGATCGACATGCTGCTGCCGCACCTGGGGCAGATGCGATCGACTGCGCGGATATTCGCGCATGACGCGGCGAGATTGCTGGATGCGGATGATCCGGCAAAGGCGAAGGCCAATGACATTGCACAAGCGGGTGCGGCGCGGCGGTTAAAGGCGTTGTGGCTGATGCCGCGCCAGATTGCCGAGGATCGCGTGCTGATTTCGCCCTTGGTGGGGATTGCGATCGCGGCGCTGGGCGAGGCTCGCACGACGGAGTTGATGGAGAGCGGTGCGCTGAGCGTGACGAGTGCCCAGGCGATTCTGAACTCGGTGCGTGCGTTCGAGGCGACGTCGGACGATCCGTTTGGTGTGCGGGCCAGCGTGATCGGAGAGCGAGAGTTATTCGTGGGCTGGGTTCGGCGGGAATTCACGGGCGAAGACGCGGGCAGGAAACTGGTTGTCAAGTTCGCGAGCATTGGGGAGACCAACTCGCTCGCCAATGAAGCGATCGAGAAGATGAATGGCGAGGAATTGGCGAGAAACCTTGACAAGTTAGAGGGGTATTACGACGGGGTGCGCGCTGCATGGGATGAGCCGGACGCGAAGGAAAGAATCGAGAAGCTTGGGCAGGCGGTGTCGGACGGTGACTACGGCCCGCTGGGTACGCTGATGCTGCCAGCGTTCTCCAAGGTGCATGCGAGCCACACGAGGGCGATGACGACCGTGAAGAACTTCCGCACGACACTTGAAACATACATCGCCAGCGACGGGAAGCTCGTGTCACCCAAGGAAGAGCCGTCTCTGCACAACGGTGGGAAGTGATCAACGCGGACTGAACCACAGACTCACATGCACGCGGATCAGCACGACATCCGAACATCACGACATGAGGCAATCCACGAGACGCCTCATGTTGTGCTGTTGCGCGCGATGCACGCGGGCGACGAGGACGCGGCGTCGCATCTGTGGAAGCAGGTGTCGCCGCGCCTGATCGCGTACGCGAAGGCGCTGCGACCCGCCGGCAGTGACGATGCGGACGACCTGGTGCAAAGAGTCTTCTGCCGGACGCTGTCGATGCGGCGCGCGGCAATCAGTGAGGTGCATGACGTACTCGCGTTCTTTGTGGTCGCGGTCAAGCGTGCAGCGATGGACTCAACGCGCAACGAGCGCAGGCGACAGGGGTTCTTTGCGAACTTGGTTGGGCGCACGCGGGGCGCGGCGAACGCTGATGGCTTGGAGAGTGCCGACCTTCGCAGCGGCATTGCGGTTGGAGTGCAAGAGAGAGAAGACAGGACCCAGTTGCTTGGAGCGATCAACGGATTAGACGATGACTTGCAGGACGTCGTGCTCTTCAAGCACGCGGCGGGTTTGACGTTTGATCAGATTGCGCTGGCGTTGCAAGAGCCGCGTTCAACTGTTGCGGCGAAGTATCAGCGCGCGATCGCGTTGCTGCGGAAGCGCCTCGCGATCAATGAGCAAACGCCCGGCGTTTCAGAGTCATCCCCGCGGAGCGACTTGCGACGAGAGGAAAGCCCGCGAGAGTTTCCAGAGAGGCCGGAGGTGCAACATGTCAGTAAGGCGGATTGATCCATATCGAAGCATGCACGAGAGCGGCAGCGACGATATCACGAGCGAGCTGTCGCGCCGCCTGGATTCGCTGGGAGAGGTGTCGCAGGCGCCGGACGCGGGTGTTGTTGTGCGTGCCGTGCGTGCGAAGCGCGCGAGGTGGTTTGCGCTCAAGGTCGCAATTGCTTTGGTCATCGGCGCAATCATTGCAGTGGCATTCATTGCTCCAATGCTGCTAACTCGAGTGGCTCCCGCGCCGCCAGGCGCAGTTCCAACGGGCGGAAACACCGCTCCCAACGCGCTGCTGGATGACGCGCCGACATTCGGCTCGCTCCGCTCGATTCGTACGCCCGAGGGCACGGCGGTGTTGGAAGGCCGATCGGTGAATGCCACAGAAACGCCGCTGCGACTGCGCGATGTGGTGCCGGTGACGGAGAGCGAGCGCGCGAAGGAGTTGACTTCGCCAAGGCGTTAGCCTTGTTGTCGCTACGATTGCACGCTTCCCACCAGCGCCGCGTTCGTCGGAAATCGCTTCATCGCCGCGAGCAACTGTTCCACCTGCACATGAGGAGGCATCGCAAGCAACCTGCGACGCAGTGCAGTCATTGTCTGCACTTCGGGCTCGGCCATGAGCAAGTGTTCTTTTCGCGTGCCGCTTTCGGCGAGGTTCATCGCCGGGAACAGGCGACGTTCGGAGACCTTGCGGTCCAGGAT
>CAZEZV010000018.1:0-26235 GCA_964516725.1 uncultured Phycisphaeraceae bacterium
TTGAGGTCCAATCACGAGGGGCGCTGGTTGCTCGTTATTGTGGTTGGGGAAATGATTTGCTGCAATCCGGCCAACCTGCTTGATGGGGAGCCATGAATGGCCAAGACGGGTTGTGTTCAAGCGTTCGATGGCGGGGCTTTTCAAGAATGAAAGGTCGCTTCGAATCGTTTCGACAAACATTCCCTCAGCCCACTTCGCCACTCTGTGCGAAGGGAACGATTCGACCCAATCAGTGGGGCATGAAGCCTGTAGGTTCACAAACAGCCGAGGCCACGGCTTGAACCCCGCCCGGATGATGATCTTCTCAAAGGTCGTCCGCATGTTCATGCTCGGGTTCCGGAGCCGAGGTACGATCTGCTCGGCCCTCACTTCTGCCGCGTCAAACAGGTCTTGCAGGATCGCACGCAATTCGGAATCAATCGGAACGAGCCGCATCGCACGGCCCTCGTGGCGTGCGGCTTTAGGACTCCTCACACCGAGGCGACCCCGTTCCCAATTCACATCGGCCCACGTCCAACCCACGATCTCTGGTGGGCATCGAACGCCCGCGTATCGCGCCAACCCGCGGGCCTGCTGTATCGCCCGATTGCAAGCTGATCGCGACGTCATCCGAAGACAGCGGACTTCGCCTGTGGGACGCAGCGTCGCCGGGCCAGCTCACGAGCTTTGACCTCACGGCGTCCGAACTTGTCTCCCTGACCTTCGACCCAACCTCGCGGTATCTCGCCGTGAGCGCGGCGTGGCGGCGGGTGATCGTGATCGATCTGCACGCGATGGACGCGGCGATCGAAGGCAATCGCGCGTTTCATAAGGCCCGAATGCCCAAGTAGCGGGTGTTGCTCGCGAATCAACTGACTGAATCGCATTTTAAGGGCGACGTCTTCTGTTCGCAATCATCTGTTTCCATCCTTTTTCCTCGTGTTTGAGTTCAGCTCCAATTTCTTTGAATTTCTTCATCCCTGAAGAGAGCGTCTGTCGCACTGTCTGCACGCCCATCGGCGTGTATCCGAAATTCCTGCCCTGAGCCGCGTGGCGTGGGGCTATCAAAGCAGCGAAGAACTGGAGAATGAACATGAACTCGATCAAGAACAACGTGAAGTTTGGTACCCTGGCCCTCATCGCTCTCGCCGGCACCGCGATGGCGCAGTCTTGTCCCACGCAGGACAAGATCATCGGTTCTGGCCCGGCGATCAACGACCAGTTTGGCTCGGGCGTGTCGATGTCCTTCGGCGGGCCGAACAACCAGGTGCTGCTTGCTGTCGGCAAGCCGAACGAAGACGCGCCGACGGCAGGCACCGACGCTGGCGGCTGGTCGGTCTGGCGTTTGTCCAACGGCAACTGGTCGATGCTCTATGACGCGTGGAACTCCACGGGTCAGGGCGGCGAACGGGCTGGCGCTTCGGTTGGTCTGTCCGATCCATACATGATCGTCGGCGCGCCGGGCTTCAACAGTGATCAAGGCCGCGCCCGCATCATGCGTCGTCCCGATGGTTCCAGCAGTTGGTTCGTGAACACCGACGTCACGATCCTCGCTCCCAACAGCCCTGCGGGCGCACAGTTCGGCAGCAGCGTCGCCATCAGCAGCTACGGCGGCGGGTGGGCCGTCGTTGGTGCGCCGATGCATAATTGGAGCTTGATCGAGTCCGGCAGCGCGTACTTCTACACGCGTGATCCAAACACGAATCAGTGGAATCACGCGTTCCACATCTGGGGCGGCGATTTCACCGGCGATGCAGGTGCACACCGCGGCGAATCCGTTGCGATGAGCCAGACGACTCCTTGGGCCGCAGTCGGCAGCCCGGATGAAACCGATCTCGGTCAGGCGACTGGCCACGGCGTTGTGACGATGGTCCAGCGCATGCCCAACGGCACCATCAGTGGCGCAGTGCAGCAGTTCCGCTCGCCCGGCGCCGAAGGCGGCGAGCGTTTCGGTGCCGCGGTTGCGGTCGAAGGCAACTGGCTCGTCGTCGGTGCGCCGCTTGAAGACGCAACGTTCCAGGAAACCGGCTTCGCGTACCAGGCCACCAACTGCGGTGCCGTGTATGTGTATGAAAACGTCGCGGACACATGGACGTTCCGCAGCAAGCTGCGTTCCTCGACTCCGACGTCCGAAGGCAAGTTCGGCAGCAAGGTGTCGCACACCGGCGGTCAGTTCGTCGTGAGCGAGCCGGGCACAGGCCGGGTGTATGTGTACAGCAACACGACTGGCGAGTGGAAGATGCAAGCCGCGTTCAGCGATACGGACAGCGCCGGCGGCGGCAGCTACGGCAACTCGGTTGCTATCTATCAAGGCGAAGTCGCAATCGGCGACAAACTAGACGATCACACGAGCGTGACGGATGTCGGAGCGGTATACACCACGTCGGTGCAATCGAGCGTTGTGACCGGCGACACCTGTGCGGACGCTCTCCCGATGCCCACCAGTGACTTCACCGGTTGCACCGCGACCGCCACGCCCAGCAGCGGCACGATCACGAACTGCGGCAACGGCGGCAGCGGCCAGGGCAACGACGTGTGGTTCCGCTTTGAGCCTTCCTGCGACGGAAACGCGATCATCGACACCTGGGGCAGCGACTTTGACACCGTGTTGAGCGTCCACAGCGATTGCCCGAACATTCTGGGCGGCAACAGCATCACATGCAACGACGATGCTGGCTTCCCCGCTCCCAACAACCGCATCAGCCTCGTCTCCTTCAACTTCACGGGCGGCCAAACCTACCTCGTCCGCGTCACCGGCTACAACGGCACAAGCGGCACGTACACGCTGCGTTCGCTCATGAGCTACGGCGTCAACAACGATGAGTGCAGCACCGCGACAACCGTCGGCATGGGCACGTTCAACTTCAACAACTGTGCGGCAACGGATTCTGCCGACTCGGTCGTCCCCTTCGGCAGCGTCCGTGACGTGTGGTACCGCTTCATCGCCCCCACCGCTGGCTGGTACTCGTTCGACACCTGCGGCAGCTCGTTCGACACGGTCGTGACGCTCTTTAACGGCACCCAGCAGGCCTGCCCGACGCACATCAACTCTCTGATCGCTCAGAACGATGACTCCCTCGGCTTCTGCCACCCGACAGACTTGTCGCTGCAGAGCCGGTCGAAGGTGCAGCTCACGCAGGGCCAGAGCGTGATGGTCCGCGTCGGCGGATTCAACGGCGACGACTTCGGCCCCGGAACCATGACCATCACGCAGACGAGCCAGTGCAACGACATCGACTTCAACAACGACGGCAGCGTCTTCGATCCCATGGACATCGACGCCTTCCTCAGCGTCTACAGCGAAGGCCCCTGCATTCCCGCGATCAACACCTGCGACTCGATCGACTTCAACAACGACACCAGCATCTTCGACCCGATGGACATCGACTCGTTCCTCAGCGTCTACAGCGAAGGGCCGTGCTTCTGAGGCCTGTCCGAGCGTCGTGCATACCTGAGTTCAATCCGCGATTGATAAACACTACACCCCGCGAGCTTTCGCGGGGTGTTTTCTCATGCACGCGTGACAAGGTGCATGTATTCTTCATTTCAATTCCACACAAAAAGCAGCCAGCCTGAGCGTCCTTGCTCAGGCTGGTGCTATTCCCAAGGAGTTGGGCAGTGTTCATTAGGCGGCGAGGAGGTTCGTGGCCTGCTCGATGCTCTGGACAACTTGTCGGACCTGGAACGGCTTCTTGAGGAAGCTGTCAAAGCCTTGGCCCTTGAGGCCCATGGCTTGGCCGTCGGTGAGCTTGCCGCTCATGGCGACGACCTTGGTGAACTGGAGATTCTCATTGCGGCGGATGCTGTCGGCGAAGACCTTCGCGTCAACGTCACCCACGTGGAGGTCCAGCAGCACGACATGCGGCTTGAACTTCTCGCACTCCATGCCAGCCTGGAAGGCGCTGGTGCAGGACCGGACTTCGTAGTTAGTCTGTTCGCCCAGGACCTTCTCAAGAACGTCAACAACTTCGCGTTCCTTGTCCACGATCAGGACGCGGGTGCGCCCTGAGTTTGCGCCCTCGAGCGGAATGCCGTGGGCCCGCATGAAGCGGACGAGTTCGGAGGCTGGGATGCGGCGGTCGCGGCTGCCCGGGATGCGGTAGCCCTTGAGCGAGCCCGAGTCGAACCACTTCGACACGGTGCGAGGGGCCACGTTGCAGATTTTGGCGACTTCGCCGGTCGTCAGGACTTCTTTGTCAAACACCATCTCCCACCTCTTCCTTTATGCTTGGCTTTTTGGCTTGGGTTGCTGCCTGGCCGCGTGGATACGAATTCGCGGCACCTCCACGGATCCAAGTCGTCTGCCAGTGGGTGCAATTGCTGCGCCCGGCTGGTCGACGTACGTTCATCGGAGCGGCTACAGGGGTAATTCAGCAGAGTTGGCTTATGCAGGCGAAGATTGCAGTTACCCGGACCCAAAGGACCGAAACAGGCGAATAAGCACGGGCGTCCCTCCCGTGGTAGCGAGGAGGGCGGGGGGCGGCCTTCTAAGGCATGCGCCTTCCGTAACCCCTCCCTGACGGTCGGGGTTCCTAAGCCTACTGTTTCGATTGTCGGTCGGTATTTCAGACTGATTTGCCCGTCCTTTTGCCTAGGAGTTGATGCGCGATGCGTTCACGACAGCTCTCGTTGCTTGTTTCGTCCCAGACACTTGAAGCACTTTCCGGCCTCGCGCGAGCTCTGCCCGCTGCGGCGCTTGTGATGGGCGTCGGAGCGGCAAGCGTCGCTCAGGCGCAGGACGCGGTTGTCGCGGCTGATGACAACAAGTCCGCTGCCCTCAAGGTGACGGACGAACAGTTGCTGGATGACTTCGCTCACTACGTTCTCATTGCCCGCCCCGACATGGCGGAGTCGGTGGGAGCCCAGTTGCTCGGTAAGGTCACGAGCGCGAAGGACTTTGCGACGCTTGTAGAAAAGAACGGCACAGATGGCGTCAACCGCTTTGTTGATGCGACCACCCGCGCAATCAAGTTGCAGGGACAGGGCAATCTGAACGCTGTTGCGGGTGGCCTGCTCAAGATGTACGACAAGGGCCGTCTGGACCGCGCCCGCGATCCGCAGACCATCGCCGAGAACATCAAGATGCTGACCGGCGGCCAGCGCGCGAAGTTGCTGGGGCGCACCGGACTGCAGCACGCTGGCGAATATGCCATGCCGCAGTTGCTGGAGGCGTACCTGCAGGACAAAGACACGACGCTCGCGGTTGAATCGCAGGCCGTGATGATCTCGCTGGGTCGCCATGCGATTGTGCCGCTCACGACGGGTTTGCTCGAAATGACGCCGACGCAGCAGGAAAAAGTCGTGCGAGTGCTGGGTCAGATTCCCTACTCGATGACCAAGCCCTTCCTCGCGGACCTCAAGTCGACAACCACGTCAAACGAAGTCCGCAGCGCGTGCGATCAAGCCCTGGCCCGCTTGCAAGGCGGCGCGAATGTTGCTGGCGACCCCGCCGGCATGTACCGCGACCTCGCCGAAGCCTACTACCAGGAAAAGAGCGAAGTCACCAACTTCCCGGGCGAGGACTTCCAGTTGCTCTGGTCCTTTGACCCCGCGGTCGGCCTCTCCATGAACGCCATCCGCACACCCGTCTTCCACGAAGCGATGGCGATGAACCTTCTTGAGCGTGGCCTCGAACTCGAGAGCGCGGCGGGCAACGTCAACGCCGACACGGTCGGTCTGTGGGTCGCAAGCAACTACAGCCGCGAATTTGATACGCCCACTGGCTATGTCAATCCCGCGTACCCCGTCGAAGGCGCAGCCGCCGACGGTGCAACGCTCCGCCGCAGCGCAGATTACTTCGGCGTCGCCGCCGGCACTGATGTCGCCCAGCGCGTCCTCTCGCGTGCGCTCACAGATCGCGACACACCCTTGGTCCGCCGCGCTCTGCACAACGTCGAGCAGACGGCAGGCGGCAAGGTCGCTGTTGAGACACTCGGCGGTGCATCACCGCTCGTTGCTGCACTCAACTACCCCAACCGCCGCGTGCAGAACGAAGCGGCTCTTGCAATCGCCGCGGCAAGCCCGACTACGACTTTCAGCGGCAGCGAACGCGTCGTGCCGACATTGGCCAGCGCAGTCGCCGCCGGTACCGATCAGTTCGCCGTGATTCTGGCTCCAGATGCGGAACGCTCTCAATCAGTCCGCACGCTCCTCGAAGGCATGGGCTACACCGTCCTGCCCTCGGGCACGTCGCTGACTGGTCTCGCAACGCCCATCGCCGAAGCCGCGAACATCGACTTGATCGTCGTCTCCGGTTTCTCCGCCGAAGAAAGCGCGAAGCACAAGGACGAAGCCCGCGGCTACACCCGCACAGCGGCATCGCCAATGCTCATCTTGACCAGCGCCGACGTCTACTCCCAGCAACAGCGCCGTTTCGAGGCCGACAAAACGGTTGCTCTGCGGCCGCTGGGAACGTCCGATGAAGGCCTGAAGGCGACGATTGATTCGTTGATTGAAACCGCAGCAGGCGGTCGCGTCTCTGCGGAAGAAGCCGAGGCGTACGCGCTGCGCAGCTTGGGTGCACTGCGTGACCTTGCCGTGTCGAACAACCCGTCGCTGAAAGTGACGGACGCCGCGGCCCCACTCATGAACGCTTTGAACACCGCGACTGGAAGCCGGCGCGAAGGTATCGCGGGCGTGCTGAGCTTGGTTGGTCAAGACCGTGCCCAGCGTGCACTCTTCGACGCGGCCGTCGCCAGCGAAGAAGCCGATCGCGCGATGCTCATCGCAAACGTCACCGAGTCCGCCAAGCGCTTTGGCAACCTGCTCGAACAGCGCCAGATCGATCAACTGATCGACTTGGCCAGCAGCGACAACGAAGCCGAAGCAACCGCCGCGGCGGCGCTGATGGGTGCCTTGAACCTGCCGAACAAGAATCTTGTGCCGCTGATTCTGGGTGAGAAGACGGCGATGGTCGGGCAGCGCTAAGGATTTCGCAAAGCAAAGCAATGAAGAAGGGCGAGCCACGAGGGCTCGCCCTTTTTTTTCAATTCTTCAAGTGTGCAATTCAATTTTTGAGTTCGAGTTTTCAGGCCGAAGGCCTGCTCGCCAGTAGCCGAGGGGGTGAAGCGAGGCTCTGCGAACACCACCGCCGGTTGTGAGAGTAGACGGTTTCACCGTCCGAAGGACTGTACGTTCGAAGTGATGGTTTGCGGCAGCCACAACGAGCAGTCCTTCAGACTGCGGGGTTAAAAGTCGAAACATCCGGGGGTGTCGCTCGCAAAGCCTTGCTCCACCCCCGGCTATTGAATACCACGCCTTCGGTGTGAAAGCAGGGCGGGCCAGAAGCCCACCCCACCAATTTTGTCACTCCACATCAAGGTTGTTGATGTACGTATCCCGCGCCTGCTCAGCCTGCGTCACAGCGCTTCTCGCCGCCTTGAGCTGCTCCGCCAGCTCATCCATCCGTGTTTCCTGGGATGTGAGCTTTGCGAGCAGCCGCTGGTAGAGCTCGCTGGTACGCTCGATGCTTTCCATGTTCTTGCGGATGCGGTCCTGCTCCGCGGTGATCTCACCGCGTTCGACTTCGATCGCGCGAACACGCTCGTTCGCTGCGTTCACCGCACGCTGGAGGTCCCACGCCTTCGCGTACGCATCCTTTACGGCTTGTGAGGCTTTACCCTCGGTGCTGTAGGCGAGGAACTGATTCTGCGAAAGGCTCATGAGGCCCAGCGACTCGCCCATAATGCGTTGCGAAACGATGCGCAGGCCCTCGCTGCCTTTGACGGCGACAGCGACCTCGAAGCGGTTGGTGTCGTTGGTTTCTTCGGTGGGTTTCTTGGGCTCGACGAGCTCGAAGCCCTCCTTGCGGGGTTCTTCGATGATCAGCGTGCGGACGCGGCTTTGATCGATGCTGCTGATGGTGTAGTTTGTGACTGAACGCAGCAGGCGAGTCACCATCAGGTTGCCCTTGGTGATGCGAACCTTCTGAATCATGCCGGACATTTCTTCCTCGCGCTTGACGGTCACGTCCTGATCGAGCGCATACGCCAGCAGCCGCTTCTCGCCCTTGCCCACATCGCTGAGTTGTGAGTCACCCGCGTACACGCCATCGTCAAACACAGACACAGGCCCCGCGATCAGTTGCAAGCCGCTGTCGTTGGTCGCCTGCACGCCCCGCATCGGATGCGTCGCGTGCTGCGCCTGGTTGTAGATGCTCACGCGCCGCCCCGGAACCTGCTGGCTCACGATGGGCAACATCGCAGACTGCTGGCGTCCAATACTGACGGGATTGTTGATTTCATAGAAGAATACTTCGCCAGTTTCCATTCCTGCCGCCGCGGCGGCGATCGCTTGCATGGCTTGGCCCGCAGTGATCCCGCCTGAGCCGTAGCCTCGAGCTGAACCCGGCATGGCGGCTGGGGCGGCGGCCTTTGCTCGTGACATCCTTCGGTCTTCGGCACCGCTGGCGTCCATGTCCGCGCTCACCCTGAGCGCTTCGCCAAGAGCAAGTTCTGGAGCATCTTGAAACGGCGATCGGCCTCGCTTGTACGCCATCGCCACCAGCGTCTCTGGTACCGGCACATTCACCCAAGGTCGCGAGTTGTACAGCGGATCGTACAGGTTCATCTGAAATGCACTAGGCTGGCCGCTCGCAAGCGCAAGCCGCACGTTGTTCCAGTCTTCGTCGCTGGTGTTTTCGACGATGGCCCAGCTTTGCAGCATCAACTTGTCGGAATCGTTCTCGGGAAGCACAAGGCGATAGCTGGTCTTCCACACGGGCGCTTCCTGCACATACGCCGCGAGTACATCGCGAGTGCCCGTGCCTCGGAATCGCAGCCCCACTGTCTTGCTGTCCTCGCCCCGCTGCGACGCGATCGCGGCGAGGGCGGTCTTGAAGTCTGCGGCGATCTTGGCGTCGAGAATCTCGAAGCCGGTGGCGTCCGTGAGGTTGATGCTGCGAATGCCTGCGTCGGTCATCAGGTTGATCCACGGGAGATCAAGATGTGCATGATTGCCGCCTGTGGTGCCTCGGATTACGGTGGGACGCTTCTCGACGTTGATGACTGTTCCAGACACATCACCTTCCATCGAACGAATCTTGACCAACACGCCCCGCAGGCGATTGAGCAATTCTCCCATCGGCGGGTTGTCGGCGATGTCAATGGAGAGCCCGCGAAGCCGGCGTTCCAGCGGTTCCTGGCTCGTGTACGTGACTTCGCCGATGGAGCCCCCCGACAGATCGAGCACGACAAGGCTCTTCAAAATGTCGTTGATCTGTTCGGTGCGAAAGGTAAGGTCAACATTCGCGTTGCCTTCGACTGTGCCCTTGCGCTCGACGGACGCAACGCCCGAGCGATACAGCGTGATGCGGCTGAGAGGGATTTCTGTCTTTGCGAGCTTGTCTTGTGCGAATGCCATGGATGACGTTAGCGATAGAGCGGAACCGGCGATAAGGGCGAAGAGGGAGAGAGATTTCATGGGAGTCCTTTCGGGATGTGAATGAGATACGCGCCTTGAGGAGTAAGTGTGTCGCTTGGAAAGCCCTCCCTTACGGTCGGGCTTCGTGCAGGAATGTCAGTAATGTACCACAAATTGACGCGACGCGTGCGGGTTGGTGGCAGGAAAGTGTGAGTTTGTGACATCGGAGTGACTCGCCATGCGACGTAGAACCACAGATCGCCGCCCAGGAAGTTTGCGGGCGCGAGAGAACGTGCTTTTTCTGTCACAACCGTTGGTGTTTCACGTAGCAGGAAAGACATCAGCGAATGCCGGATGACACAGGAGACGTGCGATGCACATGACCCGCAGAGATGCGTTGAAGCTTGTTCCCGCGAGCGCGATTGCCGGTGTTGTAATCAGCGCGGCAGTCGAAGGCGCAGTTGTCCTGCCGCCAGCGTATCCATCGCAGGACGCAAGCCTTGCAAAGGACATCGTCGGCGCCTCGCATGGAAACATCGCGAAAGTGAAGGAGTTGCTCGCGCTGCATGCAACGCTTGCCAACGCGACTTGGGACTGGGGATTTGGCGACTGGGAAACAGCGCTTGGAGCAGCGTCCCACACGGGGCAACGCGAGATTGCATCGCTGCTCATCGAGAGCGGCGCACGCCCCGACATTTTCACATTCGCGATGTTGGGCTCGGTCGATGTCGTTCGCGCGTACGTGCTGGCTCACCCGGGCATTCAGCGAACTCGCGGGCCGCATGGCATCACGCTCATGAAGCACGCGAAGGCTGGTGGCGAAGCGGCTGCTAAGGTCGTCGAATATCTCACTGAGCTTGGCGATGCGGACGCTGGATATGTCAACGAGGCTCTGAGCGTGGCGGACGCCGATGCTCTCTGCGGCGACTACCTCGTGGAGGGCGGCAATGACAGCCTCGTGGTCGCACAGTCAAAGTCTGGTGACCTGTCGATCAAACGTGGCGCGAACGGCACGCCTCGAATGCTGTTCCATCAGGGCAAGCACGTGTTTCATCCGGCGGGCGCGCCGAAAGTCAAAGTGCAATTTGATTGGGCTGAGAATCGGGTGTCAAACGTGGCTGTCGAAGACGGGCCTCTCATCGTTCGAGCCATGCGGGCAGCGAAGTAAATTGCAATCGATCATACTCGCGACACGCCCGAGTGCGCCCGCTCAAAAACACATCGAAGCCGCTTGCGCGACTTCGATGGCATGTTGACTTGGTTTTCAATTACTTCTTTGCTTCAGCCTTCGCCTCGGCTGCCTTCGCATCAACACCCGCTGCCGTCGTCGTCGTGACGGTCGACATCGGGTCGTGCTTCATGCCGCGGCGGCGGTCGCGGAGGCGACGGCTCTTGCCGGTGCGCTCGCGGAGGTAGTAGAGCTTGGCGCGGCGTGCGTCAGAGCGGCGGACCATCTCGTACTTGGCGACGAGGGGGCTGTTGACGGGGAAGATACGCTCGACGCCGACTTCGTCGACGATCTTGCGAATCGTGGCGTATTCGTTGATGCCGTGCCCGTTGCGGGCGATCACGATGCCTTGAAAGACCTGGGTGCGTTCCTTATCGCCTTCGACGATGCGGAAGTGGACGTTGATGATGTCGCCCGCGGCGAAGGCCGGGATGTCGGTCTTGAGGGCGGACTTGTTGATTTCGTCGATGATGGCGTGCATATTTGCTTTCCGGAAGAGCCACGAGGCAGGTGCGCCAAGTGGGGTTGGGATATTAGGCTTGGTGGTTGGGATTTGCTAGTTTCCAGGTAGCACGGGCTTCCAGCCCATGCACCGACTTGCGATTCACACTCTATGGGGCGACCACAATTCTTGATTTCGAAGGTGCGCACGGCCTGGAAGGCCATGATGCACATCGATTTTACAAACCCCTAACGAATAAGTTTGTGGCGTGTTTACTTAGTGCATGGGACGCGGTTACGATGCAAGTCTTAGTAACCTGCGCCAAGCTCGATTACTCGCCCCGATATGACGACCAACCGGACCAAAACTTTCACTCGTGCAGAGGCGGTCCAGCCTGTGGAAGCAACACGCGTGGGCGGGGGTGCGGGTTTTGGGGGTTCTGCCGAAGCATTGCAGGATGGCTGGGGCGAAGCAAAGCATGTATCGCTTTCCGGGTGGGAGGGCGTGCCCGTGGTCGCACAGGTTCAGGAAGTTGGCGTCCGAACCGGCAAGCCCATCGTGTTTTTGCACGGTCTGGTCGGCTTGAACGACCACTGGGAAGAGCTGGTCAAACGGATCATGCATCGCAGCCGGTGCGTGATGCTGGAGATGCCGCTGCTGCACCTCGAGGGCGAGGACTGCTCGATACAAGGCGCAACTGAACTCACAATCCGCTTCTTACAGCAGTATCTGGGAAGCGAGCCGGCCGTGCTCGTGGGCAACAGCTTTGGCGGTCACATCGCTGGACGCATCGCCATTGACCGGCCTGATCTCATCCGCGGGCTGGTGCTCGCGGGCGCGAGCGGCATTCTTGAAAAAAGCATGGTCAGCGATGTCCAGATTCGTCCTTCGCGAGAGTGGCTTGAGCGAAAAATCGGCGAGTTGTTTTTCGATCAACGCCACATGAACCCCGCGGATGTTGAGCGCGCCCACAAGGTCTTGTCCGGGCGAGGCAGCGCACGCGCGATGGTGAGGCTGTCGCGCACGGCCCGACGCAATCACCTGGGTAAAGACTTGCACAAGGTGCAGTGCCCAACGCTGTTGGTGTGGGGACGACAGGACATCGTGACGCCGCCCGAAGCGTGCGAGCAGTTCGCGGCGAACATTCCGAAGAACCGAGTCGTGTGGCTCGACAACTGCGGGCATGTGCCGATGGTGGAAAAGGTGGATGAGTTTGGGCGGGAACTGAATGCGTACTTGGACTTGGTGGGGTAAAGCTACCAACGCGCCACTTAGTGTTTGCATCAATTCGTGTTTGGTTGTTTTGCCGCACCGTGGCCGAGTGCAACAATTGGGGTCAAGTGGGTTTATTGACTTGCACATCCCGCACCTGCACGCGTCCGCGTGGCATCGCTGAGCATAGGCCGTGGCCATTTGCTTGCTTCGCAATGCTTGCGGTTTTTCCTTGTGTAAGCCCCGCGCAAAGCAAGGACTGGAAAGCGCTCAACTCCAAGGCAGTCGCATTGAGCGAAGCAGGCAACTACAACGCGGCTGTCGATATCGCGAAAGAAGCGCTTGAAGTTGCCGAAGCGAAAGGCGAAACGGCACCCAGTACGCTTGCAACGAGTCTGAGCAACCTCGCTTTTCTCTACGAAAAGACGGCTCAGTACAAAGAAGCAGAATCGCTCTACAAGCGATCACTTGCGATTCGAGAAACGATATATGGTGCCGAAAGCCTCGAGGTTGCGACCTGCATGAACGGGCTGGCGTTGTTGTACACCACGACCGGGCAACTCGACGATGCAATGTCGCACTTCCAAGCAGCGTTGGCGATCAGGGAGAAACTGGCGGGCGTTGAGCATGCGGACGTTGCTGTTGTTCTCCAAAATATTGCCAGCCTCAACTTCCGATGCGGAAGATACAATGAAGCGGCGGAGTCATTTCAGCGTGTGTTGCGAATCTTCAAGAAGCACTACGGTCGCGATCACAAGTTGGTCGCAGCCTGCATGAGCAATCTCGCGGTAGTCTTCCGAAATCAATCAAAGTTCGAAGAGGCTGAGCCGCTGTTCAAGGAATCGATCGAGATCAAGGAAAAACTCTACAGCAAGTCCCACCCATCGCTTGCTGTATCGTTGAACAACTTCGCAGAGTTGTACCGCGTGCAATCCAAATTTGAGGAGGCTGTGCCGCTGTATGAGCGAGCATTGGATATCTACACATCAACCTATGGCAAGGACCATCCGGAGGTAGCAACTGTCTTGAACAACATTGGTCTAGTTTGCCAGACTGCGGAGCGGTTTGATGAGTGCGAGACGTACTTCAAGCGAGCGCTTGAAATCAGAGAGAATGCGTTTGGGTCCAATCACGCCGATGTCGCACAGAGCTTGAACAACCTTGCTCAATTGTACAAGCGACAAGAAAAACTTGATGAATCCGAGGCATTTCAAAGAAGAGCATTGAGCACGTTTGAAAAGTCGCTGGGAACAGATCACCCGATGGTTGCAACCGCTCAGGCAAACCTCGCGTTACTGCTCTTCGAGCAGGGAGAATTCAGCGAGACCGAGCAACTCTACAAGAAGTCGCTCGAAACCAGCGAGAAAACATTCGGACCGGATCACCCGGAAGTTGCAGACAAACTCGAACGCCTGTGTGAACTGTATCGAAAGTTAGACAAAGCCGACATGGCGGAGCCCCTCGAAGCTCGCGCAGCATCGATACGGACAAGGTCTCGCTAACCTTTTTTGTGCTCAGTCATAGCGAGAAAGTTGTTCACTGTAGTTTGCTGATGATGTCCAGCACGCCTTCCACTTCATGAAATGGCGAGACGTAATCGGCGTGGCCCTTCAACTTCGGGTCCGCGTTCGCCGGGCACGCGAAGAACGCGACATTCTCTCGTATCGCAAGGTCGCCCATGGTGTCGCCTATCCCCGCGAGGTCAGCCTTCTGCAAGCCGCACATCTGCATCATCCGGCGGAGGCCGCTGCCCTTGCTGACGTGCGTGAGTTCAAGGTTGATCCAGGCGACGGTGTTGGAGACTCGCAGGTTCCACGACTCTGAACGCACGCGGGATTCAATCGTGGGCTTGAGGCTCATCAGCAGCGTGGTGTTCGGATGCCAAAGGCTGATGCTCGCGGACTTGCCGGGCTGAATGACAACGCCCTGCGGCAGCAACTCACGCCGAACCCAACGCGCCGCGGCGTCGATCACGTCTAAGTCTGCCGCCGTGATCGCCGGGTCCATCACGAAGCGATTGTCGCGCGGGTCATAAAGCCAGACGCCCATCTCGCAGATGACTGGGAGTTTCGTGTTCGCGATCAGACGGCTCATCGCTTCGGCGTAAGGCTGTGGGCGGCCGGAGCACAATGTGATGATGCTCTCGTGTGCTTCGCAGGCGATGCGGTTGTGTGCGGCAATCATCGCGAGTCTTTCGGCGTCGAGTGGTGCGTGACTTTCCGGGCCGAGACAGCCGTCGATGTCGCAGATGATGGCGCGGAAGGGCATGGCGGGAGGATAGGAAACGCGAGGGGGAGTATGCGGTGTGAAAGTGTGAGGCTGCGAAGGGTTGCAACCTGAGCGATCCGAGACTTTCGCACCTTCACACTCAATTTGCTGAACCCGTTCCCACCCTCATTCGTTTCGCTCCGATACTGTCCCCGCGTGAACTTGTACCCGCTGAAAGGCATGCCCCGCCAACGCCAGATCTGGTCGTGGATTTCCTTTGACGTTGCGAATCAGTCGTTCACGCTGCTCATCAACACACTGCTCTTCTCGCTCTTCTTCCAGAAGGTCGTCGTGCGCGACCCCACAGTGGAGAACACCTGGTGGTCCGCGATCTTCGCAACCAGCATGCTGCTCGTTGTCATCGCAAGCCCCGTCGCGGGCGCAATGGCGGACGGCAAGCACTGGAAAAAGGCGTCGCTGCTGATCTCCGGGTTCTCCTGCGCCGTGCTGACGTGCCTGCTGGCTCTCATCGGTCCGGGCCAGATGTGGCTCGCGGCGGCCCTCTATATCCCCGCGAACTTCATGTTCAACATCGGCGAGAACTTCCTCGCCAGCTTCCTGCCATCGCTCGCCAAACGCGAGGACTTCGGCAAAGTGTCCGGCTTTTCCTGGGGCGTTGCATACTGCAGCGCGCTGCTGATGCTTGTCGCAACGGCCCTCGTGATGAAGTTCACGAACCTCACTAGCCCCGACCAATGGCGCCCATTCTTCGTCGCGGCGGGTCTGTGGTTCGCCGCATTCGCGCTGCCCACGTTGCTTTTCCTAAAAGAAGAGGGCACACCCGGCGCGACGGACAGGCCGAGTGTTGGCAATCCGCTTATCGTCGGATTCGCACGTCTCGCACACACGATGCGTGAACTGTCCAAGTTCCGCGATCTCGCGATGCTGCTGCTCGCGTCCCTCTTTTACGGCGCGGGCATGAGCATCGTCATCGCATTTGCCAGCATCGTCGCGAAAGACTTTGGATTTTCGGACGAAGCGATGGTGAAGTTCGTGGCCGTGATCACCGTCTCAGGAATCGTCGGCACGCTCATCCCCACGCTCCTCCAGGATCGGCTCGGACACAAGCGCATGACGCTGATGCTGCTTGTGCTGTGGGTCTGCACCACGGTCTATCTCGCGATCATCGCAAAGCAGCACTCGCCCGGCTCGTCGCAGGTCCCCGTTTGGATCGCCGGCAACTTGCTTGGCCTCGGCCTGGGCAGCCTTGGCGCGGCGAATCGCGCATTCGTAGGCTATCTCACGCCGCCTGATCGCAGCGCAGAGTTCTTCGGCCTGTGGGGATTGGTGTTCAAACTCGCGGCGGTGTTGGTCGTGCCGTTTGGGTATGTGAAGGACAAGTTTGGACTGCCTTCGTCGCTCGTGGTGCTCGCGGGGTTTGTGATCGTGGGGTTCGTGTTGACGTTGTTCATTGATGAGAAGCGCGGGGCGGCGGCGGCTGGGGCGTAGTGCTTCGCGCACTACGCGAACAAGTCGCGCAACCACTTCACATCCGCTTCGCTCATCGGCTGATCGTTCATCGCCGCGACGTTGCACGCGGCTTGGGTTGCGTTTCGGAATCCCGGGATGACGCTGGAGATGTTGGGGTGGGCGAGGAGCCAGCGCTGGGCGATGGAGGCGAGGAGCTGGATGTCGGAAGGGGAAGCCGCGGCATTCGGCATTCGTGGTTCGGTATTCGTCGCAAGCGAGAAGGCACCGGTTGCGGCGCGTTGCTTCACCCGCGCGAGTTTGGATCGGACTTGGCGCAGTGTTTCCGGGGCGAAGTCCTTGCGGTTGCTTCGGTATTCGCCTTCGGCGAACTTGGGCGGGTTGTCGGGGTCGAACTTGTCGAGCAGGATGCCTTGATCCAGCGGGCCAAACGCGACAAACGTGCAGCCGTGCTGCTGCATGAGTTGCTGGAGCTTGCAGCCCGGCATGATGAAGTCGGTAAAGCGAAGATTGGCTTTGCTTTGGAGGACGTCGGGCTTGAGAATTGGAATTGCGCGTTCAAAGTCTTCGTTGGAGTATGCGCTTTGGCCCACGGCTCTCACTTTGCCTTCCTTCACAAGCGCGTGCATGGTCGCAGCGGCTTCGTGCAGGTAATCGTGCTGATTGCCATTCACATCAGGCCCAACGTACGTGCCGTGATGAAAGTAGTAGAGGTCGATGACATCAACCTGAAGATTGCGCAGGCTTTGTTCGCACTGACTGCGAATGTGCGCGGGGTGGTATGGATACGGCGCAGTACCCCAGCCGTGGCCAACCTTGGTGGCGATGACTTGCGAGCCGGGTTTGACGCCAAGTTTTTTCAGGCAGCGGCCCAGCATGCGCTCGGCTTTGCCATTGCCGTAGACGTCGGCGTTGTCCCAGTGATTGACGCCTGCGTCCAGTCCCAGCTTGATCGCTTGCAGAATGTCATTTTCATCGACGTCGGCCCAGCCGATGGATTGGCCGGATTGCGGCGACCAGTTTGGCCCACCCATGGTCCAGCAGCCAAAGCCGATTTCAGAGACCTTGATACTTGTCCTGCCAAGTGTTCGGTAACGCATGTGTGAACGTACGCAAGCCAAAGAGTGGGCGCAGCCGCTACCATTGTGTGTCCATGCCTCTTTTACAATCAACTCCCCACTTCGCGGTCTTCGACATCGAGACGACGGGGTTCTGCTTTGGGCATGATGACCGGATTCTTGAAGTCGCGGTGGTCCGGCTGGATGGGTCAGGGAATCTGATTGATGAGTTTCACACGCTCTTGAACCCGAAGCGCGATGTCGGCAGCAGCGGCACGCACGGCATCAAGGCAAAGGACGTCGCGCACGCACCAGAATTCAAAGACGTCGCGGGGGACATTGCGCTCCGGGCCAGGGACGCGATCATCGTCGGGCACAATGTGGTGTATGACGTGAACTTTCTGCGGGCGGAACTCAAACGCCTCGGTAACGATGTTTCGGAGCCCGCGGCAATTTGCACATTGGAACTGAGCCGGAATGTGTACCCGCAAAGCGCAACGCGGCGGCTTTCAAACATTTGCTCGGAACTCAATCTGCCCCTGCCCTACTCGCACGCGGCGATTGATGATGCCCGTGCGACGGGGCAACTGTTGAAGCACTTGCTCAACGTAATGCCCGCGGGTGAACGCAAGAAGTTGCTCAGTGAACTGCCGCCGCCCTGGCCTTGGCCTGATGTGCCACCCAGCGGCAAGTCGGTCTTGAGACAGCCGGCGGGAAAGAAGGCCAAGCCCTCATACATCGCGGCGCTGGTGGACAAGCTGCCTTCGGTGAATGACGTCACCACGCAGGTTGCGAAGTACTTGGAACTGTTGGATCGGGTGCTGCGGGATCGGACGATCACGCCAGCGGAGGCGAAAGCGCTGACGGACCTTGCTCGCGAGCTTGGCATCGAGCGCGAGCAGGCACAGGTCGCGCACGAGCGATACCTGCATGACCTGATTCATGTCGCGCTGGCGGATGGGCACCTGACGACGCAGGAACGCAGCGACATCGAGCGGGTGCGCGTTGAGCTTGGCATTCCGGTGGATCAGTTTCTCAGTATGTTCACGGCACCACCGACGACGGTGAGTCATAAGGCGATTCGGAAAGAGAAGAAGTAGTTGGCGTACAAACCTAAGTTCTTTTTCTCTACGCTCCGCCGCTTTTCCTCGCAGCTACGCGAGCTTTTTTGGATTGTCATGCGTTGAGGTTCTGACCGGCGGCTTGCGCCGCTCGGCTCTTGGTAGTCAGTTATCACACTTTCCTCGCGTCCAGAATGCAACTTATTCCGCGCGACTCGGCACACGTGCTTTAGTCGGCATCGCAGACAGTCGATGCGACATGCATGAGCATCTCAAGACTTGGCGGTTTTCAATCTCAGCCCGCGTTTCATCTCGCGGCGTTCCTCAACTCGCTGAACGCGCGCAGCGTGCGCTCGATCTCGAAGCCTGACGCGATCGCTCAACCCAGCGTGACGACGACCACTCCAGAAACGACGCCCACAGCTCCCACAACCCCAACCGCTCCAACGACGCCGACAACCCCCGCCACACCCACGACTCCGACAACTCCAGCAACACCCGCGACCCCGACTCGCAGCTGTGATTCCTGCGAGATTTCGGACGAAGCCCGCAACGCTCAGCGTTGCTGCGGCAACGACTGCGAGAAGTCTGAGAGCAAGAAGCTCGACCCCGAGCGTCTCCTGCGCCTCGCCGACAAGTTCGCCAGCCGAGCCGAACGGCTTGAGGCACGGGCTCAGAAGATGATCGATGATGACTGCGGCTGCAACGACAAGAAAGCCGCGAAGCTGATGAAGCGGGCGGAGAAGTATTGGAATCTTGCGGAGAAGTTTGCGAGCATGATTCCGGGTGGCGATGACTCGGACAATACACCGAGCACTCCGACAACGCCCACGACCCCCACTACCCCGACGCCGACGACACCCACGACTCCCACACCCGTGCCGAATACAACTTCGCAATTGAACTTGGTTGGGTGATTGGCGGGCCATCCGTGCCGACGGTGAAGCTCTGCGAATCATCGGGATGGAAAATAGAAAAAGCCCCGCATTGCGCGGGGCTTTCGTAATTTTCTCTATCACACACTGCTCTTTACTTCTTGCCGTACTTGACACCGCAGCCATAGGGCTTGGTTTCGGTGGTTTCGACGCTGGTGCCTGCGAGGAGGGCATCGACTGCCTTCTCGACGTAGTTCACCTTACCCGCTTCATCGGCAGATGAGTTGTCGTCGATCGCGCCCATGTACGCGATCTTGTTGTCCTTGATGACGAACATGTGCGGCGTGCGCTGCGCGCCGTACGAACGGCCCACGTCGCCCGACTCATCGAGCAGGACCGGGTAGCTCATCGCGAAGTCTTTCTTCGCCTTCTTGTTGGTCTCTTGGCCATTGCCTTCCTGGCCCTTGGCGCTGCTGTTAATCGCAACGAACTTGACCTTCTTGCCCTCGTACTTCTTCGTGAGGTCCTTGAAGGTCGTCAGCTTCTCGTGGTGCTTCACGACAAACGGGCAGCCTGGGTTGAACCACTCAAGGACGACGATGTTGCCGTCCTTGGTGAGGTCAGACAACATGACTGTGTTGCCGTCGGTGTCAACGAGCTTGAATGCGGGGGCCTCATCGCCCACCTTCGCCGGCGTACCAGCAGCCTTCTTCTTCGCATCTTCGATCTTCTTCTCAGCCTTTTGCTTGGCTTCCTCGGCTTCCTTCAATGCCTGCTTCTTCGCATCCTGCGGATCCTTCTTTGCAGAGTCATCGACCTTCTTCTTCGCGTCGTCGATCACCTTCGTGGCCTGCTTCTTGACGTTAGCCGGGGCTTCGGTCTGAGCGGCGGTGAGGCTGGCAAAGCCAGCGACAGCGAGCGTGGCGAGAAGGGCAGACAGTTTCGTACGTTTCATAACAAGCATTCTCCTGCAATCATCCCCCAGGCGACAGGCCCGGCAGGACAACGCGTGATGATGAATTCACAATCTCCAAGAACAACATTGAGGCGAGCCAAACTACTTGCCGGCGTCGGCCTTCACGTGAATAACGAAGTATTCGCTGGCATTGTGCGTCCCGTCACTTGTTTTCACCTGCAAAATACCCCGAACACACACCGAATTCGCGGGGTTTTGGCCAGTTTCAGGGGATTCCCCTGAGCCTCTGGAATCGCTTGCGTCCCCGGGCTTTGCTGTCGCTTCAGTTTTCAGCGGGATATCGAGCGAGGCACCCTTCGTCGTCCAGTCGCCAAAATCAGAAGTTGGAGTCGCGCAATCGTTGGCAGGGAACCATGTCAGCGAGGTAACTTTCCCCGTGGCGCGCAATTGCAGTGTCGCCGCGCCTGCGTTCTGGACGATGCTCGCCGCGATGCCGAGTTCCTTTGCCCGCGGCCCCGATAGCGGCAGCAATCGAGCCAAGTCCGCACGAGCGTCTTCAATGATCTTCTTTGCCGCAGATTGAGATGGACGACCCGCCTCGCCTGGCTGTGCTTCCTTCGTCGCAGTCGCCGGCTGAATCATCGATGTCTTCGCCAGTGTTTCTGAATCCACACGCAGCGTGATCACGTCCTCACCCGACTCCGGCACACAACGATCCGAACACACAAGCCACTTCGCTTTCACACTGACCTGCACATCACCCTGCTTCACGTCTTCTGCAACACGAACCGGAATCAGCAGCGTCAGGTGACCTTCGTATGCGTGCTCAACAACGAACTCACTCGCCTGCAAACGGTGCGGAATGGGCCACACCACATCCCCCGCCACTTCAATGCCCACTGGCAGTTGCAGCTCCCACTTGGGCTCCATGCCGTCTTCTGCGTACCCATTCCAATACATGTGCCACTCAGCGTCGATCACAAAGTGCAGCGCAAGCGTGGTCGTTTCGCCAGCCTTGAGAACGCCGTGTTCGTGGAGCAGGAAGGCGCGGACATGTCTGTCAGCCGCGGGTTGCGCAGCTTTTTCAGCCTGAATCGGCGTGGGATGAAATTCGCTCTGGGAAACGACACACGCCGACAAAAGCGGCGCGGGCAAAGCAAGGAGCAGGATGTTCGCGAGAGTGTTCATGATGTTGTGCAAATTGCAACGGGCGGGATGGGCCTCTGGTCCGTCCGCCCCCCCACCCCCCAAGAAAATTGAATGCTGGCGGGACGCCCACGCCACCGGCTGAGTACTTTCATCGCTGTTGCGCGTAGCCCAAAAGGCCACCCCCATGCTACCCGAGCAATTGTAATCCTACATTGTCCCATGCTAAAAACGATTCTTGTCGGGTCGATGATTGCTTGCGGTGCCCTGGTCGTTGGATGTCAGAACACTGTTTCCGATGCCAAAATCGCCTACATGGACGTCGCCAAAGCCAAGTCGCGCCTCGCGAAGGAGTCTGATCGCAAAGACATCGCCGTCCTGGACGCACGATCGCGTGCTGACTACGACGCCGGCCACATCCCCGGTGCGATCTACATGACCGCTTCGGCCTTGCCGGTCAAGGAGGGCACAACCGGCAGCGGCGAACTAGCCCTCGCAGACAAGGATCTCATCCTCGTCTACGGCTCCGACGCTGGATCCCAACTCCCCCGCGTCATGGCCAAACGCCTCCTCATGCTGTCCTACGACGATGTGTACGTCTTGCAGGGCGGCATGCGGGAGTGGATACGGCTGGGCGGGGATGTCACGCAGCAGGCAGGACAGTAACAGGGAATCCAGGTGTGTAGGCCCGCCGCGGATGCTACTCTCGCACGCCTTGCAAGGCCCGCACGAGTGAGGTCGCTTGTGCCACCAGTAATAGTTTTTGCCTTCCCAAGCGAGTTTCGCCGATGCACACGGACGTGTCTCAGCACCCCCACCCCCTCCATTCCCCATCCGCGCACTCTACTTCGAGCGCGGGGCCGGCACCGACCGGGGTTTCAGTCTCCCGCCGCGAGGTCGTGACCGTCGCGTCATTGCTAGGCGTCGTCGCATGGCTCCAAGGTTGCGGTGGCCGCACGAATCTCGCGAAGAACTTCCCCCAGCCCCTCTGGCCCGACAAAGAACCAAAGATCGCGACCATCAGCGAGTCGTCCCCGAGCAACGTCAAGTGGTATCCCCCGCCCACGGCGAACGGCACACCCGCACCTTCAAACCCATCCAACAACGCACCTGCACTCCCCGAGCCCGGCGTCATCGCAAGAGCAAACTGGACCCGGGAACAGCCGCGTTGGAAACACTCCAAGCCCATGAACGGTGTAGGACTCATCACCGTCCACCACGACGCACTCAACGCATCAGGCCTTCGCGGCTATGGCACCAGCGTGCAACGCCTCAACAGCATCCGCCGCTCGCACATCGATCGCGGACCAACGTGGGTTGACATTGGCTATCACTACATCATCGACACCGAAGGCCGTGTCTGGGAAGGCCGACCCGTGTCCATCGAAGGCGCCCATGTCGCCAAGACCAACGACCACAACCTCGGCATCATGTGCATGGGCAACTTCAACGAGCATCGCCCCACGCAGGCGCAGCTCAACACGCTTGACGGCTTCGTCGCCGCACAGATGCGTGCGTACCGCGTGCCGATGGCCCGCGTGTACACCCACCAGGAAATCGGAACCTCCGCGTGCCCGGGCAACCACCTCCAAAATTACATGAATCAGACCCGCGGATCAACAGGTCGGCTGCGGAAGATGGCGTAAGGGACGGGGTCGATCGCGGCTGGTGAATCGACCATGGCCGACCCATCCTGTGCCAGCGCCGCAACAAGCGTGTGCGAAAACGAGAAGAAAAGTCCGGGGCCTTGCGCCCCTCGGTACTTGCTCTGTGTCATTCAAACTTCAGGGCGTACTTGACGAACTCCGTTCCCGGTGTCATCCCCAACTTCTCGTACAGCGCCCGCGCACTTGCGTTGTCCACTTGCGTTTCGAGCGTCAGCCTCGCCGCGCCGTCTTGCTTGGCGAACGCGATGGCGTGGAGCATCAGGGCTTTGGCGACGCCGTATCTTCGGTGGTCAGGCGCAACGAACAGGTCGTTGAGGTGCCAGACGCGCGCAAGCCCAACGCTTGTGAAAATCGGATAGAGTTGCGTGAAGCCAGCGACGACACTGTTCAGCCTCGCAACGAAAATCACCGACTCGCTTCGCGTGATGCGATCACGCAGGAACACCTCGCAGCGAACGCTGTCGCCGTCGGGCTTCTTGTAAAACTCGCGGTACGCGGCGAAGAGCGGGGCGATGAGTGAAGCATCGTCGAGCGTCGCGCGGGTGATGGAGATCGGGGGCATAGTTCTTTGCCTTGCAGTAGTGAACTTGTGGCGATGAGGCGTTACCGAACAGGCTCGATGTTCCCAGAAGTGGCTGGCGCATGATGCCCACCCCGCCCCCCCACCGCCACCATCACCAACCCCGCGACCATCACCGCAATCCCCGCCGCCTTCATCGCCGGCATCGATTCTTTCAGTATCAACCACCCCAGCAACGCACCAACCACCGGCGACACTCCCATCGCAATCGGCTTCACAACGCTGATGTCGCCATACTTCAATCCCAGATAGAAAAACGCCACGCCGCCGAAGCTCGCAAGCAGCGTGCTGCCAAACAGCAGCTTGAACTTGATCTCGCCCGGCATCGTCCACCACTCCTTCACTTCCATCTTTGAAAAATTGGCGGCGATGAGGTACGCGAGCACCGCAATCGGCGCCGCGGCGACGATGCGCACCATGATCACGGCGAACGGCCCGACCTTGCCGCTCATCATGACTTGCTTGGTGAAGAACTCGCCGATGCCCCAGCAGAGGCCGCCCAACAACGCGAAGATGATTGCTTGCATGCGTGAAGGTATGCGGCAAGGCCCCTTTTGAGTTATGACCTTTGCCGCCACGTGTGACGCGATTGCGCGCTCAGCATCAAAGTTCCAAGTTGCAGAACAACGCAACATGCTTCAGGATCGGCCTGGCGCAAGAAGACGCGAAGAAAAAGGAAAACAACATGACAACCCGCACTTTGAAGAACATCGCACGCATTCTCCCCAGCCCGCAGATGCACTGGGTTGGCGATGGCTTCCCCGTCAGTTCTGTGATCTCTCCACACGCAACCGGCACAAGCGTGAGTCCGTTTGTGTTGATGGACTACGCGGGCCCTGCGAAGTTCGGTCCTTCCGACACGCCTCGCGGCGTCGACACGCATCCTCATCGCGGCTTCGAAACCGTGACGGTTGTCTATCAAGGCGAACTCGAACATCGCGACTCCGCGGGCAACAAAGGCAGCATCGGAGCGGGCGATGTGCAGTGGATGACCGCGGCATCGGGCGTCTTGCACGAGGAAAAGCACTCCGCAAAGTTCACGCGCGAGGGCGGCGTGCTGGAAATGGCGCAGTTGTGGGTGAACCTGCCGGCGAAGCACAAGAAGGACACGCCGCGCTATCAGGAGTTGCAGAGTGCAACGATTCCAACGGTGACGCTGGCTGATGGTGCCGGCACAGTGCGCGTCATCGCGGGCGACTTTGAAGGAACCAAGGGCGCAGCAAAGACATTTACGCCCTTGACGCTGTGGGATGTGAAACTCAAGGCCGGAGCCAAGGTTGAGCTGCCCATCGCTCACGGTCACACCGCCGCGATCTTCGTCCGCAGCGGCTCGTTGCGAGTCGGCGATTCCCCAGACGTTCAACCTCGGCAACTTGTTCTGTTTGAGCAGTCAGGCGACGGAGTACTCGTGCAAGCCGTAAGTGATACCGAGTTGCTCGTCGTCGGCGGCGAACCGATCAACGAACCAATGGTCGCGCACGGGCCGTTTGTAATGAACACTGTTGAAGAAGTTCAGCAGGCGATGTCGGATTATCGAAGTGGGAAGTTTGGAAAGTTGTAGATGTTTTTCGTGCCACCGACGAGTGCTGTGACTCGCCGCCCCCCGATAGTCGGTCGCACGGCGAATCTCTAGGCTGATGTTGTCACGACAGATTCAATTGTGTGTTTCACCTTGTGCGCCGCGGCGTTCAGTCCACACTCCGGACACCGCGGGTTTTTCTCTTCCAACCCAACAAGGTCATAGCCACACTTGCGGCACGGGGTTTCAGCATCGCGGCGCGGGAGCAACACGATGAACAGACCTCCCATCGTCACGATGAACGTCTCGCCCATGAGAATGAACTGAAAGCTGTTGAAGCCCGGCTCGCCGCCCGCCCACGCGCGGACAGTGAACTCGATCTTGGAAAGCGTGGCCATGCCCAGAATGCCCAGCGCGAGCGCCACCCAGCCCATGAGACGCCGACGCTGGCGAAAGCAGTGGTACCAGACAAGCAGGGCATAGAGCGGGAGGAGCATCATGCAGGAAGAGACCGAGGCGGAGCAATTGTCGCATGGAAACACATCGACGCAACAAAAATCTGCCAGTCAATGCAACACGAACGCCAAGCGTCCGGCACGCCGGACCTGAGCGAGTCTTCGAGCAAAGGTCCGGATCGGTTTCGCGGATTATCCTGAAGCCCACGAATTGGCATCGGTCTGATTGACTACCCAAACGCTTAATTCAGGCTCGCAGCCCATACCGAGCGGGTTGGCGGCGTGATGAAAGTGGTCTATACTCGTCCCCCTTGGCCCGTTTGCGACAACGCAGAACAGGCATGAGGGCTTGTAGCTCAGTTGGTAGAGCGCACCCCTGATAAGGGTGAGGTCGGCAGTTCGAGTCTGCCCAGGCCCATTTTTCAGGCCCAAAACTTGCGAACTGGCCTCTTGCGAGCTTCTCCCAAAATCGATAGGGCGAGGCTTTTTTGTTTGGTGGACAGAGCCCGCTCAAAGTACCCGCCAAACTTCATATCGCCAACCCAACCCGGGAACCCAGTCTTTTCTCTGACACCATTCTGTACCAATCGACATACCATGATGCTGATCAGGCCATCGTTTTGTTCGGAAGTTGTTTGTTGACACTTTCACGTGTGACCCTGACTACACCTCAGCACTCTCAGAGAGCGGGAATCCTCATGCGAATCGACGTCGTTGGGCGGAACACTGAAATCACGGACGCCATGCGCAAGTACGCCGAGGCGAAGGCTGGCAAACTCACGAAGTACTTTGACGGGTTGCAGGCGGTCACCGTCGCGATTAAAAAATCCAGTGCTCACAAGACCGATTACGAGGCGGAGTTGGTGCTCGACGTCGAGCACCATGACGACTTTGTGTCACACGCAACAGGTGCGGACCCATACGCCGCGATCGACCTCGTCGTGGAAAAAGGCGAGCGGCAACTGCGTGAGTTCAAAGAACAACTCAAGAGTCATAAGAAGGGCTGAGGTTTTGAGTGGAGGATCGGGGGGCGGGATCGGG
>CAZEZV010000019.1:0-22494 GCA_964516725.1 uncultured Phycisphaeraceae bacterium
AGTTGCCGAGCCCGCGAAGGACCCGAAGGACATGACGCTCGAGGAGATCGCCGGCGTTGACCAGTCGATGAGCGCGCTGCTGGCGAACGTCAAGGACGCTCGCTCGCGCAAGATCATGGCGATGGCGAGTGGCCTGGGCGAGAAGCACATGACCGTGAAGAAGATCCAGAACGAGATCGACGTCGTCATGAATCAGATGGACCGCCGGCGTGAGGAATGGCTGGGCAACAAGCCGGCGAGCATCGACACGATGCCGGCGGGGCAGGCGATGTTCGGCGCCGTCACGACGGAGTCGCTGCTGCAGCAGCGCGAGAGCCTGCGGCGGCAGTTCCGAGAGACGTTCTCGGAGAGCAGCGACCTTGCGGTCAAGATTCAGGAAATGCGTGCGCTCAAGCTGAGCGAGTCGAATGAACTGGCGAACCTGGCGGAGCTTCGCAAGACGATCGAGAAGGATCAGATGGACACGGACCTGCGCCGACAGGCGGGAACGATCACGCTGCTGCAGCCCGAGCGGCCCCCCACTTCTCCCAGCAATGACAGCCGAATCAAGTTTGCTGCGATCTTCGGATTCCTAGGCGCATTCCTGCCGATCGCGGTGATGGGGTTGTACGGGTTGTTTGACAGGCGGTATCGGTACTCGGATGAGGCGATTGAGGAAGGGCCGTCGAACACGACGCTGCTGGGTATTCTGCCTCGCCTCCCAACAGACTTGAGCGACGTCGAGCAGGCATCGGCGGCGGCGCACTGCGTCCACCAGATTCGCGCGCTCGTGCAGATCGGCGGCAAGCATCGTCGCGTGTATGCGGTCACGAGTTCAAATCCGGGCGACGGCAAGACGAGCATGACGCTCGCGCTTGGATTGTCATTCGCGGGCAGCGGCAGCAGGACGCTGATTGTGGACCTGGACTTGATTGGCCAGGGCTTGTCGCGCAGCATGCGCATGCGAGAGCAGTCGTCGTTGTTTGCGGAGTTGGTGGATGGTGATATCAAGGCACGCATCAAGCCGACGGCGTCGCACAACCTGTGGCTGTTGCCCACGGGCGTTGAGGACGATCATCGCACGGCAAATAGACTGGCAGAGCCTCAGATCACTCGGCTTATCGAGACGGTTCGGGATGATTATGACATTGTGCTGATTGATACCGGGCCGGTGCTTGGGTCGATCGAGGCGCACCTGACCTGTGCGCAGGCAGATGGCGTCATTCTGGTCGTGGGCGCTGGTCGTGCCCGCGGACAGGTCAAGGCAGCGGTGGATCAGCTGCGGCGCGTCAATGCGAAGCTGCTGGGGCTGGTGTTCAACCTCGCCCAATCCAAAGACTTCCGCACGAGCGCGGCAAGTCAGAGCTTCAGGAGCGTCCGGCCAGATGGCCCTGTGCCCGAGCCGGTCAATCCTGCTGACTACCCGGAGATGGAACCTTTGCCGCGCGTTGTGGCTTTGGACACAAAGCCTTCGACGCGTCGATAAGGGGAACAGTCTGCTCTTTCGTGAGCGGATTGGAAGTTCCCTTTTCAGCACAGAGATCAAGAGGGGGATGAGGAAGAGATGGGCGTTGCGTTGTTGTGAATGGAAAGAAGGCATCAAGGGACGCGGCATCGAGGCATCAAGTTCAAACCTCATTTTTCTCTTGATCTCTGTGTCTCTGTGCTGAAAAGGGAACTTCAGTTGTAGTCGAGAATGAGAATTTCAGACACGGAAGTCATGACGACGCTTGCAGCACATGGTGTTGAATTGAATGGCGAGGAGAAACCTGCGCCTGTGGCACACACACATCACCCGGCGAATGCGCCGACGGTGTGGGGCATGGACTGGGCTGATCTGCATGCACGATACTGGGCGGCGCGGGGTGTGCAACTGGTGCGCCCCGGGGAGCGGACGCCCTTGGTGGCGCACGCAGAGTTGTACATGCTGCTGGATCACGATGCGCTCGCGCTGTTTCGGCTCGCGCCGGTGCTGGATGACGTGAGTTGGATCAATCCGGACCTGATCGTCATTCGCGTGATGGACAAGGCGAAGCAGCCGTACGCGGAGCGGATTGTCGCGGACGAGCAGGGGACGTTCAAGGGATATCAGCGGATTTACAACGCGTCGCAGATTCGGCTGGGGCGAGTGGCGCTCACGACAGATCGTGCGCTCGCGGCGGTGTGGCAGGAAGCGCCGGAGGCGGCGGTCGGGTGGCAGCAATTGCGGAAGTTGACGCGAAGGCAGGATCGCTTTCCTGTGAAGTTGCCTGGCAAGTTGTTTGATATGAGCAACCCGGACGATGTGGCACGTTTCGGGCATGATCTTGTGCTGGAGTGGCAGCGGCCAGATGCGACGATTCCTCGCATTCGGCAAGTGGGCGAAGGGATTTGGGCGGACAAGGACGCGAACGTGACGGTCGGCCCCGGTGTGCGTGGACCGTTGTGGGTCGGGGCGGGGCGCGAGTTGTCTGCGACGAGTTCAGCGGTCGGGCCGGCGGTGTTGTGGGACAAGCCTGAGAAGCGGCCCAAGGAAGACGATATCGAGTGGCTGGACGTAGAGACGCTCTCGGCACCCGCGCCAAAGTCACTCCTGAGCAAGTCGACGACGGCGAAGAAGCGACCCTTCAAGCGAGCGTTTGACATTGCGTTCGCGAGCGCGGCGATCCTGGCGACGGCACCGGTGTATCCGCTTGTGACTCTGGCGATTCTGATCGAGGATGGACGGCCGATCTTCTTCCGGCATCGGCGCGAGACGCGCGGCGGGCGCGAATTTGGCTGCGTCAAGTTCCGCAGTATGCGCAAGGACAGCGAGCAGATCAAAGCGAAGCTGATGGCGCAGAATCAGGCGGACGGGCCACAATTTTTCATCAAGAACGATCCGCGTCTGACGAAGGTCGGCGCGTTCATTCGTGAGTTTCAGATCGACGAGTTGCCGCAATTGTTCAATATCTTGAAGGGCGACATGAGTGTCGTGGGGCCGCGGCCCAGCCCGTTCAAGGAGAATCAGTATTGCCCACCCTGGCGCGAGGCGAGGTTGTCGGTGACACCGGGACTCACGGGGCTGTGGCAGATTTCGCGCACTCGTGAAGAGGGGAACGACTTTCAGGAGTGGATCAAGTACGACATTCGATATGTGGAGAAGCAGTCGTTCTGGATGGATCTGTGGATCATCTGGAGGACGGTGATGATGCTGGTGCGAAGGGCGACGAAGTCTTGATGGAAGGCACTGGGGGCTGGGCACTAGCAAAGAACTTGATGGTTCGGATGCGTGCTGAGATACCAGTTGCTTTGCCAGTGCCTAATGCCCAGTCCCTAGTGCCTCTTGGATTTTTTACTATGAAACTCAAACCAAAGACATCTCGGCGGTTGATGATTCTGGGCGGCGTGACGCTGGGTGTTGTCGGCAGCATCACTGCGCTGTTTCTCGTTCGCAACGCCGGGAAGGCGAGCAAGGTGGCGAACAATCGTGCGTTGGGGCTGAAGATGGTTGCAGAAGGCAACTACTTCCCCGCTCTGGGCTACCTCGCCAACGCGATTGAGAGCAACAAGGACATGAACGACCGCGAGGCGCTCATTGCGTACGGATATGCGCGCGAGGCGATCGAGGAGCCCGACAGTCGCCACGTCCGCGAAGCGATCACGATTTTTCAGCGCGTGTGGTCCTTGGACAACACGGATCGCGCGACTGGGCTGCACTTGATTGATCTGTTCAACTCGATGGGGATGTATCCAGAGGCAAAGGACATCGCAACGCGGTTGCGCACGACGGACATCGCGAACGTGCCCGCCGCTGACTTTGAACTGCTGCGTCAGGAAGGCAACGCCCGCATGGGCGCGAATCCGACCGATCCGGAGATCACGCCGATTCTTCGCCGACTGCTGGAACTCAAGCCCGATGACTTCCCGACGCAGGTAGTGCTGGTGGAGCACCTGCGCGATCGCGGGAAGGGTAATGAGGCCAACGACTTTGTCGCGTCGCTGGGAACGGGCGACACGCCCGAGCGCAAGGCACAGATCGCGCTCGTCACTGCGCTGGCGAAGCGCGACATGCCCGGGTTCAACGCGAGCGAAAAGATCTTTGACGCGCTGTGCGAGATCGCGGGTATTGATCCGATGACGGCGGGGCCCACGCGGGACGCGAAGCTGAACGCGCTTGAAACGCTGCGCGCGGCGGCGCTTTTTGACAGCGTTGGGGCCTTTCAGCACACGCTTGCGGTGCTGAGTGCTGGCGTCAAGAACACAAATGATCCTGTGGTGCTGCGCGTGCTTGCGCGCAGGAGTTGGATGTCGGGTCGGCCGGGCGACACGCTCGCGTTGATCCCGAATGTTGACCTTGGGCCATCAGGTACGCCAAGCGAAGTGCTGGTGTATCGCGCCCTGTCGCTCGCCGACATGGGCAAGCACGCGGAGAAGCAGGTGATCGTCGATGCCCTCGCGAAGCGCGAGGGCGACTACCGCGCAAAGGCGTGGGCGATTGCCTTCAAGGCGGTTGCGACTGAGAAGGAAACACAGCCGGGCGAGGCGGTCGCGGTGCTGCACGAAGCGCTCAAGATCGCGAAGAACGATCCGGTGCTGCTGACGTATCAGGGCGAGAGTCTCCAGCGGCTTGGACGATTTGCGGAGGCTCGCCAGTCCTGGGAGGCCGCGTGCGCGTCGTCGATGAGCGTCGGGTGGCTGCGGCCATGGCTCAATCGTGCGAACCTCGCGCTTGCGCAGGGCAAGCCCGTGACGGCGATGGAAGCGGCGGAAGCCGCGACGCGGATTGCGCCGCGGAGCATGGCGACGTTTGCGACCTACTTCCGTGCGCAGGTGTCGCTGCTTGAGAGCGGCTACACGAACGCAGAGAAACCTGAGGCACTGCTCAGGCTGTCGGACAAGATCGACGGCGAACTGGCGCTCAATCCCAATCAGGCGGAGATCAAGCCGTTTCGTGAGCTCATGGTGCCGGGGCGAGTGCTGCTGTCTGGGTTGTCGGGCGGGCAAGGCAGCGCGAAAGCGATGTGGGAGAAGGTGCATGCTGATCTTGGCCCATTTGCACACGATACGTACGCTCAGCTTGCACAGGCGAGTTTGCGGCGCAACTTGGGAATCGGCTCTGCGGTGCTCGCGGCGTGGGAGAAGGCCGAAGGTTTGACGCCTCGCGTGGGGCTGGCGAAGGCGTTTGAGATGCGTGCGGCGAATGACGACGCCGGCGCACGCGCGATGTTGCAGCAGCAGGCGGCGACCAAGCGGACAGACGCGGAGAAGATGACGGCGCTGGGGTGGAAACAGTCGGTGGCGCAGTACCTTGGCGCGATGGATGATCCAAAGGCCAAGGAAGCTTGGGCAGAGAGCGCCGACTTTGCACCTGAAAACTTGGACGCCCAGTACGCGGCCGTTCAGGCGCCCAGTGTTGCAACAGACTTGGCGCTCGTGAACAGATTGCTTGAACGCATTGCAACGGCGAGCAAGTACACGCCGGATACCTTGCCGCCTCAGTTGCGGCTAGCGAAGGCACGGGCGCTGCTCGCAGAGCCTTTGACACCCGCGAATCGAACCGAATCCGTTGCGATGCTGCGGCAGCTCATCGGGCAGGAGAGGGATCTTGTTGACGCACAGATTCTGCTGGTGCGGGCGCTCATGATGGATCGGCCTGATGTGGGCGTGAAGCCCTTGCGCTCGGAGGCAATCGCGGCAATCAACGGGCTGCTTCCCTATGTGCCCGATCAGGACAACTGGACGCTCGAGCAGGCGAAGTTGTACAAGGGCGAGGGCGACTTGACGAATGCGCTGGCGATGTTCACACGGATTGCGGAGTCAGATACTTCGTCTGTGCCGCTCAAAATTCTTGCGGTTGAAGAGATGGCGTCGGTCCGCGAGTATGACGCCGCAGCGAGAGTGCTGGAACAACTCCGCAGTTCCGTGCCAGCGGAAGCGCGGTCGCCGGTGGACCTAAAGCTCGCGGAGATGTATCGCGCGATGAAGAAGGATCGCAGCGCGCGAGACTTGTACAGGGCAATCGACGCGGCGTCGCTGTCGAGGGCAGAGTACGTGATTGCGCTCGCGGAGGGATTGCACGGATATGGCGACGTTGATGCCGCGAAGGCCGCGATAGCGAGGCTGGATGCGCTGGACATCACGCCTGACGGGCGGTTGATCGGAAAGGCGCGGTACTTTGCAAGGACGAATCGAACCAGCGAGGCGGAGGCGTTGCTGCGCGAAGCGGTTGCGAAGCATCCGCAGACTCCGGAACCCTGGACGAGCCTTGCGTCGCTGCTGGTTGAGCAGGGCAAGATGGAGGACGCCCGCGCAGTCGTGACGCAGGCGAAGGCGAAGCTCCCCAATGACTCTCGGATAGCCAGCCTTGACCGCCAGCTCGGGCTACTGGCCGACAGCGGCCTCACGGGCAGCACGTCACTGGACGACATGGCGAAGATTCTGGAGCAGAATCCGCAGACGGCGGCGCGAGCCGAGGGCGTGAGAGCGATCTCGGCGGCTCAAAAAGCCGGACAACTCAAGAGCGCCGAGCGAGTGAATGAACTCAAAGCCCGCTTCAAGAGCGATCCGTCGCTCCTGGCGCTGCTCGCGCGTTCGCTGGCGAACGAGAAGCCTGCACAAATGAACCTGGCGGCGGGAGTCGTGAATGAAGCGATGCGCAACCATCCTGCGTCGGCTGAGATCGCGATTCTTGGAACGAATCTGTTCAGGCAGATGGGCGACATGAACTCCGCGCTGCGGTTTGCCACGGCGTGGCAGGAATTGGACTCACAGCCGTTGGCGGACATGATCGTCGCGGAGATCAAACTGTCGATGAACCAGCCCGAAGGCGTGGCGCAGATGCTGGAGCCGCTCGTGGTCAATGCGAAGCTCACGCCGGAGAATCCGTCGAACGTACGCCTGATGACGCTGTACGGACAGGCGCTCATCATGAACGGAAAGGCGGATCAGGCCTCGCAGGAACTAGGCGGGCTGTTGGCGGCGTCGAGCGGCCTGCGGACACAGTTCTGGCTCGGTTCAGCCGGGTCGCTCGTGACGCCGGACACGAAGGTTCGCGCTTGGATCGATCGCGTCAAGACCATGATCGACGGAGCGCGCGAGGAGGAAGAGTTGGCGCTGGCCGGCGCGTATGCGAACGCTGCATCGCGATTCCCGTCCCTTGCGACGGAATACAACACGGAAGCCGAAAAGACGCTGCGGAAACTGACTACAAGAGCGGACGCGACTGCGCGGGCGTGGGAGGCACTCGGCGCGCTTATGCAGGGTCGCAACTCGCCCGACGCGGCGACGGCGTATCAGCAGGCCCTGGCGAAGGATTCAAAGTCGGTGTTCGCGCTGCGCGGGCTGGCGAGCATCGAGAAGGACAGTGCAAAGGCTCTGGACTTCGCAAAGCGGGCGTACGAGATCACCGGGCCCGGCGATGCGATTTCGCAGGTGCTGTATGGGCAGACGCAGGTGGTCCATGGGCGGTCACTCAGCGGAGCGGCTCAGAAGCAGGCGTTCGAGCAGGCCGAAATATTGCTCGCGAATCACGTGGCGGCGATGCCGGGCGACGTTCAAGGGCGGCTCTTTCTGATTGAGGCGCTGGACGGCCAAGGGAAAGTCGAAAAGACCTTTGACCATTATGAGGCGCTGGTCGCCAACGTATCTCTGACCGGGATGAATCGAGCGGGCATTCTAAACAACTATGCCTACGCGATTGTTCGGGCCGGCAAAGGAAACCTTGAACTTGAGCGTGCGAAAGCGATGGCCGAGCAAGCCACGAAGGTCCAGCCGGTTTCGGCCTTCTATGACACGCTGGGCGCGGTCGAAAAGGCTCGCGGCAAGCGAGACTTGGCGATTGAAGCCTATCGGAAGGCCGTGCAGATCGACTCAATCGCCTACGGGACATGGCTTTCTCTTGCGGAATTGTTACGGGGTGGATCGCCGACTGAGATTGACGAGGCGAAGGGCATCATCAAGAAGTTGCGGGATGCAGGGCAGGCCGTCCCCGCTGAAGTCCGCGAGCGTCTCGCGAGTGTGCGAGATCAATAGAGCAGATGCCCTGAACAGGCGTGAGCGATTCTGGCTGAGTGACTAGCGTAAACACCTTGCGCGAGAATGTCCTATAAGCAAAATACGACCTATAAAGATGGCGAAGGAACGTCGAAATCGACACCTCCGTCAAGCTTGCGCAAGCCCTTGTCAAATTCAAGTTTGTGACAATTGGCTGGGGTTGACAAACCGCTCCCATGAGGTAATATCTCTAGTGTGGAGGCACAGTGAGGAAGCTGTGCCCTCTCGCGATCAAACCCATAGGGAGGATTAACTGTGAAGAAGGTGATTGGTATCTTGGCTCTCGTGCTCGCCGCAGGCGCAGCGCAGGCCGCAACTGTTCAAGTCAATGGCGGCGGCCTTCAGGGTCCCGGCGTTGGTCCCGCTGCCATCGGCACCGGCGGTCAGTTCAGCTTCTCTGGCTCTGGCCAGAACAACAGCTGGAACGGCATCGCGCGTTGGAGCAACACGGCTGATCAGAATCAGCAGTGCCTCGAACTCACGCTGACCGGTTTCACGTTCACCGGCACGGGCCAGTCGAACGAGACGATCACGATCGCTCTGGTTCAGGACTATGTCCTTGATCCTGGTGCGATCGATGGCACCGCGTCTCACCAGCTCAACGGCTCGGTGAACTTCAGCAGCGCTGGCCAGCTCGCGACCGGTACGGTCGTCAGCACGCACAACGCGGGCGGCGCTCCCACCGTGATCAACAACGGTTTCAACCCCGGCAACGCTCTTTCGAGCGGTGCGGGTGTCAGCAACCTCCAGCGCGGCACTGCTTCAGTGCCCGTGCAGATCGCCGGTAACATCTGGCGCATCGCCACCACGTACACCTTCACGGTGAACGCGGCCGGCGGCACCGTGTCGATCAACCTGCCTGACAGCGGCGTTGACAACACCTGCTTGGCTCTGGTTCCGTTGCCCCCGGCGGCCTTCGCCGGCATGGGTGGCCTGGCTCTCGTCGGCGTGGGCTCGGCCCTCCGTCGTCGCAAGCTCAGCCGCGCCTAATTGAGTTTCACTCGATTGCAAAGCACCTTCGCGAAAGCGGAGGTGTTTTTTTTCTTTTGATTTTGCGTGTGTTGTGCGCCGTTGCGCTGCATAACAACATGTTGAGCAGTGCGTCAATCCCGTTGAAGGTACCAAACTTTATACCTGAACACGCGGCTCAAATTCTCGCACGCTCTGATGAGTCGCGCGAGCAAACTCAAGAGGAAGGGTTCACTGTGAAAAAGGTAATTGGCATCTTGGCTCTTGTGCTCGCCGCAGGCGCAGCACAGGCCGCAACTGTTCAAGTCAATGGTGGTAGCTTACAAGGCCCTGGTGTTGGCCCCGTTGGCACCAACTCGAACGGTCAGTTTAGTTTCAGTGGCTCAGCTCAGAATAACAGCTGGTCCGGCATCGCCCGCTGGAGCAGTACGAGTGACCTGAATCAGCAGTGCCTTTCGCTCACGCTGACGGCTTTCACGTTCACAGGCACCGGCCAGTCGAACGAGACGATCACGATCGCCCTGGTTCAGGACTACGCGCTCGATCCGGGCGCGACGGGCGGCACGGCTTCAAACCAGATCAACGGCGATGTGACCTTCAGCAGCGCAGGCCAGCTCGCGACCGGCACGGTCGTCAGCACGCATAACGCGGGCGGGGCTCCCTCCGTCGTCAACAATGGCTTCAACCCCGGCAACATGCTCTCCAGCGGTCCGGGCGTCAGCAGCATCCAGCGCGGTGCTCCTTCCGAGCCCGTGCAGATCGCCGGCAACATCTGGCGTATCGCCACCACGTACACCTTCACGGTGAATGCGGCAGGCGGCACGGTGTCGATCCACCTGCCTGACAGCGGCGTTGATAGCACTTGCCTCGCACTGGTTCCTTTGCCCCCCGCGGCGTTCGCTGGCATGGGTGGTTTGGCTCTTGTTGGCGCGAGCTCGGTCCTCCGTCGTCTCAAGCTGAATCGCGCCTAGTCCAAGTGCATGCGATTGCGAAGCACATTTGCGAAAGCGGACGTGCTTTCATTGAATGGTGTGTTGTTCGTCGTTGTGCCCGAAAACAAAGCTTCGAGCAGTGGGTCAATAACGATGCAGTTCGCCCAGCTTTACACTTGAATGTGCGGCTCAAAATTGCGCGTTTGCACACGTTTGTTGTCACACACTTGCGCGTCGCTGAAAGTCGAATTGTGTCTGAAAAAGCAGTGCTTTTATTATTTGAAGAAGTGCGCAAGTTGTTTGACAATCCCTCGACTTGGTGTATGCTGTATAGGTTCTGGTCATAGCGTCCGGGGCGGTTGAAAGTTATGAAAAACAAGAGTGTCATCTTCACATTGATCGGGGCCGCTCTGTCGAGCATGGTTGCTTCGACATACGGCGCCGAGATTTCGATGACTGGTGCTCACACGCTGGGATTGACTGGCAGCGTTGGGCCGATTGGGATTAATGGCGCAGGCCAGCAGACGTTCACTGTCGGCAGCGGCAACGACTCGGTCACCGGCACGGTGCGCTACAGCAACACCTCCGACGCGTCGCAGCAGTGCTTCGAGCTGACGCTCACTAACTTCGTGTTCAGCGCGAGTGGCAACACAAACAAGACGATCACTATTAACGTCGTTCAGGACTTTGTGGTCTCGGGTAACGCAAGCACGATTCCCGCAACTGCTTCGCATCAGATGAACGGCTTCGTGACGTTCGCTCAGGCTGGCCAGCTCGCCACGGGCTACGCCGATTCAACGCACGAGTCAGTTGCGCTCCCCCGCGTGGCGTTCAATCCCGGCTCGGTGCTTTCATCGGGTCCTGCGACACCGATTATCAACCGCGGCAACGGTGTCAGCACTGGTGTGGCGATCAGTGGAACGTACCGCATGGTTGCAACGTACGTCTTCACGCTCAATGCCGCGGGCAGTGTTGTAAGTGTTCACTTCCCGGACAGCATCGTTGACAACGCGTGCCTCGTGCTCGTGCCGTTGGAGCACGTCGCGGCTGGTGCGATGGCGACGCTGGGGTTGGCTTTCTGGCAGTCACGCCGTCTGCGGAAGCGCGGCACTGCTTCGATGTGAAGTCAGAAAATTCAATGTCGAAACGTCTGAAAACCCGGTGAACGACCGGGTTTTTTCATTGTCAACACAGGCCAATAAGTTGTAATTTGATTATTCACAATGACTTGCGCTTGCAGTGTGCCGTCTATCCGGTATATTTCGAGTGCGCAGATTGTGCGCAAGGAATGCGTGTGGAGCGATGGAGCTCGACTGTGAAGACCAGGCTGGTCATTGTGTGTGCGGTGTGTCTCTGCGCGGGCTCCGGCTATGCGGATCAAGTTGATCTGCGCGCCCAGCTACGCCGCCCGGCGTGGGAATGGGCGCCGTACTTCCAAGATGCGATTCATGACGCGCAGGTGGCGAGGGGCGTCAGCGGCAATCTCATCGACGCGTCGAACCAATTGGTGTCATTCGGGCGCGGATTCAGGAACGGCACGACGGGTGATATCCGCGTGCTGAATACGACAGTGCTGGACGAACGAACGACGTTCCGCGGGTTGATCGGACAGACCATTCGAGAATCCAGGCCTCAGCCGGACACGGTTTTGCTGCAAGGGCCGGGTGTTGAGCGAACGTTCAGGGCGTTCAATGGTGCGACCGGTCGGCGGATTGAGTTGTTCAGGGAAGTGCGGGCGATCGGGCTCACGCAGCGACTCCTCTCGAATGATGAGGAGATTCGCGTCGGGCGCGATGCGCTTGCGCAAGTGCCCTTCTCCGGCATTTTCGGCATTCAAGGGAGGCGTGGCGAGCCGTTGGTGCTGGTGCCGCTGCCAAACGCAGTGTGGCTTGGCGCGCTGGGGCTGATTGCGGCTGGGATCGCAAAACGCCGCTTCCGATAACGGAGCACTTCGCGTGAAGATCTGTCCATTATATTTGACCATTTCAGCAAACGCTCTACTGTTGCGCTCGACGCCTGTTTCGGTGGTTCGCCGATGCATCAGCGAGGGTAGAGGAGTTTGGCCATGCGTTTGGGAATGAGTGCCGCCATCGGCGGGTTGTGTCTGTGCGCGATGCAGGCGCAAGCGATTCAGATTTCATTGACTGGTGCGTTGTCGCTTCCTTTACAGGGCGCGACGGGGCCGCTCGCGGTTGGCGGCAGCGAGTCGCTGCACTTCAGCGATGCGAGCGGACGGTTTTCGGGCACAGTGCATGTGTTCAACAACTACAACAGCACGACTGGCGTGCAGTCCTTGGGGTTGGAGCTGACGTCGTTTCGGTACTTCAACAACTTGCTGGCTCCTAGCGAGACGGTGACGTTCGTCGTCGAGCAGCGTTTCGCTGTGGCGAACGGCGCGGCAGGCGGGACGCAGTCGTATCAAAGCGGCGGGTTCACATCGAATCTGACGGCTGCAGGTCAACTCGCGCAAGTAACCTCGCAGAGCTACCACGAGGGCGTTGAGTTGCCTCGGCTTCAGTACAACCAGGGTGCGGCGTATTCCGCAACGGGCGGAGCGACACCGATCAACCTCGGGTCGTCGACGGCGCAGAATGTTGCGGTATCGGGGAGTTACCGGATTCAGCAGGTGTGGACATTTGTCACGGACACAAACGTGAACTGCGATTGGATGGCGATTGATTATCGCGAGCCCGTCGGCGGTTATGCGAACTTATACTTGGTGCCGCTGCCGGCTGGTGCTTGGGCTGGGCTGAGCGGGCTTGCGGGAGTTGGGGTTATGGGATTGGTTCGACTGAAGCGGCTGCGCGGCTAAACGCTGCACACACGCTGCGCACAACGGTTTGAGGAAGACACGACGACGCCATTTACTGGCGTTGTTGTGTTTTTGGTGCACACTCCTTTACGCCCCCCAGCAGCACTGAGCCTCGGCTCTGCGGCGATGGAGGGCGACACATGACACTTGGCCGGGAAACCGGATCAATAGAGGAGAGAGAAATGAAGATTGCATCGATGATTGCTGTTGCTGGCATGGTGATACTGACTGCGTCTGCGAACGCGGCTCAGGTGAGCGTCACGGGGTACGCGAATCTTGCGACGACGGGCAGCAGCAGCGTGCTGGCTCCCGGGAACAATGGATCATTCAACACGGCGTCGACGCCCTTCACCGTCAGCGCTCCCAACTTTGTGATGTCGGGCAACGTGTTTGCTCGCAGCACGGTCCGCACGAATGGTGATGGGCAGCGCGAGCAGGCGATGAACCTGTCGTGGCGCGACCTGCACATTCAGGCTCGCACGGCTGCCGAGATCTCGTTCACAGTGACGCTCACTCAGACCTTCAGCATTCTTCCCGAATTCCAGTCTCAGCGTGCTTCGTTCAACAGCTTCACCAGTGATACGGACGTGACGTTTGGTTCGGGCGGTCAGCGGGCGAGCTGGACCCGCACTCGGTCGGACGGCGGCAAGGTGAGCGATGTGTCGATCGCGAAGACTCGCAACAGCTCACGCGGTGGAACCTATACGTTTGACCACGAGAGCGGCTTTGGTGTCGCTCAGTCCAATATTGGCAGCCTGTACACGATGACAATGACGCTGAACTTCCTCCTGCGTCCTGACTGCGATTGGCTCACGCTCAACGACTGCGGCAATGGCCCGACCGATACCACGCTGGTGGTTGTGCCTCTGCCGGCTTCGGCGTATGCCGGTTTCTCCGGGCTGGCGCTTGTGGGCGGCATGGCTCTCAAGCGTCGGCGTGGGTTGAAGGCATAAGCCCACCACTGCCGCAACAAACTCTCTCTGCAAGCACCCCGAGGCGTGTCAGGACGACACGAGGCGGGGTGTTTGCGATTTGTCTGCGTGGCGTCGGGGCTGCGGAGAGCGGCAGGTGAATGCATGTTCTTTTCCCCCTACCCTTGGCCCATGTCCTACACCGTCCTTGCTCGTCGCTATCGCTCTCAGGCCTTTGATGAAGTCATTGGGCAGGAGTCCATTGCTCGCACGCTTCAGAACGCGATCAAGACTGATCGGGTTGCGCATGCGTACTTGTTCTGCGGGACGCGGGGAGTGGGCAAGACGACGATGGCTCGGCTGTTTGCCAAGGCGCTCAATGGGGGCGGCGCGGAGGTGGACAAGGCGATCATGAACGGGCAGGATACTGATGTCATCGAGATCGACGGGGCGTCGAACAACTCGGCGGACGCGGCGAGGGACTTGATCGCCAACTCGATTTACAGGCCCTTGCGCGGCAAGTACAAGATTTACATCATCGACGAAGTTCACATGCTCTCAGCGGCGGCGTTCAATGTTCTGCTCAAGACGATGGAGGAGCCGCCCGCGCACGTGAAGTTTATTTTGTGTACGACCGATCCGCACAAGGTTTTGCCGACGATTCGCAGCCGATGTCAGTTGTTTGAGTTCCGCAACATCGCAGCGTCGCTGATCGCGAAGCATGTCGCGGCGATCATCAAGGAAGAGAAGTACACGGCTGAGCCTGAGTTCATTCATCAGGTGGCGGTGCTGGGCAATGGGAGCATGCGCGATGCGCTGACGGTGCTGGAAAGGCTCACTGCGCAAGGCGAGAAGAAGTTGACACTGAAACTGCTGGAAGAGTTGATGGGACTGCCGGATCGGGCACTGCTTGGGAAGTTGATTGATTCTCTCGCGGAAGACAAGGCGGACGCGGCGCTTGAATGCGGGAACGACTTGCTGCTGAAGGGCACGTCGATTGATCAGGTGATCGAGTCGCTGCTCACTCGCTTGCGCGATCTCATGATTCTTGCCGCGTGCGGGGCGCAGACCAGCCTCGTCGAACTTTCCGACGACGGCAGAAAAGAAGAAGTAAAGCGTGCGGAGCAGTTTGACGCGGCGGGTCTTGTCCACATGATTGCGCTCTGTGAGAATGTGCAGCGGGCGACAAAGAGTTCGAGCGTGCCGCGGGCGTTATTTGATGCTTTGCTGGTGCGGCTTGCGATGACAGAAAAACTGGCGGATGTGACGGCGATTGTTGCGGGGCGCGGGGCAAGTTCGAGCGCAACATCGGGCGGAACTTCTGCGAGGCCGGCGATGGCAAGTGGCGGAGGTGCGGCGGCAAAAAAACGGTGATGGGCGAGGACGCCGCGCCGGGAACGCTCGCGCCTCCCAACGGGAGACCGGTGCTCCAGCCTGACGCGGTTCGAGCGGTGATGCATCAGCGACCGCAGCAAGGTTCTCCGCCCATAGCACCGAGTACTGCGAGTATCGCGACAACTTCGAGCGCTCCTTTGACGACGCCTGCGTCTTCAACGACAGGCGCGGCACAAGCGCACGCGATTCCGCGCAGCTTCACGCTTCCTCTGCCTGGACCTGATCGCACACTTGTTGACCCGCGGCCTGGGATGGCGCTTGCAAATCAGCGAAGCGGTTCGTCAACCGGCGGTGCGTCGGGTCAAGGCGGTGGCATCGGCGGAGTCTCGGGTAGGCCGCAGGTTGATGCCTCGCTTGGAGATGACTTGCCGCGGTTGTGGGCGAAGCTGCTTGAAACGGCGCAGGACAATCGACGGATGCGGGTCGTCTTGGCGGACTTGACGCCGGTGTCGTTGCATGAGCTTGTGTTGACGCTGCGGCCGGCGCCTTCTGCGATGCTTGCGGCGAAGAGTCAGCAGGGTGATATTGAAGTGTTGATTCTCAATCTTGTGGGCAAGCGCATTGCCATCGACTTGATTGAACCGGCGCAGCAGGAAGTCGCGGCGACGAACACCCCCACTTTGGAGACCATCAGTGCGCATCCGCTGATTGCGCGGGCGGTGGAGTTGCTGGGGGGCAAGGTCATCGGGGTGCAGCCGAGGAAGAAGCCGTGATTGAGGACGGATGTCGTGACACCGACAACGCAGGGCAGCTTTGCGTTGTCGGTGGCGCGTAAGGCACCGTGATTTTCTACCTCGGGCTGACGATACGATTCGCTATGAAAGCCGAAACTTTGCTTGCTGAACTGAACCGCCTTCGTCAGGACGTGCCCAAGGATGACACTGATATCGAGTGGCTCACCCTGCATCATGTGTTCTGCTTTGTCAGTTACAAGATGGGCGACTTTCAGAAGTATGTGCAGGAGCAGGCGGCGAAGGGGGCGTTCGCGAAGTTTGATGACGATGAATGATCGTTGTCAGCGATTGTCGATGTTCGCGCCGCTAGATCAGAAGTTCTTCGCGAACATCACAACGCCGTACGCGAAGAATGTCAATGCCGCTGCGATTGCTCCGAACAGCACGACTGACAACGCGATTTTCATTCCGATCGCGAGTGAGAGGACTCGCAAGGGTCGGTACGCGATCCAACATGTCAGCCACACGCACGCCGCCATGCCCAGCAGAATGATCACGACCGAAGTGCCGCAAGGCAGCGGAAGTATGCCCCAAGCGACGCGTTTGAGCCAGGCTGCAAAGTAAAACGTCGCGACCGGCGATTCTGCGGCGAGGCAGCAGCCGCCGATGATGCACGCGATAAGCCATCGACTGTTTGGCAGTGGTTGCCGCGATTTCAGAAGTTGATAGTCTCGCTCTGTAATATGTTTGCCGCACTCAGGACAGCAAGGCGAGACCGCTCCCTGCATGTCGTAGTCGCAGAACGGGCACACCAAGCGCAATCGCCGCATCCGCGCGACCAAGAGCAGATCGTCGGTCGAAAGCGGCATAGTGGGCAGCGGGTCAATCACGCTGGATCATACGAAATCACACGCCGCACAGCGTGCATGGGCCTTCGCTGAACACGAGCAGGAAGGCGTCGATGTCGCAGGGGTCAAACAGGGAGCCATCGTTGTTGAAGTCGATGTCGTTGCAGGTCGCGCTGGAGGGGATGCATGGGCCCTCTGAGTAGACGGACAGGAAAGCGTCGATATCCTGAGGGTCGAAGAAACTTGTGTCGTTGTTGAAGTCGATCGAGTCGCATGTTGGCCCGGTGTTCACTCGCACGAACTTGCCGGCTTCGAGCACGTCGAGGTTGACCCAGCCGATGTTTTCGCCCCAAGCCAAGCCACGCAGGCGACCACCAGCGATGTCAACGCGAGCGGCGTTGGGCGGGGTTGCGAGCGCGCCGCCGGAGAAGTTGATCCAGCCGACGTTCTCGGCCCAGGCCATGCCGGTGAGCGCGCCGGTGGTGCTGTTGACGTTGACGCCGAAGTTGAGGCCGGTGGTATTGGCGTAGGGGCCGCCGTTGCCGAGGTTCATCCAGCCGATGTTTTCGCACCAGATCATGCCTTGGGCATACCCGTTGTCAAGATCGATGCGTGCACCCTGCGCTCCGGCGGGGTTGCCCGCGTCAAACCAGTTCATGTAGCCACAGTTTTCGCTCCAGGACATTTTGGAGGCGGGGTCGATGTTGGATTGGGCGAGGGCAGGGAGCGAGAAAGACGCGAGGGCGAGTGCGAAGGCGGTTTTCATGGGATTCTCTTCGAGGGCGGGTATGAAGAGGCGAGCTGAATGCGACGAGGTTGGTGAGCGTTGCGTGATTCTGCAACGCACGAAGTTGATGTCGGAATCACTGGGCGAAGTTGGCGCGGGGGTCGGTCGAGCCCATCGTGCTGGTTGCCGAAAACCCCACGGCGACGGGCGTCGAGGGGACTGTGGTGGGGATGCGACGGTCGATGATCGGGCCATAGAAGTTGTCGGCGACGATGACAAATGCCTGCACGTTGTTGGCGCAGGTGTTCGAGATGATGATGTTGCCGGTTCCATCTGCAGTGATCCCAAAGTCGTTGTTGTTGCAGGTGTTTCCATCGATGCGGGTGTCGCTGCCGCTGCAGTGGATGCCCGCGCCAATCTCGGCAGGTCCGTTGCTGTTGGCGATGTTGTTGCGAGCGACGCCGCGTGAGCCGATGCGGATACCGTCGAGTTGGTTGCTGTTGGCGGTGCAACCTTCTATGTGGCAGGAGGTATCAGCGTCGATTCCGTAGAGGGTGTTGGAGACTGAGGTGCAGTTGCGAACCGTGATCGAGGTGAAGATATTGATGCCACTGCCGCCGTTGGCGATGAATGAGCAGGCTGTGATGGTGGAGCCGTTGCTGGCTTCGATGCCGTCTCCTGTGTTGTTGTCTGAGGTGCAGTTGGCGATGGTGCAGCCGAAGCCGACGTGGATTCCGTCGTCGCCGTTGGTGAACGCAGTGGAATCAAGGATTGACCCTCCTTGCCCGACAGAGAGCCCGATTCCGGTGTTGTCGACGGCGCTGCATTGGCTGATGAGCCGGGCGGCGGAGATGCCGGTGGCACCGTTCTCACTGGCTGTGCACTGCAAGACCTGCCCATTGCTAGTGCTGCAGACGATACCGCTGCCGCCATTGCCAGTGGATTGCACTTGCTCAACGCGCGCCCCGGCCGAGTTAACGATGTTGGCGAGTTCGACTCCATCGTCGCCCCAATTGCGCACGTGACCGTTGCGGACGGTCACGTTTTTGGTACTGACGGCAGTGCGAATGCCGTCAAAGGCACCACTTGCAGCGCCGTTGCCTAGGACCTCGAACCCGTTGAGATCGATCGTCACACCGCTGGACGCGATGTCGATCCCGTGCTTGTTGGCGACGCCGACGAGGTTGCCAGTGAGGTAGTAGGAGCCAGGCTGTGTGATGCGGAAAACCGTGGAGGTGTTGCCAGGCGTGTTGGTCGCGTTGATGGCGATGCGAGGTTCAACTTCGGTGAGGGTTTTGCCGGTGCTGGCGATGGGGCCGGCGGGTGGGTCCAAAGGGCCAGCGATGAGCGTGCCTGCTGCGACGATCAACGCGGCTGCAGCGATGGGGGCGAAACGGTTGAGATTGCGGTTCATGGGATTGCTCCTAAAAAGACTCTTGAAACGTCAACATGCGAGAGCGTTGTCAGAATTCAATACGACACCGCGAAAACACCTCGCTTCCATACTTCAGCACCTACTGACGCAAGTTCGCCCAGGGGCTGGTCGCGATTGCGGCAGAGTCGAAGGGACCGACGTCGTTGCCCGGCGCGATTGTGGTGAGCGTTGTGTTGCCTTGGAACGTGTTCTTGACGACGAAGTTGCCGGCGTCGGAAATCTCCAAGCCGACAGTGTTCTGGTAGATCATGTTGCCCTCCATTCGAGAGCCAGCCGAGTAGATATACATGCCCCAGCCGTTGGCGAAGCTCGTGTTGTTGGTGGCGACAGCGCCGTCGTGGATCGTGATGCCTGCGCCGGTGTTGGCGGTGACTGAACAGCCGGAGATGATCGACGAACCCACGCGGATGCCATCGAAGACGTTGCCGCGAGCCAAGCAATCGCGGACCGTGCCCGCGCCGCAGATGATGCCGTCCCCGCCGTTGCCGCTGGCGGTGCAATTGGCGATGATCGTGCCGTTGTTGCCACGGATGCCGGTGCCGAGGTTGTACGCAGTCACGCAGTTGGAGACCATGCTTGCGCCGCCTACATCAAGCGCGTAGCTGTTCTCGTCGGTGCCGTTTTCTGTCACGCGGAGGTCGATGAAGAGGCACGCATCTGCGTTGGGTCCGCCGACCGCCGAGAGTCCTGCACCTTTCCAGCCGCGCAACGAGCCGTCGCGCACCGTCACGCCCCGATGCCCGGGAACGATGCGCACGCCGTCCAGCGTGCCCGCTGCGCCAAGGAGCTCGAAGCCCGCGAGGTCAAGCGTCACGCCACTGGAGTCAATCTCGATGCCGTGCTTCGCGGCGACACCAGCCACGTTTCCCGTGAGGTAGTAGCTGCCCGGCTGTGCAATTCTGAAAACACTGTCGGCGTCGCCGGGCGTGTTGGTCGCGTTGACAGCGGTCCGCGGCTCGACTTCGGTGAGGGTTTTGTAGGTGCTCGCGATGGGTCCGGCGGGCGGGTTGAGAGGGCCGGCGTAGAGCCAGGCGGCGGCGGTGAAAAATGCGGGGACGGCGACAATCGACGCGATGCGCGTGTTCGTTTTCAAGCTGCAACTCCTTGATAGGGACACGAAAATGCTTCGTCCCCATTAGAAGAGCGAGTAACACGCGTCCACAGGGCAGCTTTTCGTACAAGTCGTGCGAACTTCAGGATGCGACACGCTTGCCAGACCGTTGACTTGTGATCTTGTTCGCAAGGAGGAAATGGCCGCCATGCGAGGCGGCCTGTTGCTCACAATGCTGGTTTCGTTTTCGCTTCCGAGTCGTCAGACCCCGCACGGAGTGCAAGGTCCTTCGCTGTACACCAGGAGGAACGAACTGATATCACACGGATCAAAGATGCTCGTGTCGTTGTTGAAGTCGATGTCGCTGCACGTCGCCGTCTCCGGCACGCAGGGGCCTTCGCTATACACGCTCAGGAACGCGTCGATGTCCTGCGGGTCAAACAGCGAGCCATCGGTGTTGAAGTCGATCGAGTCGCACAGCGGCCCCGTGGTCACTTTGAGCACAGCAAGGCCTCGGCTGATGCAACTCATCCACAGTTCGTAGCCGGTAGGAATGGCTTTGACTTCGATGTCCAAAATGCCTGCGTGCGGCAAGCCGCCGAAGCGCCATTCACCGTTGGGTGGCGCCGGGAAGGTGGTGACGGTTGTACCGTCCCATGCGAGCAAACCGGCGTCTGTAGAGGGGAACACGTTTTCATAGGTCATCCACAGGCGTCCATCGGGCGCGACCAGCAGCGGCGTGACTTGATCGCTTGGGAAAGGCCAACCTAGATCGTGCCGCCACATCTGGTGTGTACCGGTGGTAGCGTCGAGACGGATCAACGTGCCGCCCGTGCCGTTGAACTGATCACACGTCGATCCGATCCATGCGACGCCGTTGTGGTCGGCCGCCATGCCTGTAAATGTTCCGCCGATCGCGTTGACCTCGGGAAAGTCTGCGACGCTGCGAGAAAAGGTGTATGAGCGATCGGTACGGATGACTTCTGCATTTGTTTGCATCCACACCGTGCCGGGACGGTCCGGGTCTGCATGGAGTTTCTTTGGGAAGAAGTCCACCATTGTGAATGAGTCGTTGTCGAGAATCCAAGTGCCGAATGTGTGCCCCGCTCCCCAGAGTCTGCCGAGAGAGTCTTCGAGGTATTGATCCATCTGGTCTGCGCCGCCCGGGATTGATGTCCAACCCGTTCCATCAAAGTCGTGTGTGAAGTTGTTGATGGGATTGACGACGACGTGCCCGTTGGATGGGCGAACGTAGATCGCTTCGCTCTGCGGCGCTCCTGAGAAAGGCCAGGGGCCGCCCAGTCCATAGTCCAAGTCTGTGACAAAGTCGGTCCAGCGCGTGCCGTCAAACTTCACCATGCCGCCGATGTCTGCCGCGGCGTTCGCGCATGCGAACACGTCGCCGGTTTGCGGGTCGATCGTCAGGTCGTTGTTGAAGAAGTCAAACTGGCTTGTGTTGGTGACGCGATAGCGTTGCCACATGCCAGAGACGGGATCTCGCCGCGCTGCGCCGCCATTGCCGGTGCCGCAGACCCAGATTGTGCCGTCGGGGGCGAAGTCAAGATCGTCGATAATGCCGTTGTGAGGAACTGTGCCCAAGTCAGACCATGATGTGCCGTTAAAATGATGCAAGTGATAAAACAAGTCGGGGCCAATCACGATCAGGTAAGCCTGCAGAGTCCCGAAGGGCTTGATCGCTGAGAATGGCGCGAACATTTGCGTTGTGACGGGCGGCAGGGGCGGAGAGATCCATGTTCCGTTGGGACGCTTGCAATCAAGCGTCCAGTTCCCTTGATTGTCTGCGAGTTTGAGTGCCCACATGTTGCCGGCGTCGTCGACCGAGTCTTTTGACATGAGGGCGACGGGGTTGCCGATGGCGTAGGGGATCGTTGACCATGTCTGTGTTGTGCTGTCCCATCGGGTCATGCCGGAGGAGCCTTCGCCGGTGACCCAGATGTAGTACCCGCCGCTTGGCTTGGCCTGCGCGGCAATTCTGCCGCCGCCACCACCGCCCATTGCGCTCCATGTGTTGGTCGTGCTGTTGAATCGGAAGAGTCCGCCATCAGCGATGACCCAGATCGAGCCATCAGGAGCAAGCGTGATGTCATAGGTGATGCCGCCCAGCAGGGGCGAATTGGTCTGGTTGTACATCACGAGTGAACTGGGGCCTGCGGCGAGATTCATGCGGAGCACGCCCACCCACGTGGCCATCCAGAGATTGCCATGACCATCTGAAATCATGTCGCTGACGCGCGAGGTGCCGATGTCGTTTGCGCTGCCGAATGCTTGGTAGTCGATGTTGGACACGTTGAACCAGCGATTCTCGGCCTGAATGAACTTCGCAATGCCGCCCTCTTCCGCGACGGGGTTGTAGCCCGCGATCCACGGGTCGCCGTCCTGCCCGATGAACATGCATTCGTTGAAGTCGCCCTGAATGCCGGTGTTGCCGGGGCGGTAGTATCGCCATTCGTACCGCGACTGTGCGAACGCCGAAGTGAGACATGAAGTAACAGAAAGGGCAGCCCCTGCTGCATTGAGAAAACGAGAAGTGCGCATAGAAACTCCACTATGGCTTTACAGCCGGAATCATTGTGAAAGCCGAACAAGTCGCCAGATCCCCGCCTGCGAATTCTGTATCAAGCTTTTCAGCGTGACACAGAGTGTCTCTATCTCATTGCCCGCACGATGTGCAGGGTCCTTCGCTGTACACCAGGAGGAACGAACTGATATCACACGGATCAAAGATGC
>CAZEZV010000019.1:22594-25372 GCA_964516725.1 uncultured Phycisphaeraceae bacterium
CAGGGGCCTTCGCTATACACGCTCAGGAACGCGTCGATGTCCTGCGGGTCAAACAACGAGCCGTCGTTGTTGAAGTCGATGTTGTCGCACACAACGCCCCGTGGCCGAAGCGCCCAGCCTGTGTTCTTGTTACCCTGCGTGCCGTTGCCGATGATCCAGCCTGTGTTGCTGATGCGGACTGCACTTCGCATCGTGTAGCCAGCAGGGATGCCGGCGACGATTGCGGAGTTATTCAAGTTGCGAAGTCCGGTCGCTTCGTTGTACACAAACGCAAACTGCGTTGCAATCTCGTTGGTGATCGAACCAACCACCGTGCGATCGTTGTTCATGCCCGATGCCGAAACCTGCTGCTGATAGCCAGCGCCCGGGAAAGGCAGCAGATGGATGTTGCCATCGGGCGAATAGATGAACGAGTAGCGATAGATCGGGAAGGTTCCGGCACGACCGCAGAGGATGTCGCCATTGTCGTTGATGTCGGCGGCTCCGACGATGCCAACGCCAAGCGACGGCGGCACAACATCCGCGAGCAGCGTGTACGCGCCGGTGTTCAAGTCCGTAAAGAACCAGCCGCCAGCAACGTACCCGCTGAGCCACCCGAGCGCGACGCCATTGTTATTGATTCGGCTCAGACCCTTCGCATTTGGAATCGGGAACGGCAAGCCGCGCTGACCGTTCACGGAATCCCACAGATACGGCACGTTTGTCACGCCGTTCGAATCCGAGCATGAGCAACCGCTGATCGTCCCCACGGCGAGGCCCGCATCATTCACATCGCCAAACCGCGGGCTGTAGTACGTGCCGGGCAGCGCGGGCGGTGTCCACGTCTGATTCGTTTGGTAGTTGTGGATAGTGGCGAGTCCGGCCGCGAATCCAGTGTTGCTGATTCCCTTGAGCCCCGTGACAGGAATCTCAACCTTTCCCGTTGCTTGTGTCCACATGAATCCCGGATAGCCAATCCGGTTGTCCATGGTCGCTTCACCGATCACAACGCCAGCGTCGTTGACATCCCACAGAAACGTCTCGCCCGCGAGCGGGTTGGCGTTGAACGAGTCGATCTTGAAGAAGTCGTATTCTGGTTCGGCCACGGCAGCGGGAGCTAGGCCGGACAGCGCAAAAAGTACGAGAACCTGGAATTTCGAGGTGGTTTTCATGGTGACTTCTTTCCGTCGGAACACTCTACATGCGACACTCTACTCAAATCGGACTCACAATTCCTGATTTGTTGCATCATTTTTTTGCAAAATCTGCATTTTTTACAAAGCTTTTGAAGAACGGACTACGATTACTGTCGAATTGAGTTAGCAGTTTCTCGCACCCAGTGTTTTGGGGCGTGTTGATTTGCTGTCGTGTGCATGCAAGCCTTCGAGGTCAAGTGCCCACGTTGACTCCTCTGTCGAATGACCACAACCACCCCATCCACCACCGGCTTCGCACACGAATGCACACGAGTCACTCGTGATCTGCAACTCGCGCTGCGATCACTGCTGGATTCCTCGCCCTCGGCCATTGAGCGGGCGACCGATGTGCAACTCGTGTTCGAAGTCGCGACGTCGCTCGCCTGGCGGGTGTTTCGTGTTTCACGAAGTGACAGTCTTACAGAAGCCGCGCGACTCGTGCCTCTTCCCGACGCGATGAATATTTTTCTTGCCGCCGCACGGAAACAGAGGTGCAGCGCAACATCATTGCGCACGGTCAGCGCTGCGTACAACGACTACGACAAGTTTGTAGACACGCACGCCGGGACGCGCAGCGCGTTTCAGGCGATGGTCTCGTCGCTGGGCGAGGATGAATCGCAAGACTCCGAACTCAAGACGCGCCGCAACGCCTTTCGCGCGAACGCGGAACTGTGGGGGCTTCGCGCTTCGCTCGTCTATCGCTGCCTCATCATCACTGGCACGCCCGAAGAATCGCACGCCGCGTCCGTCATCCTCCAAGGCGCAAGAAAACTCCAGGCCCTCAAGCCAAATCGCTCGTTGCCGGTATGCCGCCGAAAAGTCACGGTCACCCTCGACGCGGACGGCGTGGATCGCGAGTTGATCCCGATGGGCACGTCCATCCTCAGCGAGTTTTCCAGCGACCCGCTGCCCGACATCACCACGCAGATCAAGGGCGACTTTGCGCACGACTACACGACGCTTCAGCATGTCGGCAAGACGGCGGAAGTCGATCTGTTCGTCAGCACTCGCATGCCTTCCGTGCTCGACCCAACCGAACACCAGTTCGGCCTGACTTCAATGATCCGCGTCCCGTGCGAGCACTTCATCGCTGACTTGCTGCTGCCCAAAGGCCTGATGGACATTCATACGTCACAGTTCCGCACCTCGGGCTGCCTCGAGGATGTGTCCGCCGCGGAAAACGGAGATGCGCAGTTTCACATGCACACGAGCAGGCACGGGGAATACCTGGGCCACGACATCGACTCGCTGCATAGCACGACGTTTCCCCGCTGCCCGGAACTCATGCGGTTCGTCCTGCGGGAACTAAGCGCAAGCAGAGTCGCTTTCGACATTTTCCGCTGCCACTTCATGTTCCCACTGCTGCATTCTTGCGTGGGCTTTGATGTGCAGCGAAAGGTGAGCGACTTGCCTATGCCGCTGAACTCCTGACACCGAAGCGGACAACGTCGTTTACAAAAGAAACAAACCGCCCCGAAGGGCGGCTTGGTATGAACAATCAGGTGACTGATCAACTCACGTCATATTACGACCCGCAGGTCGTGCATGGGCCTTCTGAATACACCAGCAAGAACGAGTTGATGTCGCACGGGTCGAAGATGCT
>CAZEZV010000020.1:0-23667 GCA_964516725.1 uncultured Phycisphaeraceae bacterium
CCCGCGCGGATGCACTTCTGGCTGTTGACTGCGCGCTTGAGTTTGCCCATGGGCGTGCCGGGGTCGGCCTGACCAAGAAAGATCGGCTTGAACTGATTCATGCCTGCGTTGGTGAAGAGCAGGGTGGGGTCGTCGAGCGGGGCGCAGGGAGAACTGGGGATGAAGTTGTGCGCCTGCTTCTTGGCGAAGTAGTCGATGAAGGTTTTGCGGACGGTGTTGGCGGACCAAGGCATGTTGTAATGTAGGAGGGAGGGGAGGGAAAGAGCGTTGTGATTGGGGTGTTGTGAGGCTCAATCGGGTGCCGGCGAAAAGAGGTAGAATGTGTGAAAAGTAAGTCAAAATTGAAGTTTTTCTGCTTGCTTTCGTGTCACAAGCCGATAGGATATCACGAAGGCGCGTGTGCGCCGTTGTTGTCGGTATTCTCTTGCCTTGGTGCAAGAAGGAGAGCCCCATGTCTGCGAATCTCGCACACAAGTTGGATGCCTCCGTTTGTGTTGCCTGCTAAGGCGGCGCTTTCGTGGCTCGCTCGCTGTGACAACGTCTTGACGCTTGTCTGCAGTTGTTGAGCGATCATTCACACCACGTGTAGTCAGTTATTGCTCGGCCGCGATGAGCGGTGCGAGAGGGCTGTCGGTGCGCTATGAGTTGCCGCTGGGCTGCGGAGCGATTGCTTCGAGTGGCGTGGTGTGCTCGGTGCGCTGACGACATGGAGTTTTCGTTCATGGGCAAGTATCGAAATCGGTACGGGCGCGATCGGTCTGCGCGCGTGCAGGGTCGGGATGTGTTTTCAGAGATCGATGGCGATACGGATAAGTCGGGTTCGTCTCGAAGAAGTCATTACAAGGACGCGCAGATCGTGAAGATCGCGGCTCGCGTGCTTGATCAGGAAGTTGGTTCGTGGGAACGGTCGATTGTCTGGGGTTTGTCGGTCGTGCACGTCGAATGCGTTGCGCGTGGGACGCACCTCGTGGTGATCGTCGCGAGTTCGCACGCGGATGTTGATGCGAGAGAAGTCGCAGCGTGGCTGGATACGCATGTTGGGGCGATGCGGAGCGCGTTGGCGCGAGTGCTGGCGCGAAAGCGTGTGCCCGGGTTGTCTGTGCAATACGCGGGCGTGCGAGGTGCAGCGGAGCACGACGCTGGTGAAGAGACTGGAGGTTTCGAATGAGTTTTGAAGATGAATCAACTGAATTTGAGCGCGAGGAGCGAGTGAAAGAGCGGCAGGTTCGAAGCGAGTCGTATCTTGATTCGCTGCGGGCGGATGATCGCGTGCGCATGTGGCTCGCTGATAAGTTGCAGCCTGAGACTGGCAAGGCGCTGGTGCGACTCCAAAGTCTTGCGGACTTGCAGCGCATGGCCGTGATGCCGGATGTGCATCCTTCGGCGGATGTGTGCGTCGGGACGGTGCTCGCGACCAGCAATGTTGTGTATCCGTCGGCGATTGGCGGCGACATTGGCTGTGGCATGACAACTGCTCGCTTGCGTGATGGTGTTGCGTGGAATCGTGATGCGGGCGTGCGCGTGCTGAAGCGGTGGAAGCAGGCGGTTAGCGTTGCTGTGCGAAAGCCGGATACGAAGGTGTCTGGCGTGCCGTGTCATGCACCGAGCGCGGATGAATTGGTTTCGCCGCACTTGCAGCGGCTTGCGAGATCGACTGGCGAGCGTCAGGTTGGGACGTTGGGGCGCGGCAATCACTTTGTGGAGATGCAGATTGATGAAGAAGGAGGGTTGTGGATATTGGTGCACAGCGGGTCGCGTGCGATGGGGCAAGCGGTGTTGGACGATGCACTGCGCTCCGGTCCTGTGCGGGCGACGTTGCCTGGGCTGGATGCGGCGAGCGATGCGGGGCAGCGATACCGCGCGCAGCAGGAATGGTGCGTGCAGTATGCGAAGGCGAATCGGTGTGCGTTGCTCGCGGTGGCCGCGGCTGAGGCAGCGACGGCGCTTGGCGCGACTGGTTGGCGCAAGCAAGGCGAGATTGATTGGTCGACGCTGATTGATCTGCCTCACAACTTCATTCGTGACGAGGAGCATGCCGGCGTCAAGTACATTGTGCATCGCAAGGGAGCCGCGCCTGCGATGGTGGGGCAGTTGGGCGTGATTCCTGGGTCGGCGGGCACTATGAGTGCGCATGTCGAGGGCAAGGGCGTGCCTGAGGCGCTCGCGTCGAGTTCGCACGGCGCGGGACGAGTGCTTTCTCGCGGCGACGCGAAGCGAGCGATCACGATGAGTTCGGTGCGGCGAGCGATGGGAGAGGTTGTGTATGACGAAACGATGACGGACCAATTGCGCGATGAGTCGCCAGAGGCATATCGGGACTTGCGGGTTGTACTGGAGGCGCAGCGGGAGTTGGTGCGGGTGGTAAGCAGACTCAAGCCGGTGGTGTCGTTTAAGGCGGGGGGATGATTCTGGCCGAACGGCAAATGTTCGGTATTATCGGCTGCCACCCGCGTAACGCTCGGTCTTTGGGGTGCGAACAATCAACCGACTATTGCCTGTGTGTTCGGCTTCGGACTTGGCTTTGGGTTTTGGGAGACTTTGGATGCCTATGGCGCCGTTGAGTCAGCAGAGTGCGGAGGAGTTGGCCGTGCGGGCGCAGGCTGGGGGCGGCGCGGCGTTGTCGTGCTTTGGGGAGTTGGTGACGCGGTATGAAGTTCGGCTGTTCAACTTTTTGCTGCGGCGGACGCGGTCTCGGGCAGACGCTGAGGAGTTGACGCAGGAATCGTTTCTGCGGGCTTGGGAGCGGATTGCGAGTTATGACCCGGCGTGGAAGTTCAGCACGTGGTTGTACACGATTGGGTCGCGGCTTGCGGTGAGCAAGCATCGCAAGCTTGGGCGTGAGCGCACGTGGGACACGTTTGAGCGAACCGGTGAGCCGCAGCGGGACACGCTGGAGGCGGGCGATGATCGCCGGCTTGGCAAACGCTTGTGGAATCTCGCGGAGTCGAGTTTGTCGCCTGATCAGCAGACTGCGCTGTGGCTTCGGTATGCGGAAGACATGGCGATCGGCGAGATTGCTCGCGTGATGGGCAAGAGCCAGGTTGGTGTTCGCGTGTGCTTGTTCCGCGCTCGGCAGACTTTGGCGAAGACGGCGCAGAATGAAGGATGGCTGCCGCAGGTTGAACTGAAGCCTGATGCGCAGGTTGAGCTTGATGTCGTTGCAAAGGAGGCGACGCGATGAGCGATCCTTCAAGCAACAAGAACGCGAAGACGCCGCAGCGGGATCCGATTATGGATCCGCACTGGGAGCAGCACGAGAAGCCCCATCGTGAAGCGCACGAGTTTGAAAACGACGAAAAATACGGTAAAAATGGGCCTGAAGGCACGGTGCGGATTCTCGACTTAGGCTGGCTGCGGGCTGAGTTTGGCGTGCTTGCGCAGGGCGGCAAGATCTGGCACTCGACGACGGCGCTGGATAAGAATCCGGCGCAGCCCAAACGCGGCGCGGAGCGTGATCAGACTGTGGTTCATGCGCTGCTCCGCACCAAGGACCAGATTCCCAAGGAAGCGCCGGCGGCGGACCTCAAGCGAAAGATCGCGAACAAGTTGCACGACATCGAGCCAGTCCCGGCTCGGCAGGCGGGTGTGACGGATGCACTGCGCATCGGTGCGGTGCCCGCGTGTGTAGCGGTGTTGCTCGCGGTTGGGATTCACTTTGCGACGACGAACATGAATTCGAGCGGCGTCGCGACCAAGAGCGAAACGACGGTCGCGGCTGGCGACGCCGATCCGGTGAATCCGGGCGCGAGGCTGAAGCCGCTGTCGCCCGAAGAACTCTTCGTGCCGATTCCCTTCTCAAAGGGTGATGTTGTGAAGCGCAGTCCGGCGACGGACGACGCGACGATTTCATCGTTGCCTGTCGCGCGCGAGGCGAGTGCAGTGCAGAAGACCGTCAACGCGCTTCAGGAAGCGCTCAACCGGCATATGCCGCCGAAGCCGGAGAGACCGAAGTAGTTCTTGCAGAACGCTCCACGATTGCCGTCGCGATTTGTCGCGGCGGTTTTTGTTTTGGCACATTGCTGTTGGTCCGACATATCATGGAATGGCCGCCGCTGTAGCTCAGTGGTAGAGCATCGCTTTTGTAAAGCGCGGGTCGCAGGTTCAAGTCCTGTCAGCGGCTTTAAGTGAATATGAAGGATGCGGCGAACCGGCACTTTTGTGGTGCCGGTTTTGTGCATTTGTGGAGATCTTGTGCATGGTGTGTGGGTGTGGAGGAGATTTATCCGTACTGAATACGAACAGATGGTGCTGGATGGAGGAGTGTGTTTCGATATGCAACAAAAAATGTACAATGTGTTGAATTATGGGAGACAAATACAAGAAAATGTTGTACACTACCAACGTCGCAGGACGCGATATGCCTCCCATGGATGTGCAAGGACGCACTGGATGGGTTGGCCTTTGTTGCAGGGACGCATTGGTCTTGAGATCGAGGCATGGTGGCAGGGGTCAAGGATGACCCCTGCGAGCCAGGCCGCTGTGCGTTGTGAAAGCAGACCGACAACTGACTTTGGAGGCGGCGTGTGATTGTCTTCGCCGGGACAACTGAACTCACGATCGACGACAAAGGCCGACTTGCCCTGCCGTCGAAGTTTCGCGCGGTGCTGCCGCCGGGGCCGGTGGGGTCAAACGGTGTTGCGTTTTATTGCGTGCCGCTGGGGCCGCGGCTCTTGCTCGTTCCAGAGCCGGAGTTTCTGGCGATTGCTGCGCTGCCGGAGGCGCGGGTGCGGATCGGGCTTGAGCAGCAGGAGATCAGCAAGGCGAGGTTGTTTGCGTTGTCGGAGCGTGTTGAGCCGGATGGGACGGGGCGACTGTTGTTGCCGCGCGACATGGTGCATCGCTTGGAACTGACCAACGAAGTGTTCGTGATGGGTGCGGGGTCGCACCTTGAGGTGCGCGGGAAGCAGGACGGGAAGAAGGAACTGGCCGCGCTCATGGAAGAGGACGAGCAGTAGGGAATAGTGAATAAGTGCGGAAGGGGGACGGATCGGGTGAGTTCGAGAGGACTTGCGCGGCGTTCGACGGGCACACAAACCACCACCATAACGGCCTCTGAAAGGAGGCTCTTGCTCGTCGATCAAACTCAATCGCCCTGCGCTGGAGAGCGCGGGGCGGTGCTGTTTTTGGAAGAAGTGACTGAGTGACGAAGAGACGAAGTGAGGCAAGATCAGTGCAACTACGCACGGGTTTGGGACAGTGGACCTGAGCAAGTCATCGGGAAGAGGTCCGTGTGGTTTGTCAGAACAGGACCGAAAATCCTGAAGTCCATTGCACTGATTGGGAAAATCGGCTACTCTATCGACTTGCTCGGGGTTTAGTTGTTGTCCGGCAGGACGCCGGTCGCGGTTGCAAGGCCGCGAGTGCGCATGGAGGTTGCATGGAAACGACGACAGTTGCGTCGCAGGGTGTTGATATGGCTGATGCTCGCGCCCAAGGGCAGGGGGAATACGGCCAGAGTGCGCACGGGTTGCACGGATTGAAGGACGCGGGCGCCGTGGGCGGTCGCACACGTGACCCCATCGCTGAAGTAGCGGCGTCGCTGCGATTGACGAAGCTCACGCTGAGCGGTTTCAAGAGCTTTGCGGATACCACGGAGTTCACCTTTGAGCATCCGATCACGGGGATCGTCGGGCCCAACGGTTGCGGCAAGAGCAACGTTGTGGATGCGATCAAGTGGGTGCTGGGCGAGCGCAGCAGCAAGAGCCTGCGCGGGACGGAGATGTTGGATGTTATTTTTGCGGGGAGCGCGGGGCGGAAGCAGTTGGGGTTGGCGAGTGTGAAGTTGACGTTTGATAATCCGGTTGTCGAAGAGCTCACCGCGGAGGACGCGGAGAGCGCGGAGGGGGATGAAGGAAAGATTGCTTCGGGTGAGGATCAGCGAACTGAAGAAGTTGCGGCTGAACATGTGAGCGAGAGTGTTGAGGCTGGTTCTGTCAGCGGCGATGTAGACAATTCATCAGCCAATGACACATCAACGGTTTCCTCTGCGCTCTCCGCGATCTCTGCGGTGAAATCGCAGCCTCGCCGGAAGTTCGGGCGGATGCTGCCGGTCGATTCCGACACGGTTGAGATTGAACGCCGGCTCTATCGCGACGGCGGGAGCGAGTATCTCATCAATAACAAGCAGGCGCGGCTTAAGGACATTCGCGAGATGTTCTTGGACACGGGTGTCGGCGCGGACGCGTACTCGATCATCGAGCAGGGGAAGGTCGATGCGATGTTGCTCGCGAGTCCGCAGGAACGCCGGATCATCTTTGAAGAAGCGGCGGGGATCGCGAAGTACAAGCAGCGGCGGATTGAGGCGCAGCGAAGGCTTGATCGGGCTGAGGCCAATCTGAAGCTTGCACGGGAAGAGTTGGAGTCAACGGAGCGTCGGCTGCGGCTTGTGAAGGGGCAGGCAGCGAAGGCTCGCAAGTTCCAGGAGTATGACAGCGAACTGAAGGCGTGGCAGCGGACGCTGGCGATGGATCAGCATGATCTGTTGCTGGAACGCATCGAGGGCCTGACGAGTCAGCAGCATGACGTGGCGGCGCAGCGCGATGAGGCGCATGCGCAGTTGGCGGCACTCGAACAACAGAAGGTCGAGGCCGAGGCGCTGCGGCATGAGCAGAGCGAGCAGGTGCGTCGGCTTGAGCAGGAGCGCATGAGTGCGCTGCACATGTGCCAGCAGAGCGAGCAGCGCAAGGGGATGCTGGAGCGGCTGGTTGAGCAGGTAAAGAAAGCGGGCGAGACGGACAAGGCGGCGATCAAGGAACTGACGGAGCGGGCGGGGACGACGGATGTGAGCGTGACGGAGGCGCGTGAGCAGATCGCTGCGTTGAGCGAGCAGTTGGCGGAAGCCGAGCGGCGTTTGCAGGACGCGGCGTCGCAGCGAGCGGCGATGATGGAGCAGCTTGGCGAGAAGCAGCGGTTGTCGGCGCAGCGCAGCAGCGCGGCGGGGCGGATTGATCGCGAGCGTGTGCAGATGGTTGCGGCGGTTGAGGGCGAGCGGCGGCGAGGGGCGGGGCTGAAGGAGCAGATCGAGCGCATCGGCGGAACGCTGACGCGGATTGCGACGGATCGCGAGAGCGTTTCGCAGCAGCAGGCGACGGCCGGGGCGAAGACGGAAGAAATTCGCGCAGTCGTCAGTGATTTAGAATCGCAACTCGCGGCGTGTGAACAGCAGTTGTCGCAGTTGGGTGAGGATCGGCGCGTGCGCGCCAGCGACATTGCGCAATTTGATCAGGACTTCGTGCGTACCGAGAGCCGGCGTGCGACGCTTGAAGAAATGGCGCAGCAGCGAGTTGGGTTTGCGGAAGCCGTGCGGCGGGCGATGTCGCTGAAGGCCGAAGGCAAGGGCTTTGGCGGCGTGATTGCGCCGTTGGCGGACTTGATTGAGATTCAGACGCCCGATGGCGACGCAACGAGTGAGAGTGGCAGCGTGAATGTGCAGGCGGCGGTTGAGCAGGCGATCGAAGTGGCGCTTGCGGATGACTTGCAGGCGTTGGTGGTTGAGAATCTTGCAGGGATCGCGAGCGAGGACGAGTTGCGGCTTGTGGGAGGGCGGGTGACGTTTGTGCCGCTGGCGCGGGATGCGAGCGAAGTTGCAAGCGATGCTGCGGCGCATCTTTCATCTTTGCAAGTCGCGAGCGATGATCCTGCGGGACGCGTAGTGCAGTTGCGGTCGCTGGTGAGGGCTCGGGCGGGGTCGCACGAGCAGCGCGTGAGTAATTTGCTGGATGTGATGCTTGGAAAGACGTTCTTGGTGACCAATCTGGACGCGGCGATGATGCTGCTGGCGTCGATGCGAGGGGCAGGCGAGTTGATGAGCGGCGTTCGGTTCATCACGCGGCGTGGTGAGGTGCTGGATGAATCGCTGCGCGTGACGGCGGGGCCTGCGGCATCGGGAGTGTCGGGGGTGAGTGGTGGGGCTGGCGCTGGCAACAAACTTGGGACTTCGAACGAAGGCGCGGCGCCTGTCGGGTTGCTGCGTCGACGCGTGGAACTTGAACACTTGGCGCGCAAGGGCTTGGAACTGAGCGCGACGCTTGCATCGCTGCGCGAGGGGCTGGCGGCAGTGGACGGCGAGGCCAGCGGGCTCAGTCATCGGGCGGGTGAGTTGCGTTCGCAGTTGTCGCAGCAGCAGAAGGCGCTGCTTGGCACTCAGGCGACGATCGAGCGGCTCGGATACGACGCGACGCGCCTTGAGCGCGAGCATGAACGTACGCAGCAGGAGCAGCAGCAGACGACGCAGCGGCTTGAGAAGTTGGAAGTTGAAGCGGCATTGATGGCGGAGAAAGCGGCGAGCCTGGCTCGGCTGGCGGAAGAAGAACTTGCGGGCGCTGCGGCGTTGTCGAGTGAACTGGCTTCACTGCAGACTCGCGCGGATGCGAGCAGCGAGCAGGTCACAGCGGCGAAGGTGGAGGTCGGCACACTGAGCGAGCAGTTGTCCGGCGCGAAGCGGGCACTTGCGAACCTTGAATGGGTGCGAGATGATCTTGCGCGGCGTGTGCGGGATGTGAACGCGCGACTTACCGAGCAGGACAGCAGACTCGGTGAACATGCGATCGGTATCAACGAGGCGATTGCGATCATTGCAAACACGACGGCCGCAATCGCGACGCTCGCGGGGCAGCTTGGCGAGGCGTCGCAACTCCTTGAGCAAACGACGGCGGCGGCTTCGGAACTGAATGAGCAAGTCACGGCGGCGCGGCAGCGTGCCGCGATTGTCGAGCGGGACTTCCACAGCCTGGAGCTCTCGCGGCGAGAACTCGAAGTGAAGCGTGAATCACTTGAGGACCGCGCGATGCAGGACTTGTCGCTTGATCTGCGAGCCGAGCATGTTCACTATCGTGCGTTGCTCGCGCCGGTCACCGTTGAACAATGCGCCGATGATGCCATGCAGAGCGAGAACGCGGATTCACTTGCAGACGCCGACAAGGCATCTCGTTCGATGGTCCAGGTCGCCTACACCTTCGCCCGCCCCGATCACAACGAGGCCCAGCGGGCGATTGACGACTTCAAGCGCGAGATCAAGAAACTCGGCAGCGTGAATATGGAAGCGCTCGACGAGGAACTCACGCTCGAAGGGCAGAACGAGCAGTTGGTGAAGCAGGTCGCGGATATTGAGCAGGCGCGGGAGCAGTTGTCGCAGCTCATCGGCGAACTCAATGAGGTCTCGCGCACGCGCTTCAGCGAGATTTTCAGCACGATTCAAGAGCAATTCGGCGGCGAGCGGGGGATGTATCGCAAGTTGTTTGGCGGCGGGCGGGCCGAGGTTCGGCTCATGCCTCTTATCAAGGAAGTGGAGCAGCCGGATGGCTCCGTCGCAAAGGTTGAGACGGATGAGTATGACGTTTTAGAGAGCGGCATCGAGGTCATTGCAAAGCCGCCGGGCAAGGAGCCGCGGAGCATCAGCCAGTTGTCGGGTGGTGAAAAGACCCTCACGGCGGTTGCGCTCCTGATGAGCATTTTCCGCAGCAAGCCGAGTTGCTTCTGCATTCTGGACGAAGTGGACGCGGCGTTGGACGAGGGGAACGTCGGGCGGTTCAACAACTGCGTGCGAGACTTTACGGACTTGTCGCGGTTCATCATCATCACACACAACAAGCGGACGATGCAGAACGTGGATCACCTGTATGGCATCACGCAGCAGGAGAAGGGCGTGAGCACTCGGGTGAGCGTGCGGTTTGATCAGGTTGGGAAGGACGGGAGCATTCATGCTTCGGCGAAGCATGAAGTCAAGACGGAAGCGAAGCCAGCGGCTGTCATCGAGGCCAAGCCCGCGCCCAAAGTTGAAGAGGCGGGCACTGAGCCAGCGACGGAACGCGTCATCGAGAGCGTGACGCCCAGTGTTCGCAAACGCAAGGTGAAGGAAGCGACAATTCGAGTCGATGAACCCGCGATGGTCGCGGCCGTCGCGCTTGATGTTGCGCCGCATATAAAAGAACCGAAGGTGGTTGAGCCGCCTGTGGTGGAAGTTGTGTCGAAGGCGGCCCCGGTCGAGCCGGCAGCGGACGTCCGCGCGGCAGAAGTTGCGCCGGCAAACTTGCATGTGGCGGCGATGGGAATCGGTGAGAGCGCGGAGCAGTCAACGACATTGGGGATGTCGCCTTTGAAGCGGGCGATGGCGAAGTTGCGGGAGACGATGGGGGATTAGGTCTCGCTTCGCGAGAAAGCCCGAGGGGCGGGGGTGGCACGGGCGTCCTCGCGTGTGCAGTGCGTTGTTGGATTTTCAGGCACAGGTGAGGACGCCCCCCCGACGTGTGCCACCGGTGCGAACATGAAACATAACATTGTGCATGAGCACACAGACTCGGCATGTGGAAGTGACCGCCTCGGATCCGTTGGTGTCGATTATCACGCCGACGCACAACCCGCTGTATATTGCTTCAATCTTTGAGAATCTGCGGAAGCAGAGTTACCCGAAGTGGGAGTGGGTCATTGTGCCCAACGGCGGCGCGGTGGTGCCGCCCGTGAATGATCCGCGCGTAAAGATCGTCTTGAACGCCGACGCCACAGTTGGCCAACGGGCGAGCGTCGGCGCGTACAAGGCGCACGCGGTGCGGGCGAGTATCGGGAGCATCATCGTTGAACTTGATCACGACGACTTTTTGTCGCTGCACGCGATTGAGCGGGTGGTGAGGGCATTCAAGGAAGGGGGCGACTTTGTTTACAGCGACTTCGCCGAGTTCAACGATGCCGACGGATCGCCTCATGTGTATCACTCGTCCTTTGGGTGGAAGTATCGGGATGTCATTGGGCCCGACGGGAAGAGTTACAAAGCGGCGAGCGCCATGCCTGTCGCGCCGCCCTGGATTCTGCAGTTGACGCACGCGCCCAATCACATCCGTGCGTGGACGAGAAAGGCCTACGACGAAGTCGGGGGGCACAACCCGAAGTTGGATGTTGGGGATGACTTTGACTTGATGGTGAAGTTTTATGTCGCGGGGAAGAAGTTTGTACACATTCCAGAGTGCCTGTACTTCTATCGCATGACAACTCAGAACACGCACAAGGAACGCAACGCGCGGATTCAGGAGATCGTCGCGCACTTGTACGATCACAACGTCTACGCGATGATGATGCGTTGGTGCAACGAGAAGGGCGTGCTGCCGATTGACCTGGGCAGCGCGCACAACAAACCCGCGGGCTATCACGGCGTGGACATTTATGCAGCGCCGGGTGTGGACACGGTCGCGAATCTTGATGGCGAGTGGCCATTCAAGGACAATTCGGTGGGCATGATCCGCGCGTGGGACGCGATCGAGCACTTCAAGGACCCGATCAACACGTTCAATCAGGCGTGGCGAGTGCTTGCGCCGGGCGGCATGTTCATGATCGAAGTCCCCAGCACCGACGGCCGAGGCGGCTGGCAAGACCCGACGCACGTCGCGTTCTTCAACCAGAACAGCTTCTGGTATTACACGCGCGACGAGTTTGCGAAGTTCATCCCGGCGTTCAAAGGGTCGTTCTACCCGATGAAGATCATGACGTATTACCCCAGCGAGTTCCATCGCGCGAACAACATTCCGTATGTGCGCGCGCACTTGTGTGCGATCAAGAAAGCAATGAATGGGCCGGTTCCGGGGATCGGGATGATGCCGAGGTGATTTCACCACAAAGACACCAAGAGCACGAAGAAAACAGAGAAGCGAGAACAGGAGCAGTTTCCTCGTTCTCTCTTTTTCTTTGTGTTCTTCGTGCCTTTGTGGTGAAGTGTCTTATGCCCGTCGCCGACGCAGTGCTGCAAGTGCAATCGTTCCCGCCATCAACGCACCCACCCCCGGCCCCGGCACCACCACAAGCGTCGGATTATCCACCTGCACATTGAAGTTCGTGAACCCATACACAAATCCCGGCTGGAACGTCGTGAACGAGATTTCGTCGACGCCTGCGAGGACGCTGGCGAATGTGCGGTTGGCGGGGAGGCGCGGGTTGGCGAATTGGTCTTCGTCGCCTGTGCCGCCCCAGCCTGCGGGGAGCGTGGTGCTGTTGGGGTTGGCGATGTCGATCGCGAAGGTTCGCCAGCCGGGCTGGGAGGCGCTGATGGTGCCGAGGTTGTACCAGACCGAGACGTATGGGTAATTCGGCGGCGGGTTGGTGTAGTCGCGGAGTTCGATGATGAGGTTGCGGGAGACTTCGGAGCCGAAGAAGGTGATCGAATTGGTCTTCGTGTCGACGGCGAGGCGGAGCGGATTGGTCGGGCCGCCGCCATTATCTTGCCAGAACTGCGAGTAGTTGCCAAGGAAGTTGGCGTTGGTGTTGTTGCGGATGTCGATGCCGAAGACGTCGGTGACGAGCGGGCCAAGGTTCGCGCCGGGGTTGCCGCCCGTTGGGAGGATGGTGGTGCGGCCAGAGATGGACCAGCCTTCAGTGCCTGAGTCAAAGGTCGTGACGGCGGCGAGGGAGTGGGGAGCCAACAGACAGGGGATCACGATGACAAGGCGCGTGGTCATGGTGTTATTAGAACACACGCGGCGCGGGCGGCAAGGAAAGTCTCGAATTTATGTGTAGTCAGGGCGTATTTGACTTGAAGTTGAGCGGGTTGAGATCATCGATTTCCTGATTCTCGATGGTTGTGCCGACTTTGGGCGGTTCGAGGGATTCGGTGAGTGTTCCCTTGGAACTAAACACGCCGACGCAAGTGTTTTCTGTGACTGCTTGGATGCCGACTTCAGCCGTGCAGTCGCCGACGCGATACTCAAGGCGCATGCCGTTCGCGACGCCGTCCTTGAAGCCTTTGTCGAGGTCGAGGTAGGCCCACCATCGGCGTGGCTCGCCTTTGATGTCTTGCTTGACTGGTTCGCGCACGGCGAGCACTTTGTACTTGATGGACTCGTCGAGTAACTTGCTGAACCACGGCTCAGGAAGTTCTGGCTTGCCCGCGGGGCACGGCCGGTAGTAACGATCGTCACCCTGCATCGCATTTTGTTTGAGCGGAATGCCGCCCAAGACGCGGCGAGCTCGGCCGCCTTCGTTGAACTTATCGACGAAGTCCTGCATGAGATACTGTGGCACGAGGTAACGGCGGTCTCCCCACTTGACGAAGTGCAGGGTTGAAGTCAGAACGTGTTGCGGAGAGATGTTCTGGCCTGCAACAGTTCTTATTTTGATGCCACCCTCGAACGTCTCAACAATCTCGCTCTCCCGCCAGTCGACGAGACCTTCGCAGTTGTACGCAGTGAACAAAACTCCTGAGGTCGGAGCGAGCCAGAATGTCTCACCACTGCCCCAGCCTAGTTCGCGCCCGCGGTATCTCCCAGCCCACTCGGCGGCCCACGCGGGCGCATCGGCGGGCGGATGCTCCAGTTCGTCTTTGATCTTGTTGACACGCTCACTGAGATCTGAGCTTGTCCGATTGAAGGGCACGCGGCTCTTGGGCGGGGTGGGATGGGCAAGTGGCAGCAGCGGGGGCGTGTCTTTCGGCGGCGCGGAGGAGTCAGACTTGGTTGCTGGTTCAGACGGCGAGATCGGCGGCTGGATGATCTGACCATGCACGACCGAGGGGAGTGCAAGAAAGATCCAAAGTGACATTGCCGTGATGGCTTTGAATGACATGAAGTTCCCTTCAACGCACAAACTCATTTTGCAAGTCGCGGAGTGCATTTCTGACGCATACTTCGCTACAGGGTTCCGAGCTCTTGGGAGGTTGAATGAGCCCGCTCGCTCACCCCCGGGGTTCTATGATGGGGCATGACCGCTGATCTTTATTCGCCTGGGACTCGAGTTCGTGTGACGCAGCAGATTCCGCACCTTGGGAGCGGCCGGGACACTATCGCCGCGAAGCCGATCGAGGGGACGGTGGTGTCGTGCGAGCAGGGGAAGACGGGGAGCTGGTACGCGCACAGCAAGGACAAGAAGCTGTGGCTGGATCGGCTGACCTTGCGGAAAGACGATGGGGAGGTTGTGTACGTGAACCTCGATCAGTACTCGAATGTTGAGGTCGTCTAACAGGACGCGGCGATCTTGCCGCGATACGCGAACGCACGCCGCCAGCGAGAGCTTGTTTTTGCACCCAATTCTGATTCTTCAGTGTGTCCTTCGTGCCGTTGCGGTGAATCCGCTTGGCAGAAAGGCTTTGCCAGCATAAGAACGGAATCGCACTCAACGGCTGGTATGCTGAATATGATCGCGTCATGACCGTTTCGGGACCGCATAATCCGGGGAGGCTGGAGCCTGGTCAGATGGTGGGGGCGTATGTCTTGGTGCGCGAGTTGGGGCGGGGCGGGATGGGGGTGGTGTGGCTGGCGCGCGATGACCGCCTTGGGCGGTCGGTGGCGATCAAGACGCTGCACATCGGGCGGGCTGGCGACTCGGATCACGAAAAGTCTCGGGTGCGGGAGCGGGCGCTGGGAGAGGCGCGGGCGCTCGCTGCGATCGAACACCCCAACATCGCGAGCGTGTTCGACATCGTTGAGCGCGACGGCACGATTTTCGTCGTGATGGAGTATGTGCCTGGCGAGTCGCTGCATGAACGCATGCGCCGCGGACCGTTGCGAGTCAACGAAGCTATCAGTATCGCGGCGCAAGTTGCAGAGGCGCTTGCGTCGGCGCATGCGAGCGGGTTGTTGCATCGGGACTTGAAGCCGTCGAATATCCAGATCACGAGCGAAGGCGTTGCGAAGGTTCTTGACTTTGGGTTGTCGATGAGGTCCAACGAAGTGCAGCGCGGGGCGACGCCTGCGGTTGAGCCTCGGGGCGGGGGCGGGGGCGGCGCAGAGACGGCGGAGTGGGTCGCAACGACAGAAGAGAAGTCGGATGAGCACGCGGGCGGCGGCAGCGCAAAGAGAAGTGTTGTCTCAGGAACCCCGGCGTACATGAGTCCGGAGCAATTGTCTGGTGAAGAGTTGGATGCACGCTCGGACTTGTATGCATTCGGATGTGTCCTGTACGAAATGCTCACGGGCAAGGCTGCCCAGCGAGTATTGAGCACAAATGGGCGCGGGATTCGTGTGGAGCCGGTGTGGGACATGGCGAAGTTCGATCCCCAGCCACTCGGGCCGCCGGAGACGGTGCGGACGCTGGTCGCCGGGTGCCTGCGGGCGGAGCGGCACGAACGGATGCGCTCGGCGGCGGATTCCGGGGTGATTTTACGGGGGGTTTTGGATGAGTCGAGGGGGATTGCGGCGAGAGCGACGCCGGAACTTCGATGGAAGGAAGTTGTCGGTTCACGCGGCGGAGTGTTTTTGCTGGCGGCGCTGGCGGCGCTGGCGCTGGCGTATGTCGTTGTGCTTCCCGTGATTGTCGGACGTATCGAAGCGGCGCACACGTGGTATGCGAACAGTGCCAAGATGCCGGAGACGACCGGGACGCGCGAGGCAATCGAGAAGTTGGCGGTGATCGGTTTCGGAGGCGGGGAGGATGCTGTCAAGACGGCGTCTGCGCTGGGCATTGAAGGTGTGAAGTTGGATCAGAAGCAATCGTGGCGGCGCGTCCATGCTGCGATGGTGGAGAAGTTTGCGAAGGCCAAACCCAAGTGCATCACACTTGATTTTACTTTCAAGCCAGCGGACGACCCGGAGGATACAAAGCCACTCGCGGCTGCTATTGCGCGTGCGAGAAGTGTGTACGGAGTGCCTGTCGTTGTCGGTGTAGGTTCGTGGAATCGGGATGAAGACGGGATGCCGACGGGCTTCGATCCGCAGTTGCTTGAGTGCGGCGCGAGGCGCGGCGTAGTTCTGGTGGATGCGGACGAGGAAACTCGGCTCTGGAGAATTGAACTGGGGTTGTGCAGACCTGGGATGACGCAGGGCAACACCAGCTTGGCCGTTGAGACGTATCTCGCGTCGCTGTATCCGACCGCGAACACGACGCTTTCATTGCAGGGCAGCGAAGTGTGGATTGATTTCTGGCGAATCAAGGGCGGGAACGCGGCGTCCGAGCGTGTGTCGGTCGCGAAGCGGCTGCCGATTGAAGCGTCGATTGTAAACACTGTCGACGAAGGATACTTGTCAAGAAATCCGGCGCTTCGTTCCAAAGGATATGAACTCGGGGATGTCTACGCCGAGGTGACAGCGCCGTTTGAGCGAGCGATGACATCACCGGATAGCCTGCCGACATACGCCGAACTTTCCGCACTGAGCGAACAGGAGCTTGCGAGCTGGCTTGGCGGCAGAATCGTGCTGATCGGTGACACTGTCAACGACGACATTCCCGCCCCGGATGGCGGCACCGTGTGCGGGCTTTTTTCTCACACGGCAGGGCTCGGGGTTCTCACCTCGGAAGTCTGGATCCAGGAAGTTTCTGCGCTCTGGTTCTTTGTGTGGGTGTTGTTTGCTTGCGTGCTCGGGGTCATATGCACGTTCTTCACGCCGCGCGTGTGGCAGGGACTCTTGCTGGTTGGTACGCTTGCGGCAGTCGCAATCGTGTGCTGCTTGTGGATGCCGCGTATGTTTGGTGTCTGGCTGAATCCGATTTCGCTTGTGGCGGCGATGTTGGTTGGCGCCGGCGCTGGCGCGGTGGCGGCGAAGTGGTGGGTCAGGAAGGGGATCAAGGCATGAAGGCTTTTCAAGTTGGCGCGATGTTGATGGTGGCTGGACTTGTGTTGTGCATGAGCGGGTGCGCGTCGGATTGCTCGCAGTGGCAGCCCGAGAAGAATCCGCGGTCGGCGACGGGCGTTCCCGGGCCAGGCCCGTTTTCTTTTGGCAATCGCGTGTTGTATGGACAGATTCTCAAAGAGGCGGATGCGACGTGGAGCGCGCTCAATCAAGACGTACGCCTGCACATGAAGGCGAATGCGAACTTGATCCTGACGCCAGAACAAAAGAAAGCCGCGGCGGAAGGAACTCGGGTGTTGATGGGGCCAAAGAGCGCGGGAACGCCAACCTACGCGGCGATCCGCAGCGTGCCGATCTACGACTCGACCGGTGCGCTCACGCATGACCTGTGCGCGGAAGTGAAGACCGGGTATGCGGCGGTCTGGGGCTGGCGGCCCTACATCCGTTTGCAGAGAATTTCGGCAGCCGCGGAGGGGACGCAGATCATCGGGCAGTCGGTGTCGTCAGCTCCCAACATGGTTGTCGAGCGAGTCTATTTGCTGGAGAATGACTCGGGCAGTGAGGTAAAAATCCGCGCGTTGCATTCGGGCGCGATCGCAGCAACGCTCACCACGCCAAATACGTATGTTGAGTTGACAACTGTTGCGCTAGGCTCGGGATATGCAACGGCGGCGGGACCAATTCAGAACATCCCGACCGGAGACGTGTTTGTGAACACAGTCAAGGGAAAAATGAACTGATACGGTGACAGGGGGCTGGTGGGGGTTTGCCGTTAGTTCGCCGATCAATTGGATCGACAGCCCGCGGGCCGTGCGTCGCCGGGTGTTGCAACGATGAATTTGGTGTTGCGCAGAGCTTGCGCTGCGGGGAGTTTGCGCCATACCGTTGAACGAGGCAACGCAGGCGGAGCCTGCGGCCCGGAGTACTTCCACTGGTGTTGCGTGTCACGCACCACGGAGGAGCGCGATGAGTGAGAGCGCTGGCAATGCGACGCGGAGCGTGGGGCGAGGTATGCCATGGGCGTGGAGTGGTCGCTGTGTGCTTCGTGCGCCGGGGTTGTTGATTGTCTGTGCGGGCGGCGTGTTCGGCGTTTCTTCGCTGGCGTTTGTTGAGTCTGTCAGCGCTCAGATCGAAGGCCCGCGAACCGTTCGTGGCGACGTGTCGTTCGAGCGCCTTGATGCGCGAACGATCATCCGTGCGAGCAACGGTGCGATCATCAACTACAACAGGTTCGACGTCGGTTCTCAGGAAGTCCTGCAGTTTGTGCAGCCCTCGATCGACTCGCGCGTGCTGAATCGGATTTCGGGCGCAGCCCCGTCGCGGATTGATGGCTCGTTGCTGGCGAACGGGCAGGTGTACCTGGTCAATCCGGCGGGCGTGTTCTTCGGGAGCGGAAGCGTTGTGAACGCCTCGCGGTTCGTCGCGGCGGGGGCGGACCTTTCGAATGCGGACTTCATCGCGGGGAGAGACTACTTCCGCAACGTGAGCGGAGGCATCGAGAACGCGGGCGAGATTTCCGCGGGCGAAGTGACGCTCATTGGCAACTCGATTTTCAACACCGGGTTCATCTTGGCGGGAGCAAGCAACGCTGGTGAGAAGCCCGGGACGGTCAATCTCGTGCGTTCGCCAGATGGTGGCAGTGTGTACCTGCAGGAGAAGGGCAGCGCGATTCGCGTACAGGTGACGCCGCAGAACGCTGAGCGGGCGCAGCCTCTGGCGAGTGGTGCGGCAAGCAGCGTGGCGAATGTTGCAGCGAATGGCGCGAAGCCGCGGCGGCGCTTTGCATCGCTGGGCGCGGGCGACGCGGCTGCGGCGGCGATGCGGACGTACGACGGCGGTGGGGCGGCGGCGGTTGTGAACACTGGCACCATCGCAGCGGCGAGTGGTGATGTTCGCATCGAAGCGCCGGGGGTGACGGTCCACAACGAGGGGACGATCTCTGCGAGCGCGTTGCGGGCAAGCGATCAGGCCGCATCGCAAGACGGCGGGACGATCAAGATCAACGCGGCCAGAATCGAGCAATGGGGCGTCATCGAGGCGAACGCGATTGTTGGCGCGGCGCGACCTGCTTCTGAAATCACGGCGAGCGGCGGCTCAAGCACAAGTGGGGGGAGCAACACGGTACCGCACGCGGGCAGTATCGCGCTCAACGCGACCCACGCGATTCATGTCGGTGAAAACGCCCGGGTTGAGGCTCGCGTTGCCTCGGCTGATCCAAACTTCGGTCGGCGCATTGCAGATGTTGACTCCATTGGCGACGGCGGCAGCGTCGCGATCAAGAGCACGGGCTTCCTAGACCTGGATTCAGGCAGCGTGATTAATGTGTCGGGCGGGCTTGCGAGCGGCAACGCCGGCTCCATCTCGCTCTCGGGCGACACGGCGATGCAGATCGCGGCAAACATCCTTGCTGAAGACGCCGCGAGCGTGCGCGGGCTGCGCTCGGCGGGTGAGATGATTCTTGGTGGAGATCAAGCCGGGAGTGTATTTGTTCGCAGCGAAGGAATTGATGACGAGCAAGTGACGGCCGATGGGCGCATCGCTCGCGGCGATGTTGAGGAGCAGGCGTTTGTTGTCTCGTCAGGTGCGATCGAGGGCTTCGCTGGCGATGTATTTCTACAGACGCCGCTGGATATTGTGATTGAGGATTCGATTCAGAAGAACAATGGTGGCTTGACGCTGGACGCAGGGCGGGACATTGTGTTTGGGGGGTCGAGCGTCATCGGCAACGAGTCGATTGGGCTGATTGATCTCACAGTCGCGGCGAACTTCCTGGACTTCTCGGCACATCGCAACATCAGCGACATGACAGGCAGCGGAACACAGCTGTCGGCTCTTAGCGGCGACATGTCGCTGCTCGCAAGCACCGGATTTGTCGAGTTTGGACAGGTGGGCGTGCCGACGGGCGGCACAGTCGAATGGACGCAGGCAGAATCGCTGACGCTTCGCGGGGCGGACGTGTTTGTGGCGCATGGCGAAGACACGCATCTCAAGATCAACGTGACGCGCGGCGACTTGTCGTTTGGAGATGATGATGGTGTTGATGTCGAGAGCGTCAATAGATTCGCGTCGCTCGATGCACGCGCCAGCGGGCGGGTTACCTTGAACGAGAGAATCGAGTCCGGCTCGACCATCACGCTGGTGTCGGGCGCCGACATGAACATCGGGGGCGACCTGATCGCGGCGCAGAGCATCACGCTCCAGGCGGGCGATGGGGGGACCGGCTTCCTGACGTTTGTTCGTGACGGACTCGTGGTCGCGTCGGATCGCATTGCGATGCGGGCTGGCGCGCCGCCGGAACGGCAGCCGATGTCGAGCACGGAGCGGTTTGGTTCAATCGACGTGACGACGCACGCGCCGGTGATCGCCGGGGCGTCGAGCGACGCGGGCGGGGGGGTGTGGGGTGGTGTGCCGAGCGTGTTTGAGTTTTCGCAGAACGAGTCCTTCACGGATGCGGACTTGCCTGCGATTCAGCACACCGCCGACATGGAGTTCATCGCGAATTCCTACTTTGGCGACATCACGATCAATGACTCGGCGAAACTCACGGGCACGAATGCGAAGATCGGCGCGGGCACGGCGTATGACCCGATTGGATCGGGTGAGTTCACGGTCAATGAGGATCTCGATGTGCAGGGTCTCGCGGTGTTCAGCCTCGCGAACCTGAACGCGGACGTGACTTCGACGGGCGAGCAAGGGCAGTTCTACGAAGACAAGGTGTACGTTGGTGACGACATTACTCTTCGCGGCGAGCATGTGCAGTTTGAGGCGCCCGTGAACAGTGCGCTGGGAGACGACGCCGCGCATTCGCTGACGATCGATGGCTCCGCGACTTTCGAAATGGGCAGCGGACGCGAGCGAGCGCTGCGAGAGATTGCTGTTTCCGGCGACGCGACCTTCGGACGATCCGACGTGTCTGTTGACAAGTTCCTTGTCGAAGTGCTGACCGAACTCGGACAGTCCTATCGCGGCGACGCGACGCTGCTGAGCGACACGCGGCTTCAGACGCGCACGACAAGCGACGCCGCAGGGGCGATTCGAATCGGAGGAGACGTTGTTGCCGCCCGCAATCCGCGCACGGGAGCAGGTCTTGACCTTGAGGTTCTCACAAGCTCCGGGCTCGTGGAGTTTGGCGGCGATGTCGGTGCCGGGAATCCGCTCGGGTTGTTGAGTATTCAAACGCGGCGCGACGCCTCGACGCGGGACGGGCGCGGCGTAGAGAAGTATGCGACGATTGTCGGCAGGAACGACATGAACGTGCGTGCCGAAGAGGTTCGCTTCGCGCCGGGCGAGAAGCTGACGGTGCTTGGCGATCTAAGCATGCAGGCGAGGCGCGTTGCGGTGGGGGACGTCAGCACCGTCGGTGATCTTGCGATCACGGCGGACACGATTTCGCTGATTCGGCGTCCGGCCGGTTCGCTGTTTGACAAGGTTGGCGACTTGCTCAACGACGCCGGGCTTGATTACTTCGCGGGCGGTTCGATCGCGATGAACGGCGATGTGCAGCTCGCGGGCGAGGGACCCGTGCCGCGGTTTGGCTCGGCGATCGGTTCATATAGCTCAAATTTGTCGCTGTATGAGAGGGTTGACTTGCTGACGACGGAAGCGCTGCGGGGCGAATTTGTGAACGCGAATGATCGAGTGCTTGATCGCGCTGTGCCGGTGCGTGTTCCACCACCACCGCCCCCGCCCCCCGTGGGCCGCGGCCAACTCGAAGACCCGCTCGAATGGGATCCCGTGCCGCAGTTTGGCGTTCAGCCTCGCGTCTATGACATTGAGTTACTGCGGCAAATCGCGGTGAGTGGTCGCGGGGTGAATGTCGGCGAGAGCTTCGAGTCGCGTCGCGGGCGGTACATGTACAGCGACTTGCCGGGGCGGGCGGCGGTGGATGCGAATGAGGTTCTCGTCGCGGCGACGCGGTTTGACATCGCGGCAGTGCGCGGGCTCGTCGCGGAGCATGACCTTGTCTTAGGTGGCGATGGAATCCGCGCGAGCGAGGCGGCGCGGACGATTCAGCAGTCAATGCATCGCTTCTGGTCGATGAATCCGCCATCGAGCCGCGTGTCGGACGTGCAGGAGTTTGCAAACTACCTTGCGACGCGGGACAATCTGCCGCCCGAGGCAAACGCCGCGAAGCAGACGCTCGCGGAGATTCGCTCGCTGATGTCGCGCCTCAGCGGGCTCGGGCTGACGCAGGGCGAGTACCGTGCGACGCGCGATCGGATGCTGGCTGGACTTGTGCCGGAGATGCCCGGGATGACAGTTCAAAAGCTGGCGAACCTCATAGAGTGGTCCGAGCCCGTGGATATTGTGCGTGATGGGCGGTTCTAAGGCCTGGGCTACTGGTGGATATTGACGCTGACAAAGTGCGCTGCTATGACTCACGCGATTCACGTTGCGACCTGGGCTGATCTTCCCGGCATCGCCGCGATTTACGATCCGGAGTGCCTGCACGGGCTCAACACACTCATGACCGAGGCGCGGAGCGATGCGCAGTGGCGGGCGTGGCTTGGCGAGCATGAGTCGGCGCGCTATCCGGTGCTGGTGGTGCGAGGCGATGCAAGCAAAGGTGAGCCCGCGGTGCTGGGCTGGGCGTCGCTCTCAAAGTGGAGCGAGCGAGCGGGCTACTCGCGCACGGCGGAGAATTCGGTGTATGTGCATCCGGTGGCGCGTGGCAGAGGCGTTGGGCAGGCGCTTATGGCGGAGTTACTTTCGCGAGCGGAGCGCAACGGCGTGTGCCTGGTGATTGCGAGAATCTATGATGGCAATGCCGGCAGCGTGGCGTTTCATGCGTCGCTGGGGTTTGAGACGATCGGCGTGATGAAGCGATGCGGCGATAAGTTTGGGAAGATTGTGGATGTGAGGGTGATGGGGAAGAACTTGGAAGACGGTGAAACGGTGAGACGTTGAATACGTGCCACCGACAAGGCTTTGGCTGTCGGTGGACGAACCGCAACAAGTCCAAATGTTTCAGTTCCACCACCGACGAATCAAGCCGTCCCCGATAATCGGTGGCGCAACGTTGTGCCGTCGCCGAGTTACACTGCTGCCATCGCGCCCCACCCGGCATTCTGCAACGCGGCGTTCCACCTCGCGCGCTCGCGATCTACAACCGAGTCATTCGACTGCTTCGCCCACCACCAGCACGTCTGGAGCGGCACGCCCGCGTCGAGCGCAAGGTCCGCGAGTTGCTGGTCGCTGAGTTCCGCAAAGGGCGTGTCGATGACGATGCCCGTCGCGGTCGCGGCCTGGGAAGCGACGGACGCAAAGCGGGCCGCGACAAGTGCGCGGTCGTTGATGGTTGCGAGGCGGTCGATGTCGACGCTATCAGACGTCCCCGCGCTCGCGGGCCAGATGACGCGCTCGCAGCCTAGTCGCGCGGCGAGCAGCGCAGCGCCAAAGAGTTCGATGCACTCGCGCTCGTGCTCGTCGGCCTGCGGCGCAGGGAGCGCAAGGCCGCGAGAGTCGGTGCCGCACCAGCCAAGGCCAAGCACCTCGGCCTGAGTCGCCGCAGCTTTACGCTGCAGGAGCACCGCTTCGGGCTGCGGGACAAACGCCTGAAGCACGACGTTGGAAGCCAGAGCGTCGGGCGAAATGCCTGCGAGCGTCGCGGCCTCGCGCGCGTGAGCGGCGGCGACCAGGCTCGCAAGTCCGCCATCAGTCAAGATCAGAGTGCGGCGCCAAGATTGCATGCAGGAGTGTATCGGTTGGAAAGGGAGTAACGGCGTAACGAAGTGACGAGGCGAGACGGTTCCCGATAGCGGGCCGTGTTCGCTTCATACTCCGTTCGTGTCGGTGCCTCTCCTGACAGCGCCATCGGCGCGAACCAGAACCTCGGGCCGAGAAAGACTCGCGAAGGGAGCAGGTTAAAAACATTGGAGTCAGAAACATGCCGGCTGAAAGGCTTAGACGTTGCCTCGCAGCGCTCAAGACACTGCCGCAATCAGCAACTTGCAGTTGGAAAGACTCTCAGAACTTCGCATCAACATGCGAGGGTCGTTTGCATTTGGGCATGGAGTCAAGTCCATTATCACGTCTTGCCCACCGTCAGCGAAGCCCGCTTCTCCACCATCCCCGCAGCAACTTTCTCCCACCCGCTGCCGAGGTCGCCCATCGGGTCGGGCGGCACGATCGACACCTTCTTTTCACCGAGCTTCGCTTCTCCTCGGAGGACGCGGCCTTGGAAGTCCAG